>JBOGCH010000001.1:0-110060 GCA_051656645.1 Marinifilaceae bacterium
AAGACGGAGGAAACACGGACAGAACACGGAGAAGATATAGAGAGGGTGTAAAGCAAATCACAGCCGACTATTACAAATAATACCCCCTGAGCAGGGTTCATGTAAAATCACACAGCTCAAACAATACAATCTATTTCTCACTAAGCCACAGAATACATTTTTTATGTAGAGTTTTACATATATTTTGTAGACCTATTCCACAGTTTTTGACCCTTTATAATTAACTCATTCAAATGCTCACACTGTAAATCAACCACTTAATATATATTTACAATTTCTGGCACAGTTTTGCCCTATAATTAGAAAACAAATTTATTATAGGTGTATGAAAAAAGTGTTTCTTTTATTAACAGTGAGCGTTTTCTTATTTTCTTGTCGTGAAGAAAAGACGATTGAAGCAATACCTGTTGTGGTAGAATCTGTAGAAACAGATGATGTAGAAATTTATGGAGAATATGTAGGACGTATACGTGCGCGGCATTTTGTCGAAGTACATGCCCGAATTGAAGGATATTTAGAGAGAATGCTATTTGAAGAAGGAACCAAGGTTAAGGCTAACCAACCGTTATTCTTTATTAATAAGGATCAATTGAAGGCTAAAGCCGACAAAGCAAATGCGCAATTGAAAAAGGATTTAGCACAGCAGCGCAAAGCTGAACGAGATTTAGAACGTCTGGTACCTCTTTATGAACAAAATGCTGTAAGTCGTCTGGATTTGGATAATGCCATAGCAGCATCCGAAAGTGCTAAGGCAAATGTTGCTATGAGTGAGGCTGATTTAGCACAAGCCGAGTTACAACTAAGCTATACTTGTGTAACATCGCCAATATCCGGTTACATTAGCGAGCGTCATGCCGATATTGGTACACTTGTTGGTCCCGGCTCAAAATCGTTACTTGCTACCATTGTAGATAGTGATACGGTATTAGTGGATTTTAGCCTTACGGCTCTTGATTACTTAAAGAGCGAACAGCGTAACGTAAAACTTGGAGAGCGAGACACTACCCGCTCGTGGCAGCCCAACGTTACAATCACATTGGCCGACAACTCCATTTATCCTATAAAAGGAATTGTAGACTTTGCTGAGCCTCAAGTGGACCCACAAACCGGAACCTTTGGCGTACGCGCAGAGTTACCTAACCCACAACGCAAATTATTACCCGGACAGTTTACCAAAGTAAAGCTACTGCTGGATTTATACGAGAATGCAGTTGTTGTACCGTCAAAAGCGTTGATAATAGAAAAAGGAGGAGCTTACATCTTCACAGTACGTGAAGATCAGACGGTTGAAAAACGTTTTGTAGAAACAGGTGCGGAATTCGAAAACCGCGTTGTTATTGAACGTGGATTAGCTAAAGGAGAAAATATTGTTATCGAAGGGCAACATAAACTATCTCCGGGTAACTTGATTAAAGCAGTCGAAGCGTCTCAACCGTTACAAAAGTAACTTATACCTCCACATTTATTGTGTTCCATTTAATAGGTATTTACCTATTCTAATCAATGTGTATATATGAAAAATGATTTTTTTATTAGACGTCCCATATTTTCCATAGTACTATCCATGCTGATAGCTATTGTTGGAATTATAGGCATATATCAACTTCCCGTTGACCAGTATCCGCAAATTACACCTCCGGTTGTAAAAGTGAGTGCTTCCTATCCGGGAGCAAGTTCACAAACCATATCGCAAGCCGTGGCAACACCCATTGAACAAGAAATTAATGGTACGCCGGGCATGCTGTACATGGAATCGAGCAGTAACAACAGCGGATCCCTTAGTATAAGCATTACGTTTGATGTGGACGTAAATCCGGAGCTAGCAGCTATCGAGATTCAAAATCGTGTAAAACTGGCTGAAAGTAGATTACCTGCTGAGGTAATTCAAAATGGTATTAAAGTCGAGAAGCAGTCGCCAAGTCAGTTAATGACCGTTTGTCTTACATCTGACGACCCAAAATTCGATGAGATATACCTTAGTAATTTTGCCACTATTAATGTTATAGACATTCTTAAGCGTGTACCGGGCGTTGGACGTATTTCCAACGTTGGTAGCCGTTATTATGGCATGTGTATATGGGTACAGCCGGATAAAATGGCAAACTTTGGACTTACCGTTAAGGATTTACAGGATGCGTTGAAAGAACAAAACCGTGAATCGGCTGCCGGAGTGTTAGGTATGCAACCTATATTGAATCAGGATTTAACTATCCCCATTACAGCACCAGGGCGTTTATCAACCGTAAGCGAGTTTGAACAAATTGTTATTCGCGCAAATAATGATGGGTCTATTATTAGACTAAAGGATGTAGCAAAAGTATCGCTTGAGGCTGGTTCCTACTCCTCGGAGAGTGGTGTTAACAATGCTAATGCCGCCATGTTATCCATATATATGTTGCCCGGAGCAAATGCCGTTGAGGTTTCTAAACAAGTTAGAGCAACCATGGAAACCATTAGTAAAAACTTCCCGGAGGGTATTGACCATGAGGTTACGTTTGATATAACCTCATATATCAATGAATCCATCAATGAAGTGTATAAAACTCTTTTTGAAACATTACTTTTAGTAGTGTTGGTGGTTTTCCTGTCACTGCAAAATTGGCGTGCGTCACTTGTACCGCTTATTGCTGTACCTATTTCACTTATAGGGACCTTTGGTGTCATGCTGGCATTCGGGTTCTCAATCAATATGCTTACACTCCTTGGGTTGATATTAGCTATTGGTATTGTGGTAGACGATGCTATTGTGGTGGTGGAAGCTGTGGAAAACTATATGAGTACGGAGAAACTATCTCCCTTTGAGGCTACGTGTAAAGCTATGCGTGGCTTGACGGGAGCCTTAATAGCGACCACTTTAGTGCTTGTTGCGGTATTTGTACCTGTTAGTTTTCTAGGTGGAATAACCGGTATTTTGTATCGCCAATTTGCTATTACCATTGTGGTTTCGGTATGTATCTCTACCATTGTAGCCTTGACACTTAGCCCTGCTATGTGTGCGCTAATACTGCGCCCAACAAAGAAGAAACATAACGTTGTTTTTGCAAAGATTGACGCTTGGATGCTAAAAGGTAACAACAAGTATGTAGGATTTTTGAACTTGTTGATTAGAAATAGAAAACGTACCATTGCTGCATTTGGACTTACCCTTATTGCCATTTTTGTAATGAATAAGATAACGGCTACAGGGTTCATTCCGGAGGAGGATCAAGGATACTTCCGCGTAGAAATTGAATTACCACAAGGAGCAACGCTTGAACGCACACGCGTTATTACTGAAAATGCGGTAAACTTCATTGATAAACACAAAGCTGTGGCCTTTGTACAACATGTATCCGGACAAAGTCCACGCACTGGGACATTACAGTCTGCCGCTGAATTGACAGTAATTCTTAAACCTTGGAAAGAGCGAAAATCCAAAGGATACTCTATAAATAAAGTAATTGATGAAATAAGTACTGAACTTAAAAGCTACCCTGAAGCCAAAATATACATTCAGAAACCGGCAGTAATTCCGGGATTGGGTAGTGCCGGAGGTTTTGAGCTACAGCTCGAGGCACGCGGAGACATGACAACCGAACAATTGGAAGCAGCTGTCGATACATTACTCTATTATGCAAACAAAGACAAACGCTTTAACTCCGTATCCTCATCCTTTCAGAATGAGATACCACAGTTGTTCTATGATGTTGATAGAGACAAAGCAAAATTCTTAGGTATTCCGCTAACGGATATCTTCTCAACAATGAAGGCATATACCGGTTCTGTTTATGTAAATGACTTTAACATGTTTAACCGTGTTTATAAAGTCTATATTCAAGCTGACGCTTCCTACCGTGCCGGCAAAGAGAACATTAATTTGTTCTTTGTTCGCGGTTCGCAAGGAAAAATGGTTCCATTAACAGCAGTTGGCGAAGCCAGATATACCACCGGTCCGGGAACGCTAAAACGCTTTAATATGTTCCCTACCGCATCTGTGCACGGTTACGCGGCAGACGGATACAGTTCGGGCGAGGCAATGCGCCGCATGGAGGAAATTGTCCGGGAGCACCTACCGGAAGGAATAGGGCTTGACTGGAGCGGTTTATCCTACCAAGAGAAAATTGCAGAAGGACAACTACCAATTGTTGTGGCTTTGGTTTTCCTTTTTGTCTTTCTATTCCTTGCCGCTCAGTACGAGAGTTGGAGCGTACCTATTGCAGTGTTGCTATCCTTGCCTGTAGCGGCATTGGGATCCTATATTGGAATAGCGATATGGGGATTGGAGAATAATATTTATTTCCAAATTGGATTGGTTACACTTATAGGACTATCGGCAAAGAATGCCATTCTGATTGTTGAGTATGCCAAACGCGAAGTGGAGAATGGCAAAGAGCCGGTTCAAGCCGCTATTGCAGCAGCCACGCAACGTTTCAGACCCATTGTAATGACCTCCCTAGCCTTTGTTTTGGGTATGCTACCTTTGGTCATGGCAAATGGTCCGGGATCTGCCGGGCGTCTATCTATAGGGGTTGGTATTTTCTTTGGAATGTTAGTAGCCATTACAATAGGTATAGCGTTGGTTCCTTTCTTCTTTATTGAGATATATAAATTCAAAAAACACAGAAAAACATCACAGCAAAACAATGATGTTGTTACCACAAATAGGGAGAATTATGAAGAAATCAATAATTAATATAGCACTATTCGCATTTATTGCCCTATCCCTTGGCGGATGTAAAGCGGGAAAGAATTTTGTAAATAGAAAACATGACTTGAATGAGGTGATTGAGAAAAGTGACACTATTGTCAAAGTTGGCGAGTGGTGGAAACTTTACGATGATCCTACCCTTTCCAACTATATAGCAACGGCAATAGATAATAATAAAGATATGCTCATTGCCTTGGCAAACATTAATGAGCTGCAAGCATTGTATAGAGTAGAAAAAAGTAATCTATACCCTAAAATAGATGCGAAAGCTACATATGATTTGAAAAAAGGTGGTGCAGAATACGGACAGACCGATGGTTTATTAAAACTATCCTGGGATATTGACATTTGGGGTAAAAACAGATGGGCAAAAGACGGTTCAAAAGCACAATATCTTGGTTCGGTCGAAGCAGCTAAAGGGGTACAAATTACAGTGGTTGCCGAAGTAGTGCAGAATTACTTAGAGCTTCAAACACTGAAGGAGGAGCTTTCAATTGTGCGCCAAACACTAAAGGCTAGAGAAGAAGCCATAAAACTGGCTAAACTACGCTATGAAGGCGGATTAACGTCTGAAACGGCATATAAGCAAGCTCAGGTAGAGCATGCACGTACGGCTACGCTTGTTCCTCAACTTGAAAAGGATATACAATTTAAAGAAAATAGTTTAGCCATTCTTGTAGGCAAGCGCCCTCAGGAGGAGATGGAGATTGATAACAATAAACTATTTTTGGATTTTGCTATTCCGGCCAATCTGTCATCTGCCCTAATTATGGGACGTCCGGATATGCTAGTTGCCGAACAAAACTTACGTTCTGCACAAAGTAAAGTTGGCGTGGCATTTACGTCCTTATTTCCTACATTCTCTATAACCGGGAGTTTAGGTAGTGAAAGCAGTAGTCTCAAAGAGTTTATTCAATCGCCACACTGGGCCATTGGTGGAGCTGCCTTGATGCCGCTTATAAACATGGGACAAAATAGAGCAAAGCTAAAGGCTAGCGAAGCTGCTTATGAAAAAGAGGTTCTACGCTATCAGAAAAGTGTACTTATGGCTTTACAAGAGGTGAGCAATGCCATTACAGACGCAAATAAAACCATAGAGATAGTAACACTACGTAGAAATTTGGAGAAGGAAGCCGCAGCTTATTTGAAATGTGCGGAGTTACAATATATTAATGGTGTTATAAGCTATATGGATGTGCTCGATGCGCAACGTGGATACTTTGATGCTCAAATTGCACTAACAAAAGCCGTTCGCGATAGAGAAGTGGCCGTGGTGAAACTGTACAAATCACTTGGTGGCGGATTAGGATAATCTGTACACCATTTATGTACTTAAAACTATTGTACACTGTTTGTGAATATGCTTTCAAGGTTTGTAAAATAATAGCGCAGTCCAAGCAGTATGGACTGCGCTATTATTTTCAAGTATAATTCTAAATTGCTATTTTCGCATATTATTTAAGAGTATGGCAACATTAGCAGCGATTTGGAAGATATGCAGGGACAACAACATCCCTTTTTATACCTACATACTTCCCGGAGAGGATGAGATACATTTTGGTGCCCAACTTAGCAATCCATCCATTACGGGAGTATCATCCGCTATTACAGATAGCGGATTCATTATGCATCCTTACAGTAATAAGGAGCAGACACTGTTTATTAAAAACGATTTTACAGAGCAGGATATCCACTCTGCAGAGAAAATTAAGTGGTTAAAGGACACTCTATTTCCTCCTATCTCTATGCCATGCCTGAATTTAGAGGTTACGAAGGAGCAATATTTGACTGCCCTAAACGCCGTAATTAAACAAATAGACAATATACTCCTTAAAAAGGTTGTGTATTCCCGCGTTATTTCAGCGCCACTTGCTAAAGAACTCCATACCCATCTTTTCAACTCGATGCGTCACTATAGGCATGCTTTTAGATTCTGGGTATATGCCCCCGGGCATGGCGAGTGGATGGGAGCTTCGCCGGAGACTTTATTGTCCTATGTAAACAAAGGCATTGAGACCATGTCCTTAGCGGGAACGCAGTCAACGAGCATGCTCTCTGAATGGGGCGAGAAGGAAAAGGAGGAGCAGCAAATGGTTACCGACTATATTGCTGACTGTTTTGCCCAAGCAGGTATACAGCGTGTTACGCAGTCCCCCTTACACACGCATACAGCCGGCCCCGTGGCACATCTGTGTACCCGTTTCACAGCCACCGAGGTAACGAATGTACAACAAGCTCAAACACTTTTAGAGCTTATGCATCCCACGCCTGCCGTGTGTGGACTTCCGGTAGGTGGTGCACAAACAAGTATTGCGTGCCATGAGTTGCATAAACGGCGGTATTACGCCGGCTATTTGGGACCTGTAACTCCCGGCGGTGATTTTCGTTTCTTTGTCAATATCCGTTCCATGGAGTTGGCACACAATATGGCTCAACTTTACGTTGGGGGTGGGATTACTGCTCTCTCCAATGCCGAAGCGGAATGGCAGGAAACAGAAAACAAAGCACGTACGTTACTTACACTTATAAACGACATTCAACATGGATAATATATATTCACAACATCCACAGGTAAATTCTTTACTCAATATATTAGAGGCTAAAGGGATTGATAATGTAGTACTTTCCCCGGGGTCGCGCAATGCGCCATTATTGGTGACGTTCCATGCTAATTCATATTTTAAAAAGCATATTATTGTGGACGAACGTTCGGCCGCTTTCTTTGCGCTTGGTATTGCTCAACAAACACAACGTCCTGCAGTATTGACATGTACCTCGGGAACTGCAATGCTAAACTACGCACCGGCAATTGCCGAAGCCTATTACCAGGGTGTTCCGCTCGTTATACTTACTGCCGACCGCCCTACGGAGTGGCTAAATCAGGACGATAGTCAGATTATTGAACAACAGGGAGTATTGAAACCATATGTTAAGGCATCCTACCAATTACCCGTTGACTATGCGCGTAATAATGACCATTGGTATACCAACCGTGTAGTAAATGAGGCTATTAACTTAGCTATGAGCGGACAGAGGGGCCCTGTACATATTAATATTCCGCTGGACGAACCATTATATAACTTCACCTCGCAACCACCTGCACCAGAGCGAGTAATTACCTCTATGGGGTGTACTTGTTTGCCAAACGAAGATACGCTTCAACAACTTCGTAGTCAGCTTGAGAACGTTAATAAGGTAATGCTTATTGCCGGTTTTGCACCTCCATGCGTGGAGTTTGAACAAGCTGTAAAAACCTTAGCCAATAAAAACATTGTGGTACTTACCGAAACAGTGAGTAACCTGCAACAAACTGACACGATTGCCAACATAGACCGTACACTTAGCGCCATGACTCCCTCACAAAAGGAGGAGAATGCTCCAGAACTACTTTTTGTTACCGGTGGAGCCATTGTTTCACGCCAAATTAAGGCCTATATTAGACTATATAAACCAAAGTACATTTGGTACATTGGACAGCGCCACGAAGTACCGGATGGATACATGAACTTAACCAACTGCATTGCATGCAACCCGGGTACATTCTTTAATTCGGTTATGGGACTATTTCCTGCTTTCCAAGAGAGTTACCAAGAGAATTGGCAAAAAGTGGCACAATTAGGGAAGAAGCGTCACAACCAATTTGTGGCACAAACACCGTGGAGTGATCTTACCGCATTCAATACCCTTGCCAAACATATTCCTGAAGGATACAGAATTCAGGTAGGGAACGGAACGGCAGTACGCTATATGCAGCTTATTGATATGCCCGTCTATACTCGCATGGATTGTAACCGAGGAACAAGTGGAATTGACGGTTCCACCTCGACTGCGTTTGGAGCCGCCAATGTGGATGAAACTCCAACACTATTTATTAGTGGTGATAATAGCTTCTTGTATGATAGTAACGCTTTAGGAATACGCCCTTTACCGGCTAATCTTAAACTGATTGTAGTAGACAATGGCGGAGGAGGCATTTTCCGTTTTCTACCGGGTTCGTCGGATATGGAGTGCGTGGAGGAGCTGTTTCAAGTACAACATCACATTAATCTTACGGCACTTATCACTTTATATGGTATTCCGACATGTGAGGTAACTGATACCGACCAGCTTATAGACGCCACACAATGGCTATTTTATAAAACAACAACCACCGCAGCTGTGGTTATAAAAACGGACAGTGTTGACAGCGGCGCCATATTGAAAGATTATTTTAAAGCACTTACAACTGAAAATTCATTTAAAACACAATAAACATGGAAAAAAGAGTTTGGACTCCAATAAAGGAGTATTCCGATATTAAATTTGATTTCTACGAAGGTATTGCACGTATAACGATTAATCGTCCTGAGGTGTATAATGCCTTTCGTCCGCAAACAAACGTAGATATGCTTGATGCTATGCGTATTTGCCGTGAGGACAGCAAGATTAACGTAGTAGTTCTTACCGGGACCGGTGACAAGGCATTCTGTTCCGGAGGTGATCAAAACGTAAAAGGTACTGGCGGATACATTGACGAGAATGGTGTTCCACGCCTTAACGTTTTGGATTTGCACAAAGCTATCCGCTCACTCCCTAAGCCTGTTATTGCTATGGTAAATGGATACGCCATTGGTGGAGGACATGTTCTACATGTGGTTTGTGACCTTACTATTGCATCGGAAAACGCGCGCTTTGGACAAACAGGTCCTAAAGTGGGAAGTTTTGACGGTGGTTTTGGTTCATCCTATTTAGCACGATGCGTGGGACAGAAGAAAGCGCGTGAAATATGGTTCCTATGTCGTCAATACACAGCTCACGAAGCAGAGGAGATGGGTATGGTAAATAAAGTTGTGCCATTAGAGCAACTAGAAGATGAAACGGTGGAATGGTGTAAAACCATTATGATGCGCAGTCCGCTTGCTATACGTATGATTAAACGTTCGCTTAACGCTGAGCTAGACGGCCAACACGGACTTATGGAGCTTGCTGGAGACGCTACATTGTTGTACTATCTTACAGAGGAAGCACAGGAAGGCAAGCATGCATTCCTAGAGAAACGCGATCCGGATTTTGATAAATTCCCAAAATTCCCATAGTCCGGTGTTACAATCAACCTATATGCCCTACCGTCTTCAATTTAAAGAAGCGGGGGGCACATCCAGAGGCATACTGACAACTAAGGAGACTTATTTTGTGAAGGTATGGGACTCGGTTAATCCTTCTTGTTACGGTATTGGGGAAGCTGCTCTATTCCGAGGGCTTAGTGCTGAAGACTGCCCGGAGTATGAGGAAACCTTAGCCAATGTGTGCCGCAACATTGACACACGCCCAGTGGAACAACTAACCTCGTGGAGCTCCATTCGTTTTGGACTGGAAACAGCACTTGCCGACCTGCGCACAGGTGGTATACGCACCCCCTATCCTAGTGACTTTACCCGTGGCGAACGTACCATTACGATTAACGGACTCATTTGGATGGGCACAAAAGAAACTATGCGCCAACGTATTGAAGATAAATTAAATGAAGGGTTCCGGTGTTTAAAGCTTAAAATAGGGGCTATTGATTTTAATGCAGAGTTGGAATTACTGCATGAAATACGTGCTCATTTCTCTCCCTGCGACGTTGAGCTACGTGTAGATGCCAACGGCGCTTTTACACCTGCCGAGGCACCACGTAAGTTGGAGCAACTTAGCGCCTTTAATCTTCACTCCATTGAACAGCCTATACGTGCAGGACAATGGAAAGAGATGGCTGCACTTGTGAGTAAATCTCCTATACCTATTGCATTAGATGAGGAACTGATAGGTGTTAGCGATGCCGCCACGAAGCAACATATGTTGGAAACTATCCGTCCGCATTACATAATTCTTAAACCGGCACTATGTGGTGGTTTTGCAGGCTCGGAGGAGTGGATTAGACTTGCTTCTGCACTTAATATAGGCCATTGGGCTACCTCTGCACTAGAATCCAATATTGGCCTTAATGCCATTGCACAGTGGTGCGCTACTCATCCTAATGTAATGCCACAAGGTTTGGGTACCGGGCAACTATATACCAATAATATCCCATCGCCTCTATATTTGAGCGGCGCGGAATTGGGATATAACCCCACTACTGCGTGGGAGTTTACGTAACTTAACGACTTATGACAACAACTCGCATAGACAACCAACCAATTAACCTATTCGTTGAAAAACCTTACGTGGAAACATATAAGGAAGAGGTTCGCCAATTTCTGTTGGAATGGTTCAATGACAAACCTTATGTCAATGCCCAAACATCAGGTTCTACCGGTACGCCCAAAGCGCTTAGGTTGCTCAAAACAGACATGCTGGCATCCGCACGCATGACGAATGCTTTCCTAAACATTGATCAGAGTTCTACACTTTTGCTATCACTTTCTCCCAATTATATAGCAGGAAAAATGATGCTGATACGCGCCATAAGCGCCGGCGCCAATATTCTATTGGAGCCACCTACTTCATCGCCTTTTGCCGCAATCACAAATCCCATAGATTTGGCGGCTTTGGTACCCATGCAGGTGGAGGGCGTTTTGGACAACCATCCACAAAAGATGGAATATATAAATGCTCTGCTCATTGGCGGAGCACCCATATCGCCCACCCTTGAGAAGCGATTGGAACCATTTGCTAAGCGCTGCTATGCAACCTATGGGATGACCGAAACGGTATCGCATGTAGCTTTACGGCCACTACAATGCGATGCTCCATTCACGGCGCTAGGTAATATATGTTTTGAAACTGATAGCCGAGACTGTCTTATAATCAGCGCACCACATTTATCCGTTGCACATCTGGTTACAAATGATGTGGTAAAGCTACACTCTTCCACCTCCTTTACGTGGCTGGGACGTGCAGACAATGTTATTAATTCAGGTGGTATTAAACTGTTCCCCGAACAATTGGAGCGTTTAATCGCACCACTTATCCATCAACGTTTCTACTTTACCGGTATTCCGCATGCAAGATTGGGGCAATGCTTGGCATTATACATTGAATCCGAACCTTGGACAACAATGGAGATTCAGGAATTAAACAGCCGAATAAAGGAGATTCTACCTTCGATGCAATGTCCCAAGGAGATTCGCTTTATTTCTCGTTTTACGGAGACTCCATCCGGGAAAGTGAAGAGAGAAACCGGACGATAATAAATCAAACTAGGCTACTTTTATTTTCATGATAGGTTGATTGTAGTTCCAGATTGGCAGACACCTTTCCTAAGGTAGCATATTTGGTAACAAAGCCAAAACACATGCGCTAACTATGTGCAGTAAGTAAAAAGAAACCCACCATTGATTGCTATACATCAATGGTGAGTATTAATATTTTTCTAGTTCTAATTTCTCTCGCTCTCTCTACGATAACAATTAAAAGATATCAGTAGATCCTATTCCTTCCCGAACAATCTCAATGTCATCGCCTGTACAGTCAACAATGGTAGATGCTTCATTTTGTCCATATCCTCCATCAATTACGATATCTACCTGATTCTTATATTTTTCATAGATCAACTCAGGATCGGTAATATACTCAATGACATCGTCATCATTACGTATTGAGGTTGTAAGTATCGGATTTCCAAGCGCCTCTACAATATCATGTATGATAAAGTTTTGTGGAACACGTACACCTATGTTTTTACGTTTATTCTCCAATATTTTTGGCAACTTTCCTGTGGCTGGCAATATAAAAGTATATGGACCGGGGAGCGCTCTTTTCATTAATTTGAAGATATTGTTAGTGACCTTTGCGTATGCAGCAATATCGCTAAGTCCTTCGCAAATAATTGAAAAGTTTGCTTGTTCGGGCTTTACTCCCTTTAATTGCGCCACGCGTTGCACTGCCTTATGCTGCATAATATCGCATCCAAGCGCATAAACTGTATCTGTAGGATAAATAATTACTCCGCCTTGCTTTAAGACGCTAACCACTTTTTGAATATCGCGGCTGTTAGGGTTATCTTCAAATAAACGTAAGTACATGTGTTAATTACAATTTTGATAATCTGTTAGGAATGTTTTCAATCCCGATTGTGTTAGCGGATGATTGAGTAATCCTTTGATAGCAGACAATGGACAAGTTGCCACATCGGCTCCTACCTCTATACACTGAATTATATGTTGCGTATTACGAATAGAGGCAGCAAGTACTTGTGTCGAGAAGTCGTAATAATGATACATTTCGACTATTTTACTTACCAACTCAATTCCATCGCTGGCAATATCGTCCAAACGGCCAACAAAAGGCGATACATAGGATGCTCCAGCTTTAGCAGCTAGGAGTGCCTGCCCAGGAGAAAAAACCAATGTACAATTGGTACGTATTCCCTTTTGGCTAAAGTATTTTATGGCTTTTATGCCGTCTGCAATACAAGGTATTTTTACAACAATGTTTGGATGTAAAGCTGCTAACTCTTCACCCTCACGTATCATTTCCTCAAAAGTAGTACTAATAACTTCTGCACTAACCGGTCCATCAACAAGATTACAAATGTCAAGATAATGTTTCTTACACTTTGCTTCCCCTTTGATGCCCTCTTTGGCCATTAATGAGGGATTTGTGGTTACACCATCCAATATACCCATTTGGCTTGCTTCGGCTATCTGTTCTAAATTTGCTGTGTCTAAAAAGAATTTCATAATATGTGTTATTAGTGATTAATAATTAGTTAATACACAAATCTAACCAATAAAATGAGAAACAATTATTTCAAGTACGTTTTTTTACTCTTAAACAAGTTTTAAAAAATTGTTTAAACTTTCCGTCTCTGTAAAATCTGATACGACATACGGGGTTACCTGTTTCAAATCACTACGCATATTTGTTGTTGCTATAGCAATTACAGGCATTTCCGCGCGTATTCCGGCTTCTATCCCCATAAATGAGTCTTCAAAGACAATACATTCACCGGGTGTACGGTTTAAGCGTTGAGCGGCTAAGCAATAGCACATAGGGTTGGGTTTACCATGCGTAATAGATTGCGCCGTTACCATTGTATCAAAGAAATCAGAATACCCTAAGAGGTTTAGTGCTCGCTCAACTTTGACATCACCTGAGCTGGTAACTAGTCCAATCTGATAATTGTTTGCTCTGCAATATTGTAAAAAGGCCTCAGCTCCCGGAATAAACGAAATTGGCATATTCATTTCAAAGTTATGCAACTCATCCATTAATAAATCCCAATCAGCCGAGCTCATATCGCTTAAATAGTTTTCCCTTATATGAATAGCTGTTAGACCTTTAATTTTGCGTGCAAAATTCTCATATCCTAGTTGTAGACGGTCATTAACACGATTCCAAAATTTATCATATTCGCCTTCAGTATCAACTATTACCCCGTCAAAATCAAACAACAATGTATCTCTCATGCTCTTACACTTCAATTATATTATTTTTAATTGCATACATGACCAAAGCGGCTGTATTGCGACATCCGGTTTTGCTTAATAAGTTAGCTCTATGTTTATCTACAGTGCGTTTACTTATATAAAGCTCATCGGCTATTTCCTGATTAGATAATCCTTTACACACATGAAAAAGAATTTCTAATTCACGCTCAGAGATTTCGCTCTCAACGCTTTCATTTTCGTTCTTCCCATTATTGCGCATTGCATTCAGAATGTTTATCAACAACTCTTCCGAAAAGTAGTTTTCACCTTCATGCACCCGCTCTATTGCATGTAATACCTTCTCTATGCCAGCACTCTTTAATACAAACCCCTTAACGCCAAGGTCAATCATTTTATAATAATATTGCTCATCACCGTACATTGACAAAACAATAATCTTAAGTGACGGCTTTATTCTCATTGCTCGTTCAACGGCTTCCAAACCATTCATCTCGGGCATTTCAATATCCATTAATACAATATCTGCATCAATCATTTGGACATTATCCAGAAACTCCTTACCATTACTAGCCTCGTATACATGCGCGACAAATCCTTGATTGGATAAGAGCAACTTTAAACCTTCACGGAATAATTTATGATCGTCGACTATATATATTTTTAATTTCTTCATCACAGCAAATTAGCCATTAAACATTTATATATGCGTACGCTCGTACACCTCGTCCTTTTTCACTGCGTATTTGTATATCTCCATTACCGGAATTTAAACGGTATCTCATATTCTCAAGTCCCATACCAGAGGAGCTTTGTTCTTCAACATTAAATCCTTTACCATTATCAATGTATTCAAGATATAGAACCTGCTCCTCTTGATGTAAGTCAATTACTATTGCATTGGCATCGGCATGCTTGAGCGTATTGTTTATTAATTCACATATCACTCTGTACATAATAACTTCTACATTATATACAAAACGTTTTTTTTGAATATTGGACGTAAAGGTAATAGTATATTGATTAGTTTGTCCAATTTTTTTGATAAAAGAATCGACAGCATCATGCAGTCCAAAATTGTTCAGAATATGTGGGCTAATGTTAGCCGATACATTTCTTACCCCGATTACCGCCTCATCAACAGCTTGCAATAAGTTCTGCTTTATTTTCTCATTCATTTCGGAATCGCGCGCGCTATCTAAGCCTGAAACAAGCATCTTTATAACACTTAATAAAGGTCCAATTCCGTCGTGTAACTCCTTGGCAAAACGTTGTCGCTCTTGTTCCTCTGTTTTAATTACTGCCGATAGGACTTTCTTCTCTGTTTCATTGCGCAATTCGTCCAATCTACGTAGAAACTGAAATATCTTCCGTATATAAAATACACCTAAGAATAGTACCAACGCAATAACAAATGCCAACCATTTTTGGATGATAACTAATTGCTCTTCCATTTTTGGATAAATGGTAGGCCACAACTCAAAGATTCTGTATACAACTATCAGTATAAAACCCGAGGATATTAAAATCCATGAAGCATTAAATTTTGTCCGCTTAAACAGAGATATTGCAATTGCTGCTGCAAGTATCTGTAGAATTAGCGATAAGTATATAATGACTGTTGTAACCATAAGTAAAGTTTAAATTAATTGTTAGAACGGGTACCCAATGGCTATATTAAATACACTTTTATTAAAACCGCCATTATTATTGAAAAGTACAAAACGATTACCGCGCGATTGAAGCGGATCTACCATTTTAATTCCCAAGTCAAAACGTAGCAGGAAGAAATTCACATCTAAACGCAAACCAAAACCGGTTCCTACTGCTATTTGCTTATAGAAATCCTTACGCAACTTAGTTTCAGGACGACTCTCCGCTCTATTGATGTTCCAAACATTTCCGGCATCAACAAATAGAGCTCCTTCAAGTAACCAAAAAAGCTTGCATCGATATTCTATATTGCCTTCCAGTTTCATATCACCTACACTATTGGGGTAATTATCCTCGTTATCAAATACACCAGGCCCCAAGGTTCGCGAATTCCATGCACGTAATCCATTTGCTCCTCCACAGAAATAAGCTTCTTCAAAAGGCAATACGGGCATATTGCCATAAGGATAACCAACTCCAGCAAAGAAGCGATATACCAACGTATTTGCTCTGTTTATATATTGATTATATAGATACTCTCCGTCAAACTTAACGAATTGAGCATAACGCACATCAAATATCTCATAATAACTATCCCCATCATCGGTAGTCTTTTGCGACAAGTTTGCCAATTTACTCAGCCCATTTAGTAAATTCCCCGAGGTCTCAATGTTTCCTTTAAAATAGCTATAGTTTAACCCTGTTGCTCTTTTCTGGTTTGAATATACTGTACTAAAATTTGCTGATAGTATCATGTGGCTTGTATAGGCACTTTGAATTGATTTACTTTTCAATCCGGCAATAAAATCTGCATCTACATCATTCATAAAGACGTAATTCAAATCTATTAAGTCCAATCCGTATCGCCATTTCTTTTTGTCCTGTTGCCACAAATAACCAAAACGAGAATTCACAATGCTCCTTTTGTAAAATGGTGTCAATTCATTACTAAATGAAACCGAAATGGATGTTTTAGGCGCATATTTGCGTCTAAATTCCTCAAAACGAAATACCGGTAACCAGAATTGAGGCGTTACGAGTTTTAACTCTGTACCAATCTCCGTTGTACTAAAAAAGTTATTATTGGCCACCTGTTCCTTTTTCAAGGCTCCCCATATCTCAAATGTCAAATTCTCCCCCGCCTTGAATAAATTTTTATGTCCGTAGGCAAAGTTTCCTCCAACCCCGATATTACCGGAGTTGTTAGTTCCCTCAAGAAAAACATTGTAGGATTGACGCTTAGAAGGTGTTAACCGTACGTTACAATTTAATGTATTATTCTCTTCATCAGGTTCAAAAAGAATATTGATGAATTTAAATAATCCTAATGATTGTAAGCGAGAATAGGACTCATTTATCGATTTTAAATTGTATATATCACCGTCATTAAATAATAATGTCTCTACAATTAGCTTTGGTTTTATTTTTATGTTCTCTCTATAACGAATTGTATACCCTTTGTAAACAATTTCGTCATAATCCTCCTCATTGTTACTTAACAATGGATCATAATCCAAATTAATTGTAATATTCTTAATGCTGTAACGTTTAAAAGCACTTTCATCAAGTCCTTTGTTGTTTATGAGAGTTACCAGTATATTAGCTTGCTTCTCATTTTTTAGAGTATCCGCATAAAAATGAATGTATCTTTTTGAGAAATTGTAATAACCTTTCTCCTTTAGCATCATGGTTATACGCTCTCTCTCTTTTTCCAGCAAATCCACATCAATACGTTTACCGCGTTTTAATAAGGTATGAGTTGAGTCCTTGCATATTAAATCCTTTACCTCGTTAAAGCCCGTTTCGTGTAATATATTGTCGTTCTTCTCAAACTCAAAGAAATGAACTCTATTAATTGTTGTAGATTTTGGCATTTTAATTTTATAATGCACACTAGCTTTACGTTTCTTGAATATAACGGTATCTGACACACTACCTCCATAAAAGCCTTTATTTTGCATATGCAACGCCATTTGTGATAACGTCCGGTCTTTAGCAACACTATCATAAACGGCCGGTGCTTCCCCTATGGAACGTAACCATCGGTTATATCTTTTATTTTCATCGCGACCACTCATATTGTATAACCCCAAGTGAAACTTAAAGGCACCAAATATACGCGTATTGGGTTTTTGCCGTACCATTTTCTTCAATTCTCCTTGCGACAACTCTCTAGAATCGATGGTTACTTTGTTTTTGGTTAACAAAAAAGCATCCTCCGGTACATACTTCACGGCCGAGCATGCACAAAGTACACACACATATAGGCACACCACCACTATCTTATAAATTGAACCGTTTCCCAATTACCGAAAATTTAATACTTTTGTAAAAATAAAATGACACATCTATGTTAAGTAAACGCGTAACAAAAATAGTCCAAAACCTTGAAAAAAAGAAATTCAGAGAAAAATATAATCTCTATAAAGTAGAGGGGAATAAACTAGTCCAGGAGTTACTTATAACACCTTGGCTGACAATAGATACTCTTATTGCTACAAAAGAATGGATTGATGCCAACATAGGTATTAAAAATATTAGAGAGATTGTAGAAGCAACAGACAAGGAGATTAGTTCCATCTCTAACTTTCAATCGGCACCCGATGTTATTGCCCTTGTTGAGATACCCAAAACAGAGTTTGACCCAAAACAGATAACTACGTCTCTTTCAGTAGTACTTAACGGAATACAAGACCCTGGAAACTTTGGCACTATTATGCGAGTTGCCGATTGGTTTGGTATAAAAAATATATTTTGCGATATAGATTGCGCAAGTCAATACAATCCCAAAGCTATTCAGTCAAGCATGGGAGCCGTTTTTAGAGTCAAAGTACACTATACTGATCTGGAAGAACTATTCAAAACATACTGTAACAATAATTTTAAATGTTATGGAACTTTTTTAAATGGAGAAAGTATATACAAAACCAATTTAGCAGATAAGGGTTTCATTGTTATGGGCAATGAAGGACATGGAATCTCTCCCACTTTGGAGCCGTTCATTACGGAGCGACTTACCATTCCTAGTTTTGCACAAAATGAATTATCCACGGAATCATTAAACGTTGGCGTTGCTACTGGAATCATTTTATCTGAGTTTAAACGAAATCATTAATTATCAAATACCTATTCTATGAAAAAACTATTATTAGCATGCATTATTTGCTTTAGTTTCACTGCGCTATCAGCACAACAGTTACCTATTTCTATCGGGGTACATGGTGGGGTTTCTAATACAAAAATGAAAGTCGATATTAAAAACTATAAATCCGATCCTAAGCTTGGATACATGGTAGGGGCATTTGCTCGTTTCAATATCTCATCATTTTATATTGAGCCTTCTTTTAACTTCTGCCACAGAGAAAGTGAGTGTAATATATTTAGCGAATCTATCCCATTAAAATACAATGCTGTTGACATTCCGGTAATGCTAGGTCTGTACCTTTTCCGTTTACCTCTTCTAAAAGTTCGTGCATTTGCAGGACCAGTAGCATCTTTCCCAGGCAATATGAAAGATAATGCACTTGACTTAAGAACCAAAAACTACATGTGGAATGGTAAAGTAGGTGCCGGTATCGATTTATGGAAATTTACTTTTGATTTAGACTACGAAAAAGGATTTTCTAAATTTGAGAATGATTTAAAATCTCCGCGAGTATTCAACTTCACATTTGGAATAAAGATAATATAAGCCTATCTTCAAATATTACAAACATCCTCCAACAAGTTTTCATAAAACTTATTGGAGGATGTTTTATTTATGGCTTATTGTTCGTGTATCTCAATCAAGTACCATAGTAAACATTAAACTCACATAAATGAACAGTGACAATGCCCAGAGGCATAAATAAACCACTCTCCTGACTACTCATTACATACTACTCATAGAACTTATCTTTCCAGTTTTATTGTGGTTAGCTTACTTCGTGTAACTAAGACACATCAATGAAATTGTTCTTGCTCTAATATAAAAAACAACAGGACAGTGTATTTATCACTGCCCTGTTATTTGTATGTTATGCTAATTTACTATTGCATTAATATCTGATTGTATTGATTGGTGTTCAATATTTCAAGCGCTTTTTTCACCGATGGATCATCCATGTTTAATATTTGATACATTTCATTAGTATCCCACATGTCGCGAGCAATAAGGGCCTTTAATTGGCGTTTTAACGTAGGTTTTGCATGTGCCAAAAGTTTGGTATCGCGTTTTATTCCCGCTTTTTCTCCTGCCACTACTATTTCCTCTATCATTTGGTCATTTACTACAAAACTTTTCTTATATGTTGCAAAATCCGGATATTTACGTTTTAATCCATCTCTATTTTTATCAATGTAATTAATTAAATATTCTCCTACAACATTTTGCCCCACTAACTGATTAAGGTAACTATAGTTTACGCCTGTATCAATAGGTACAAACACATCTGGAATAATACCACCGCCTCCATATACAACACGCTTCTTATTTTTAGTTGTAAATTTCTGCGCATTGTTTACATGTATGCTGTCTTTGCTTACCAACTCGCCATTTGTATAGCGGTTAAACAACTCTTTACTATAGGCCTCTGGACCATCATACGGTTTCTGTATACAGCGTCCCGATGGGGTAAAGTAGTGCGATATGGTTAATCTAATCATTGATCCGTCAGTAAGTGGGAATTGTTTTTGGACTAATCCTTTGCCAAATGAGCGACGACCAACAATTACTCCCCTATCCCAATCCTGTATAGCACCCGATACAATCTCACTTGCCGATGCAGTACTTCCATCTACTAATATTACAACATTAGCATCCTCCATAAGTCCGGCAGCAGTTGCAAATTCCTCGCTTTTCCCTCCTACAAAGCCATCAGTGTAAACAATCATTTCATTGTTTTTAAGAAAATGGTCGGCAACGCCAATAGCTGCTCCCATATATCCTCCGCCATTGCCTTGAAGATCTAGTACCAGGTTTTGCATACCTTGTTTTTTCAGTGCTGCAAGAGCTGCTTCAAATTCGTCTACAGTATTTGCTCCAAACTGAGTAATACGAATATAGCCATTTTTATTATCAAGCATATAATATGAGTTTACACTATAAATAGGTATTTTATCTCGTATTACAGCATAAGGAATTTCTTTTTCTTTACGGCGTACATTAATATCCACCTTACTTCCCAAGTCACCCTTCAACTTTTTCCGTACATCAGTATTCTTAAGTCCTACTCCTGCTATACGCTCGCCATCAATAGCCACAATACGGTCTCCGGCAAGTAAACCCGCTTTTGCCGATGGCCCGTTAGGTAAAACCTGAACCACGACTAAGGTATCGCGCATTATTGTAAACTGTATACCTATTCCGTAAAAACCACCCTCAAGTGGTTCATTCATTTCGTCAACCTCTTCTTTAGAGACATATACGGAGTGAGGATCCAGTTCCTCCAATACTTTTACAATAGCTTTTTCTGTTAATCCTCGTAGATTTACGGTATCAACATAGAAGGCATCAATTAAACCCATTAACCGCTGATATTTGGCAGTTTGCCTGTTTACCTCACGCGAGTCCCTTTGCCCATAGGCAATACAGGCGGAACCAATAAACAGTAGTATCATTAAGAATCCCTTTTTCATTTTTGTATTGTTTAAGTTAGTGTTAGTGTTAGCTTTATAATTTGTTGTTATGTAAACTCTGCTACTTCTAAATCTTTTATTCGTTGTTCATCAATAACAAACCGCATAGCTGTACGCACTTTATGAAAACCATATCTACCGGCTGCTCCGGGATTAATGTGTAAACAGTTTAGTGTTTTATCGTACATTACTTTTGCAATGTGAGAGTGACCACAAACAAACAAATTAGGCCTATGTTTCAAAAGAAGATTCTGTATTCCTGGCGCATACTTACCGGGATAACCACCTATATGGGTCATTATAACTTTTACGCCTTCAACTGTAAATATCAATGTTTGAGGATAGGACCGACGGATAATATATCCATCAATATTTCCAAAAACTGCTCGAAAATTAAAGTCTATCTCTAGTTTATCTGACACTTTTTCATCTCCAATATCTCCACAATGCCAAACTTCATCGCAATCTTTAAAGAACTCTACAATCTTGGGATCAAGCCAACTGTGCGTGTCGGATAAAATTCCTATTCGTTTCATTACTTGCTTTCAAGAGAGTATAACAACTTAATCTCTTCCGCCCAAATAGTATCATCAGGTGTTTCAAGAATAAGCGGTATATTATTGAAGCGATCATCATTCATAATTCGTCTAAAGGTTTCAATGCCTATAGCGCCTTTTCCAAGACTTTCATGTCTGTCTAAATGCGAACCGACACCTTTCTTTGAGTCATTTAAGTGCATCCCCATAAGATGCTTAAACCCTATTATATTTTCAAAGTGCTCAAAGGTTTCAGTAAATCCCTGATCACTAATAATATCATACCCAGCTGCAACCGTGTGGCAGGTATCAAGACAAACACCTACACGGCTTTTATCCTCTACTTTATCAATAATATAAGCTATTTGCTCAAATGAAAATCCTAAATTAGAACCTTGCCCTGCAGTATTTTCAATAACAGCAGCAACTCCATTCGTCTTGTCGAGCGTCAAATTTATAGACTCAGCAATTAATGTCAGGCACTCCTCATCTGCAATTTTCTTTAATGTACTGCCAGGATGAAAGTTTAAACGGTTAAGACCAAGTTGCTCACATCGTTTCATTTCATCTAAGAACGCATTTCGAGATTTATCCAATGCTTCTGCATCCGGATTTCCCAAATTAATAAGGTAACTATCATGTGGCAATATATGATCAGGAGTATATCCAAATTGTTCACAACGTGCCTTAAATTCGTCTACGTTGAATTGACTATAGGGCGATGCATTCCACTGTCTTTGATTTTTAGTAAAAAGTGCAAATGCTTTTGCTCCTATGTTATGCGCATTAAGGGGCGCGTTCTCAACTCCTCCTGCAATACTTACATGTGCTCCAATATATTTCATAGCTCTTTTGTTTTTATCCCTATGGGATTGTTATCACTAAACGTATTTATAACTTACAATGTTAATTAATTAATGTACATGCAAAGTTAATTTTTATTTCAATCCACTTACTATCTGTAAACTTGTGTAGATTTGTAGTTTCATTAGAATTTATACTATATGCGTACAAAGAAAAAGGACAAAAAGTCCGGTAATCTATTCATAACGGTGTTTAAGAATTTAATATTTATAGCATTAGCAGGTGTTTTAGTTTTAACACTCTTATTCTACAGTGTTGCTATAGGCCTGTGGGGTGCTCTACCCTCTGATGATGATTTAATAAATATTAAGCATGACGAAGCTTCTACTGTTTGGAGCAGCGATGGCGAGATTCTTGGAAAATATTACATAGAAAATCGAAGCTCTATCTCGTTCAACAACATCTCTCCAAATGCTATCAACGCACTTATTGCCACAGAGGATGTCCGCTTTTATCAACACGAGGGGGTGGACCGCATGAGTCTTATGCGTGTACTTTTTAAAACTATACTATTAAGAAATAAAAATGCCGGAGGTGGTAGCACCATCAGCCAACAACTTGCTAAGAATCTATTCCCAAGAGACGAACAGAGCGTTAAACTGATGCCTATTATAAAGTTAAAAGAAATGATTGTTGCATCACGACTTGAGGAGTTGTACAACAAACAGGAGATTCTTACTTTATACCTCAATACTGTTTCCTTTGGGGAGGAGTTATATGGCATAGAAAGTGCCGCCCAACATTATTTTTCTACATCTGCTCCCGAATTATCAATGCCACAAGCTGCAACACTAATAGGAATGCTTAAAGGACCATCCTATTATAATCCACGTTTACATCCGGAGAGAGCGTTAACACGCCGCAACGTTGTACTTAAACAAATGGAGAAATATGAATATTTAACGGCAGAACAGTATGAGCAATATCAACAGGAAACACTTGGACTTAAGTATGCTCCATATGCTCACTATGCGGGATTAGCTCCCTATTTTAGACAACAAGTAAAAAACGACGTAATAAAATTAATTAGTAACTATAACACTGAGCATGGTACAAATTACAACCTATACACTGATGGATTAAAAATTGTGACCACTTTAAATGCACAAATACAGGGTTATGCAGAGAATGCTGTAAAAAGCCACATTATTACGCTCCAAAAGCAACTAAATGAGGAATGGAATACAAAAAAGCCTTGGGATGGTAATAAGGATTTATTAGATAAAACCATTAAGCAATCTGGCCATTACAACAGGTTAAAGAATCAAGGAATGAGCCATTCAGACATCATGAAGGTACTTAATGAGAAACGAGAAATGTTTGTATTTGATCCTGTCGAAGGTGAGAAAAAGGTAAATTTCTCAGCCATTGATTCAATAAAATACAATTTAATGCTACTACACCCGGCAGCAATGGCTGTTAACCCAAAATCAGGAGCCGTATTGGCTTGGGTTGGTGGTAGCAACTATAAATATTTTCAATATGACCAGATTAAAGCAGAACGACAAGTTGGCTCAGTTTTCAAACCGGTTGTCTATAGCGCAGCAGTGCTAAACGGAGCACAAACTGATGCATATTTCCCTAATAAACAAACCACTTACACGGAGTATGATAATTGGACTCCACGCAACAGCGACAACAATTACGAAGGATTCTATACACTTAAAGGAGCATTGGCAAAGTCCGTCAATACCATCGCTGTAGAGGTGCTTATGGAAACCGGGATTGACAATGTTATCAACCATGCGCAAAAACTCGGCATCCAGAGTAAACTTCCGGCATATCCATCCTTAGCATTAGGAGTAGCAAATCTCTCTTTACAGGAGATGTTGAATCCTTATATGGTTTATGCCAATGGCGGCCGAAAAGTTGAGCAATTCTACTTATTGTCAATCGAAACCAAGGATGGTGAGATGATTTATAAACATACGGATGCATCGTACATAGAGAATGTTATGAGTAGCGAACTATGTTCGGTCATGAACGACATGCTCATGGCAACAGTTGAGCAGGGTACTGCTAATGGAGTTAAAAGCAGGTATGGTATAACTACTCCTCTTGCTGCTAAAACTGGAACTACACAGAATCACGTTGATGGTTGGTTTATTGGCTATACACCTCACTTAGTGATGGGTGTTCGCGTAGGAGCTGATAACCCAGGAATTCATTTTCGCTCTATCCGCTACGGACAAGGAGCAAATATGTCCTTACCTATATTTGCCTCAACAATGAGAAATATCCTTTCTAGTAAAGAGTTTAGACATTGGAATGGCGCATCCTTTCCATTTTATATAAACGTTACAAACACAACAGAACAACTACCCATTTACAAAGAAAAACTCAATCTTATTGAACGGATTACAAACAATAAGTTCGATGAACCAATTATAGAAAAGCAGGATGAGAAACAAGATAAACCCAAGTTTCTAAGAAAGATAGGCAGAATTTTCAAGGCAAAAAAGAAATAAAATAGAAAACGGCAAAAAATACTTTTGCCGTTTTCTTATATACTACATTCTGCTCACTTCACTATCAATATACGTCACTCTTTTTTTCAACCAACTAATTAAATCTTTAATTCTTTGTTTATTGTCAAGTGTCGGATTCCACTTTTTGAAGTTGTTTTCAAAGGATATCTCTGAGGTAGTTGCATAATCATCCAAATACATATAAAGTTGATCCACATTATTCTTAAAATTCATCCATTCGGATTTATATAGTTCTCTCACTTTTGGATCCTCAAAGAAGCGATTAAAGAATTTTGCACCTATTTTACTATTATCGCCAAATAAAGGAGTATCATATTTGACAAAGTGTTTATTGCCCTCCTCGTAACTAAATGCCCAATCAAAATCCCATATAGGTCCCATTGTTAATTTCCCGCTTACATCCTTATACATATAAGTACTTTTAGGATGGTTAATTTCCTGGTTTAAGCATAAGTTATATACGATTAAATATTTCACTAAAATATTTATGTCAAAATACTCCGTATAACTATTATCAGGAAAACTATTATCGGCAACAAGCGCTTCAAATTGGTGAAAATATTCTTTTATTGGTTCAAGATCTGCAGCCGAAGATAGATCAGGATCCTTTACCATTACCGGTAACTTATAATAATCAGATTTAAATTTGTAGTCTTCATCGTAATAGGTGTCTAACTCTAGTAAGAAACCCTTTTTTGAGTCAATATTTACCCGTGTATCAGATATCTCAACTTGTTCCGTGAACATGTAGTTACCTCGATATTCTCCATTGATAGTTAAATCTACTGATACAATATGGTTTGTAAAAGGAACTTCAAGCATTTGTCCCGTTTTCATAGCAACTGCATTTAGCATTAAGGTCGGATCAATATGATTGGCTAACAATACCCAATCCTTTTCCGCCCCCAATCCCAACAATTTTGCTTTATTATCCAACTTCAATCGGTACGGTTTCTTAGGGTATCCCCATGTTGAGTTTCCTCGTCCCTTTACCCTTGTTGTTCCTGTATAATTGTCATAAGCGCCCTTACCATCTATAGTTACCGTAGCGTTGAGATAAGTGTCTTTTGAGGTTATTTCTGCCCCATTTTCTACGTCAATAGAGATTGATGGTGTTAAATTCACTAATCGCACTCTTACAAATTTAGTTCGCTGTATCCCCTGTTTACTTATTAATGTATAGGTTAACAATTGTCCAAAGGCGTTTGGTGTCTTACCACTTTCCTGTGTAATCTCTCCCACTTTAACACCGGCAGCGGTGGTTGTGTACTCTGCTATTAAATTTCTTGTAACACCTTTAAGCACTATGTCAATAGTATCCGTGCCAAATTCTGTTATAATTACATCGTCCACTATTGAATTCATCTCACGCGTAAAACCAAAAGAAGTAAACTCCGTTTGTGACTTCTCAAAACGAACTGTATAGCGTTTTGGTGTACCATCCTCGGCTACTATCGTATAGACAACATCCTTCTCAAAGTTATTGATTGAGTTTCCACTTATTTGTTGTTTCCCGTTTACATAAACACCTTCTCCATTATGTGTAAAAGACGGAATCAAATTATAGCTTTCTATGCTGTGATCCAACTCCACAATAATTAAAGTATCTGTTACAATACATTGGGGTGCTATCTCAAAAACTCCAGGGTTATCTTCTTGACGGAATGAGAAACTCAAAAATGAGTTACGTTTCTTTGCAATATGAGCAATGTATCTTCTAGTCTCTCCATTCTCTGCAATAACTTCATAGATAACATCTTCATTAAAATCATTTGAAGTTGTGCCACTTATTTGCTCTTTACCTTTTACTGTAACCATTTTTCCCAGATAACTGAATGTGGCAATAAGGTTGGTATTCAGCAATTCATGCTCCGTGTTAATAATAATCAAAGAGTCTGTGAGGGTACAGGAAACTTTTCCGTTAATTGCTTCAGCATTCAACTCCTGTGTAATCTCAAATTTTAGAATTTCTTTATCGGCAGATAAGGGAATGTTTATATCCTCACTGCACGAAAAAAACATTACAAACGATAGAAGTGTAGGTAATAAATAATTTTTCATTTTGCTATTTAGTTTATAGTAACATATTTCAGCATTAATGTACAAATTATTTTAAAATAAAAGTGCCTTTATTCTAAATATTTGGAATAAAGGCACTTTTATTGCCAATTTATGTAATGAGCTACTTCTATCGATACATCATTTCATAGTATTTTAGATAATCGCCACTCGTCACATTATCTAACCATTCAGCATTCTCAAGGTACCATTTCACTGTATGTTCAATTCCTTCCTCAAATTGTAATGATGGCTCCCATCCTAATTCATTTTTCAATTTCGTAGAATCTATAGCATAACGTAAATCATGTCCAGCTCTATCCGTAACGTAGGTAATTAAATGATCTGATGCACCCTCTGGACGTTGAAGGAACTTATCAACCGTTTTGATAATTACTTTTATCAAGTCAATATTCTTCCATTCATTAAAACCGCCAATATTGTATGTATCACCCAATTTTCCATCGTGATAAATAGTATCAATAGCACGCGCATGGTCTACAACGTAAAGCCAATCACGCACATTCTCACCTTTTCCATACACCGGAAGGGGTTTATTATTTCTAATATTATTAATAAAAAGTGGTATTAGTTTCTCCGGAAACTGATATGGGCCATAATTATTTGAACAGTTCGAAATCACCACTGGCAAACCATAAGTGTCATGGTAAGCACGCACAAAATGATCTGACGAAGCTTTTGATGCAGAATACGGAGAATGCGGATCATACTTCGTAGTTTCTGTAAAAAACGTTCCATCGTTTTCTAATGATCCGTATACCTCATCGGTTGAAATATGGTAAAATAACTTATTCGCAAAATCGTCTTTCCAATACTCCTTAACTGCTTGTAAAAGAGATAAAGTACCCATTACGTTAGTTTGTGCAAACGCAAACGGATCCTTTATAGAGCGGTCAACATGACTTTCAGCCGCTAAATGAATCACACCATCAATAGTATACTTATTGACTATCTCAACCACAGCATTATAATCACAAATATCGCATCGTTCAAACACATAATTCTCCGCAGTCTCAATATCCTTCAAATTATTAAGATTCCCGGCATACGTAAGTTTGTCTAAATTAATTATTCGGTATTCAGGATACTTGTTGACAAATAATCGTACCACATGTGTACCTATAAAACCTGCACCTCCTGTGATTAATATATTTCTTTTAAATTCCTTCATCACTATTGTTCGTTTTGATATCTTGTCATACACTCTTTCAAAGACTCTTCCCAGTGGGGAATAGCAATCTTAAATTGAGTTTTTATTTTGTTCTTATTTAATACGGAGAAACTAGGACGAATAGCTTTCGTAGGAAATCTATCCGACGTTACCGGTGTTATTTTGCAAGATGCCCCATTTATTTCAACAATTTTATGTGCAAAATCATACCATGAACACACTCCTTCGTTAGAGAAATGATAAACTCCTTGTTTCTCTACAACATCTAGGTCCTCAATAATATGTTGAATAGCTATAGCCAAATCACGCGCATAAGTTGGTGTTCCAACTTGGTCAAAAACAACCTCCAATTCATGTCTTTCTTTAGACAATAAATCAATCGTTTTCATGAAATTCTTACCAAAGGTTGAATATAACCAAGAAGTGCGCAGAATTAAATATAAACATCCTGATTTTTGTATTGCCTTCTCGCCCGCAAGTTTTGTTTCGCCATAAACGCTCAACGGATTCGTAGTACACTTTTCTCCATAGGGAGTACAAGCTTTTCCATCAAAAACATAATCCGTCGAAATATGTATAAGTAAACAGTCTGTCTCCTGAGCCACTTCAGCCAAATTCTTTACTGCAGTAACATTAATTAGTTTGGCCGCATCCTTATCCTCTTCGGCTTTATCGACCGCAGTATATGCCGCACAATTAACAATAGTATCAATCTCATTTTCATCAACAAATTGCTCTATTGCGTCCTTATCCGTTATATCTAACTCCTGTATATCTGTAAAATAAAGTGTATCTAATGCTGAGAATTTTAGTTGTCGCAATTCGTTTCCTAGCTGACCATTGCCACCGGTAACCAAAATATTTGCCATATGTTTATTGTAATTAGAATTATAGATAGTTGTAATTATAAATTAGTCAAGAAAGGTAAATCCTTATCCTTATCTGATAAAATCAAGTCGGACATTGGCAGTTGCCAATCAATTCCTAACGAGGGATCATCAAAACGAATACCGCCTTCCGCTTGTGGCATATAGTAATTATCACATTTATATTGAAATAATACTTCATCCGATAATACCACAAATCCATGAGCAAAACCACGTGGTATAAATAATTGCTTTTTATTATCTCCGCTCAAATGCACTGCAACATATTGTCCATAAGTCAATGATTCCGGACGTACATCAACTGCTACATCCATTATCTCTCCTTTTACAACACGTACCAATTTTGCTTGAGCAGCTTCACCTTTCTGAAAATGCAACCCGCGTAATACACCATAACGAGAATAAGATTCATTATCCTGCACAAAATGCACATCTGCAACTTCTTTATTAAAATCTTTCTGAGAAAAACTTTCAAAGAAATAGCCGCGGTCATCACCAAATACTTTTGGCTCTATTATCACAACACCATCCAGAGCAGTTGGAGTTACCTTCATATCAATCTTATTTTCCGTTTTTAATTAGTTTCATCAAATACTGTCCGTATTGATTCTTAAGCATTGGTTGTGCTAATGCCTCTAGTTTAGCAGCGTCAATCCACCCTTTTCTATAAGCAATTTCCTCTAAACAAGCTATCTTTAGCCCTTGTCGTTTCTCTATCACTTCTACAAATGTTGATGCTTCAGACAAAGAATCATGCGTACCTGTATCTAACCAAGCAAAACCTCTTCCCAGTAAATCTACATTTAGTAAACCCTCATTCAGATAAGCCTGGTTTACAGTTGTTATCTCAAGTTCTCCACGTGCTGAAGGTTTAATATTATGAGCAATATCGACAACACTATTAGGATAGAAATATAATCCCACTACAGCATAGTTCGATTTGGGATCTTGAGGTTTTTCCTCTATACTTAGAACCTTACCAGTCTCATCAAACTCGGCAACACCATAACGTTCAGGATCATTTACATAATATCCAAATACGGTAGCTTTGCCCGTTTCATCAACTCGTTTCACCGCATTGGCTAGCATTGAAGTAAAACTTTGTCCGTAAAATATATTATCTCCTAAAACTAAACATACGGAGTCCGTACCTATAAAATCTTTTCCTATAATAAACGCCTGAGCTAACCCGTCTGGCGATGGCTGCTCCGCATAAGAGAATTTTACGCCATAATCCTCACCGTTACCCAACAGACGTTGAAAGCCCGGTAAATCCTGAGGTGTGGATATTACCAATATCTCTTTTATCCCGGCTAACATAAGCACCGAAATTGGATAATAAATCATTGGTTTATCGTATATTGGTAAAATTTGCTTTGAAACACCCTTTGTAATTGGGTATAGTCTTGTACCGGAGCCTCCGGCTAATATAATTCCTTTCATTACTTACTGTTACTTGTTTTATGCTGTAAATGTAAATGAAAATATTTACTTATAACACAAATATAAACACAACTTAATAGAATTAATATAACTCCAAACATTATCCAATGTATCTCCGCAAGAGAAATGAAAACTATATTAATAGCTAATTGCGTTAACATATATATCATAGACACATAGGTATGTTTAATTCCCAATTCATTTGCCATAAGCTGATATACATGCTTTCGATGTGGCTGAGATATATTCTCTTTCAATATTATTCTATGCGCTATTGTTAATGCCGCATCAACGCCATAAACCATCAAGAAAACTAAGTAAGACAAATCTCCCGTCTTAACTATTAGTCCCCCCAATGCAAAGAGTATGATAAATGCAATTGATATTGAACCTACATCACCGGCAAAACAACGAGCTTTTTTTCGGAAGTTAAAAAATAAAAACACCAATACGCCTAAAATAGAAAAAAGCAAAAAGGAAGGTTCAACAAACTCTACTTGATAACTATTTACATAATACAAAGCGCCCAAAACAATCAAACTATATCCTCCTGTTATGCCATTAACACCATCCATGAAGTTGTATGCATTAATAATACCTACAAACAGCACCAACGCAATGGGTATTGCCCACCAAGCCAACTGAAACAATTGAAGCTGATAAAATAGTAAGAGCATTGCGGCAAACTGAAACACCAATCTGACGGAAGCTCGTTGTGGTTTTATATCATCTATAAATGAAATAATAGCAACCATAAGTAATCCTAGCAAGAAATAAGGATAGGATATTCCGTACACAACACTCTGCATTAATACAGCCAAGGTAAATATTATTCCTCCTCCACGAAGTGTTACTACTTTATGCGAACTCCGTTCATTGGGTTTATCAACAATATTGTAATGCTTTGCTATTATAAAATAAAGTTTCTCCAGCAGAAATAAGGTTACTAAGACAATAGGTATCAATAAGTATTGCGTCATAATTAAAATTTTAAGTTACTAATAACATCGGTAGGTTTCCATCCCGTATCGGCCTTTATCTTCTCATTCGAGAAAGTGAGACTAGATGTTATCTTATTTAGTTTTAAAGAGTTGAAAATAAAGCCAGGACCAAACATATCACCAACTTTAGCCATTGGTTTAATGGCCCACAAAGGTATAGAAATTATCGGTCTTTTGTAATATTTGGCAATGACATCTTCTATCTCTTTAAACGTAGGAGCATAGTCTGAGCAAACATTATATATTCCAAAATCTATTTTTTCCAACAAAGGTATTAATGTTGCAAAATCCTCTGCCATGACAATACTTTTACAAGCTTTTCCTCCACCTATTGAGGCGTACTTAAAACTCTTAATACCACGTGCCATTGCTCCTAGATTTCCGGGAGCATTTTCACCTGAAATCAACCCCGGACGCAGAATCACCAATTGCACATGGTGTTGGCGACACCAAGCAATCAAAAAGTTTTCTGCTTCTATCTTACTCATTGCATATGGCGTTACACCACTTAACGGATGCTCCTCGGTAATGTCAACACCACTATCTACTCCATAAACTGCAACTGTACTAATAAAAATAAATTGTTTAGGTACTCCTATTTTTTCTAAGGCTTTACACAAATTCTTAGTACCCTGCACATTTACATCAAAGAAAGCCTGTTTCTCCGAATCCGATCCCGGAACCATGTGTGCCTTACCGGCCGCATGAAAAACCACATCGAATGGTGAATTAAAATTAGGCTCTTCCGTCGCTAAGTTGCATAAATAGCTGTGTTTTCCACCTTGTGAAAGCGTTGAGATGGAATAATTACTTAAGTGAGGTAAGATATTACGGACTAAAAAACCATTTGCGCCGGTAAATAATATTCTTGTCATTTATGTTATATTCTTGTTCGAAGTTAAAGTTCTAAAACATTAACGAACACATATTTTATTAGGTTACCTATAATCAAGAAGAAAGCCGGTTGCTTCTATTCAACCGGCTTCTCTAATTTTTTAATACTCATCTTCATTAAAGAAGAAATCATCCTTGCTTGGATAATCAGGCCATATATCCTCTATACTCTCAAAAACTTCCTCATCGTCCTCAATATCCTGTAAATTCTCAATTACTTCCATTGGTGCACCTGAGCGAATTGCAAAATCAATTAACTCATCTTTGCTCGCAGGCCATGGTGCATCTTCTAATTTTGATGCTAATTCTAATGTCCAGTACATAATATCTTATTTTTTAACATTTCACTCATTGCCGCAAAATTATCTTTTTTTACCTATAAAACAATAGGCTGTTCTATTTTTTTTCATAATCTCACTAATAAATTATACTTTAAACACATAACTACGGGGATTTATTCATTTCTCCATAGGAAGAACCTCTTCTCTACGCTTGACTTCTATCACATTCAGCGTATGGCATATGAGGAGTTCTCCTAAATTGAGGAAACAATAAAACTATGCTTATATATTATTCGCGTCCTCTCCGCACCCTGTCCATATCCTCTCCGTCTTTTCCCCGTGTTTCCTCCGTATTTAGCCCGTTGTTATAGAGTACGGTGGAAACACGGGGAAAAGACGGAGAGGATACGGAGAGAACTTAGACAGAATATAGAGCAGATATAAACCAATATGAACGTTTTCGAAAATCGCACGTCAGAGATGATTATGGTATGGTCAATTCTGAATTTCCTAAGCAATGATTAATTGCATTGTCTAGAGTTTACCTCTTATCTATGTTTTTGAGTGAAATTATGACAATAAAACGAAAGTCGTGATTGATATAAGACATAAGTATTATAACACAAAATGGCAATGAATGTACTATTCATTGCCATTTTATCCTATAATATAAGACGTAGTATTACTACTCGTCAGAGAAATGTAACAACATATTTCGGTATGTATTGAATATCTTTGACTTAGACACAAATCCAATATATTTACCATTTTCAATAACCGGCAAATTCCACGCTTTGGTGTCTTCAAACTTCTTCATTACAATATCCATCTGATCTGTGATATCCACTACTGTTGGAGGCGTAGTCATTACATCCCTAACAAATGTTGTTGGATAAAGATCCTGTTGGAACATAATTTTACGTATGTCATCAAGTAGTACAACTCCTAGTAGTGCACCATTGTCGTCCACAACCGGGAAGATGTTCCTGTTGGAACGAGAAACTTTTTTAACTAAATCGCCTAGGTTGGCAGTTACGGGGATTGTTTTAAGATCTGTTTCTATAACATTATTCAGTCGCATTAGTGTTAGTACTGCCCTGTCCTTATTATGAGTAATTAAATCTCCAACCATTGCCAAACGACGTGCGTAAATTGAATGTGGCTCCATTCCACTAGCCGTTAGGTGCGCCATTACGGAAGCAATCATTAACGGAACCAGCATGTGGTATCCACCTGTTAATTCAGCAATCAAGAACATGGCTGTAAGTGGTGAGTTCATTACTCCAGACATTACTCCGGCCATTCCGGCCAATACAAAGTAGCTTACCGGGACTGTAATAAATCCGGTCATGTTTAGTAATGTTGCTAATAGGAATCCGGCCATCCCTCCCGTAAATAAGCTGGGAGCAAATACCCCTCCTACACCGCCACTACCATTGGTTAGCGCGGCACCCACTACTTTCATAAATAATAGTCCAATAGCATATAACACAAAGGTTACTCCATATTGACGATATTCAAAAAAGTAACTATTGTTTAATATAGCCTCCTGATTGTTGGTTAGTAGCGATTGTAATGTTGCATATCCCTCACCATAAAGTGCGGGAAAAATAAAAATAAGTACACCAAGCAGTGCTCCACCCATTATTACTTTGTGAAATGGGTTTTTAAAGCTACCTACAAAGCGCTCTACTCTAATGTTGGCACGGATAAAGTATACGGATAAAAGTCCACAAAAAGCACCCAGAATGATGTAATAAGGTACATTAACGAGGGCAAAATGTTCCATTACCGTAAAGTTCATCACAAAGCCATCGCCCATAAGGAAGTATACAATAACATAGGATGCAATAGCGGAAATCATTAATGGAATGAGCGAAGCTATTGTTAAGTCTAGCATCAATACCTCCATGGTAAATACGATACCGGCAATTGGAGCCTTGAAGATTCCGGCTATAGCACCGGCAGCACCACAACCAATCATTAATGTCATTACCTTATAGTTCATACGGAAGAATCGGGCCAAATTTGAACCGATTGATGAACCTGTAAGTACAATGGTTGCTTCGGCACCAACAGAACCACCAAATCCAATGGTTATGATACTTGCAACCATGGATGAGTAGTTGTTGTGTTTTTTTATTATACTGTTTTGGCGCGATATGGAGTAAAGTACTTTTGTTACACCATGGCTGATATCCTCTTTTACAAAGTAGCGTACAAACAAGGATGTTAGTAGTATCCCAATAAAAGGGCACACAAAAAACCAGATACTTCCACTATTAACCTGAATGTGCTCTGTAACAAATGTATGCGTGTAATGCACTAAGTTTTTTAATACTACACCGGCAAGACCGGTAATAATACCAACTAGCAAACTAAGTATGTATACAAACTTAGCTTCTTTAATGTGTTTTACACGCCAAATTAAAAAACGTTCTCGTAATTTTAAACTCTCTCCCAACATGTCCTTATCTTTCACTTACTGTTCTTGCTCCTTGTTCAATAGATTGAATTGATCCGTAAGGTGCGTGAAAACGTATTCTTAAACCTTCTGATACCATTGCGTCAATAGGAAATTGTTTAAGTACGCCTAATTGCGGTAATAACGCGTTAAATGTATTTAATGTTTGTCCATCTCGAACTAAGGCTATTTTAGCGCTTGCAGGCACACGATAATATAATGCTGCAGTTTGTGACTCAGCAGTTTCATTCTCTTTTCCAGCTGGCGTAACACTTTCTACCACTTGTAATACATAGGCCGAGGCATTGGCGCTTTTACCTATTACAGCTCCTTCGGTTGGAGAAAAATGAAATGCTAATACACTTTTAGATGTTGCCGTTGGTGTTACTCTAAAACGCTTAACTACTTTAAATGTCTTCACAGAGCCTATGAACATAGACAAATAATCCTGTTCCATTTTCTCATTCTCTTCCAATAAAGTTGTAAGCAATTTTCCTTCAGCTACATCTGTATCTGCACTTAGTAATTTTACGCGTTCATTGCGTAGGCGCATAATTTCGCGGGTTAAATCGCGCACATGTTCTGCCTCGTTTTTGTTTTCATAACGTACAATAGGGTCCCATACTCTACGCATTTCTCCTTCAAACTCTTGCATAGTGTAGTTCGTATCTAGAACCTCCTTCATGGTACTGTAATTCTCCAATGTTTGTAATGAAGGATTATTTAGTAGATTCTCTTTTTGTAAGTTAATTTCAAATACGTTCTTATTTGCAGATGCTGGCATAATTACGCCTTGAGCGCCTGCTCCGGCTAACAAACCATCGGGTGTTAGAGACAGAAGGATTGGTAAATAACTATCACGAGAAGCAATTGTATATACACATTTCTCATCGACCTCACTTACTTCCTCTATTTTAACGCCATTCAGTTTCCAGGATTGTCCACGCTCCGTAAATGTTGGTGTCATGCCAAGTTCTTTCTGAGCATAACGAGCATATGGTCCGGGAATTTGTACCGAACAACTTAATTCTACATATACATCAAATGATACCTTTGGAAGTGCGTAGTTTAAAGCAACAGGAGCTCCTGTACTTCCATCTTTTCGTTTTTGTGCTTGTGTTGTAGCTACACATGCTAACAAACAAAGCAATAAAATTAGACGTTGTCGCATAATGCTTAAAAATTTATTTTTTGTTTTATTGTTCTAATTCGTACCACACATCTTTTACGAGAGTAGCAATGTCCCCACTACACGTTCCCCGCTTTCCGTATTTTTTCTGGGCCATTTCACCGGCTCTAGCGTGCGCATACATTCCGATAATGGCACTTTTCTCAATAGATATCCCACCGGATACTAGAGCCAGAATAATTCCAGCTAATACATCACCACTACCACCTTTGGCCATTGCGGGTGTACCACCGATGTTAAAATAACATTTCCCGGTTTTGTCCGCAACGACGCTATATGCGCCTTTTAGCAATACAGTTGTCTGATATTGACTTACAAAAGTGCACAATTTAGTTAATCTCTCAAAGGAATTAACGCTTTTTCCTGTTAATCTTTCAAATTCTCCAATGTGAGGGGTTAATAATGTGTTATTACCTATGTAGTTTTCTTTATTGCAGAGCTTACTGATGATGTTTAATCCATCGGCATCTATAATACAAGGAATAGTAATCTCGGAGAGAAGTTTTTGGACAATTTGGATTGTGGCTTGTTGTTGTCCTATTCCCGGACCAATTGCAATTGCGTTTGCTGTGTCAATGCACGGTATTGTTGTTATATGAGATTCTGACGTATCGGGACTAACAAGACTTTCCGGAAGATAACTTTGCAGAATGTCAACTCCACTTTTGGGTATATGTGTTGTTAAAAGGCCGATACCACTATTTATTGCACCCTTTGCACATAGGCATGCTGCACCCATCATTCCGTAGCTTCCGGCCAATATTACTCCTCGTCCATTGGTTCCCTTATGTGCAAATCGATTATATGTTGGCAATATGTCCTTAATATCCGATTCTGTCACGAAATAGTAGGGTGTTTCTATGTCCTGTAATAAATGATACCAAGGGTTATTTGAAGGAACAATGAGTTGATTATAATAATCGGCACTTTCGGGCATGAGCAGTAATAACCTAGGTGTTAAGGTTGATATTACCGTATTACTTTTTAGTATTGGTTTTTTATTTTGAATATTATTCATAGATAAACCAGATGGACTGTCTATGCTGACTATTTTGCGATGAATGTCATTGAAGAATTGTTTATTTAACAAATCTTCAATAATCGTAGAGTAGTTTCCATCAATCTCATCATCCCATATTGCGTCTATAACTAAGTCTACATTCTCGGGAAGATGTGCATTATCCAAACAGGAAACGCGAGTGTACTCTTTTACGTTGATATTCCGTTTGGTCAGTTCGTAACCAATACATTTACCAATACGCGATTTTGTTCCTTCTCCGAGAATAATGACTACATCACTCGGGGTTGGAAAGTATTTTAGCAGTTCATTACACCATACTTCAGCAATATCGGCCAGTATGTTTTTATTCGTATTTTCGCCAAATTGGAACAGCTTTTTATAAACTATTGGTATTAATTCGGCTTTATAGATGCTTTTTAACTTTTTCATAACTTATCTCAATCGTTTACACCATGTAAAATAAAGAAAATTTATTATTTTTGCCTCTATCTTGATTTATTAATAAACTAAAATAGTATCGTTATGTTCAAAAATCATCCTAAAGGACTTTTAGCAGCGGCACTAGCAAACATGGGGGAACGCTTTGGGTTCTACACCATGATGGCTATTCTTGTGCTGTTTTTAATGGCTAAATTTAATCTTACGAAAGTAGAGGCCGGAGTGATCTATTCCGTATTTTACGCGTTAATCTACTTATTAGCACTTGCCGGTGGTATTATTGCTGATAAAACTAAAAACTTTAAAGGAACAATCCTTACAGGATTAGTTGTAATGGCGCTTGGATATGTGATGTTAGCAATCCCTACTCCTATTGCTCCAGAAAGTCGCACATTTTATCTTGTTGTGTCTTGTATTGGCCTTTTCATTATTGCTTTTGGTAACGGACTTTTTAAAGGTAACCTTCAGGCTTTAGTTGGACAAATGTATGATGATCCGAAATACGGTCAATTCCGTGACTCAGGATTTTCTATTTTCTATATGTTCATCAACGTAGGTGCTATCTTTGCTCCAATGATTGCAACTGGTGTTCGTAACTGGTGGTTATCAATCAACGGATTTAAATATGATGCAGGTTTACCGGAACTTTGCCACAATTACATTGCTGGTTCTATGAACCCTGAAGCAACTGAGCGTTTCCGCGAAATGGCATCTCTTGCAGCAAATTCTGGAGTTGTTACAGATCTTGGTGTATTTGCTAATGAATACCTTGGTATCTTTACAACTGGTTTCCACTACGCGTTTGCTACAGCTATTGGTGCAATGGCTATTTCTCTTGGAGTATTCTTACTAACAAGAAAAAGCATGCCGGATCCAGCAAATAAAGTTGTACAAAAAGATGCTTCTGGTGCAACAGTTGAGATGAGCGCACAAGAGGTTAAACAACGTTTATATGCACTTTTTGCAGTATTCGGTATTGTTATCTTCTTCTGGTTCTCATTCCACCAAAATGGATTAACACTGACTTATTTTGCAAAAGACTATACATTATTACAGTTTGGCGACTGGAGCTTCTCTGCTGAGTTATTCCAATCATTAAACCCATTCTTTGTGGTATTCCTTACTCCTGTAGTATTAGGTTTATTTGGATGGTTAAAAGCTAAAGGAAAAGAGCCTTCAACACCAGCAAAAATTGCTATCGGTATGGGTATTGCTGCTTCTGCTTACGTTGTAATGGCTATGGGTTCATTTGGTCTTCCTAACTTATCAGAGGTTGAAGCTGCAGGTGGATTAAGTGCAGGTGCAAAAGCTTCTCCATATTTATTAATGGGAACTTATTTGATTTTAACTGTTGCTGAGTTATTTATCAGTCCACTTGGAATTTCGTTTGTATCGAAAGTTGCACCTCCTCAATACCAAGGAATTATGCAGGGATGTTGGTTAGGAGCAACTGCACTAGGTAACCAATTATTATTTATTGGAGCAATTTTCTACTCATCTATTTCAATTTGGGCAACATGGACAATCTTTGTTGGGGCATGTTTAATTTCTATGTTCACAATGCTTGCTATGCTTAAATGGATTGAGCGTATCTCTGAGCCAAAAAAATCTACAAATAAAGCTACTGCCTAAGCAATAGTTTTAAGATATTATAAAAAACGCGCTACATTTCAAGTAGCGCGTTTTTTTATTACTAATGATATTGAATTGATTTACAAACATAACCGTCTCTATGTCGTATGTGCATATTATGTACACTAAAACCCTTTACGTAGTTATGACACCTATTGATATTTTGAAATGGCGATATGCCACAAAACGATTTGACGTTAGTAAAAAGATTGATCCGGAAACCCTTGGGCAACTAAAAGATGCTATGCAATTAGCACCATCGTCCGTTGGATTACAACCGTATGTAATAATAGAAATTACAGACGCAGACGTGCGCAAATCATTACAAGACAGAAGCATGAATCAACCCGCTATTACTGAAGCATCGAATCTATTCATTTTTTGTAATATGACAACGGTGGATAAAGAATATGTGGAGAATCACTTAAAGCGTATTCAACAAGAACGTAAAATGAACGATGAACAGATTGCACCTTGGCGTGCAATGATGGATGGATACATTCTAGGAATGTCGCCTACGCAACAAAATTTATGGAGTGCTGAGGATACCTATTTAGCTGCGGGATTTGCTTTAGCGGCATGCGCAATGTTAAAGGTTGATGCCTGTCCTATTGGTGGTTTTGATGCAGTGGGCTATGATGAAATATTGGATTTAAGCGAACAGGGGCTAAATCCGGCACTTGTTTTACCGGTTGGTTACCGATCGGCCGATGATACATATCAGCATTTGGCAAAAGTTAGGAAGCCGAAGAGCGAGCTTTTTAGGACGATATAAAAACAAGAAACGGCAAATTAGATAACTCTATTTGCCGTTTCTTGTTTATTTATTGTACTTTCTTAAATACTCTATTCCAACGAATATTTTTAGGGAATGACTGATCTTTATCAAGTGATAGCCATATAAACGAGGCCTTTCCTACAACATGATCCTCCGGAACAAATCCCCAGTAGCGAGAGTCGGCACTCATATGCCTATTGTCTCCCATCATCCAGTAATAGTCCATTTTGAAGGTATACTTGTCGGTTTTTTCGCCGTTAATAAATATCTCGTCACCTTTAATCTCTAATTTATTGCCTTCATAGTTTTCAATTATTCGCTCATAAAAAGGCAAGGTCTGAGTGTTGAGATCAACTGTTGCACCCTTAGCAGGAACATAGAGTGGTCCGAAATTGTCAACATTCCATTCGTATTGAGCATTAAAAGGGAAGATGTCCGGATTGTAACCAACCTCCTCTGTTTTCTCTATTTTAACCACATTGGGAAACTGCTTAAGTTTATCCACCATAGCTGTTGTTAGCGGCAAAATATATAGGTCTCGACCACCTTGCGCCATATCATCGTTTGCGATTCCAAGCTCTTGAAGTTTTAATCGATTCATAGGTGTTCCGTTTGTATACACCCGGTATACAAATTGTAATTCAGCCGGCACTTCTGCCTTTTTTCCATTGACATACAGTACACCATGTTCTGACACTAGTGTATCGCCCGGCATTCCTACACCTCTCTTAATATAGTTTTCACGTTTGTCCACAGGACGCGTAAAGATTGTAAAATTATCATTCATCAATTTACGTGTCATGAAAATTGCTTCTTGCTCTGTTATCGTATCGCCACGTTGCATAGACTGATCTCGATACATGCGCGCGTTGCTACGAAGTTGCGAGTAATAATCGGGGTTCTCTATTCCCTGCACAATTGTGTCTCCTGCAGGGAAATTAAATACCATAACATCATTACGTTCAATCTCCGACAGACCACCTATACGCTTATAAGGCCATTTTAAAGCCTCAGAATAGGCTTTACTACCATTGGGAAGAGAATGATGTACAAAAGGCAAAGCAAGCGGTGTATTGGGCAGTTTAGGCCCATAGGCTACTTTGCTCACAAATAAGTAATCGCCTACTAACATACTTTTCTCCATTGATGATGTAGGGATGGTGTAGGCTTCAAAGAAGAAAATACGTATTAATGTAGCTGCTACAACTGCAAAAATCAGCGCATCGATCCATTCAATTACCACAGGCTGCTTTTTTACTCCTTTCTTTTTCCAAAAGGCCCAATGTACCCTTTTAGAAATATATATATCGAAAAGTACCGGTAGAAGCAATAATAACCAGTAGCATCCTACCCATATTGTCCACAGTATATATAATATTGCCACAATGGCAAACTTAATCCATGCTTTGCGATCAACTTTCATACTATATTCTAGATATTAATCAATTTTCAATAAATCGTCCATACCATATTGCCCATGCTTACCTTGCATAAACTCGGCAGCCAATACAGCACCTAACGCGAACCCTTTACGAGAGTAAGCCGAATGATGAATAACTATTTCATCTACATCGGACTTGTAAAATACGGTGTGAATTCCAGGAACCTCCCCTTCTCTTTTAGCCTCTATTTGTAGCTTATCCTTTGAAGAATCGCCCTCCTTAAGTTCCCATTCATTGTATTTATCGTTATTCTCTAATACCCCTTCTGCGATTGTGATAGCAGTCCCACTTGGCGCATCAAGTTTGTGGATATGATGTGTCTCTTCTACCAAGACTTCATATTCCTTAAAATTATTCATGATCTTCGCTAAGTAACGATTTAAATGGAAGAAAATATTCACACCAACACTAAAATTAGAAGCATAAAAGAAACCTCCATTGAGTGTTTTACAAGCATCCTCAACCTCAGACAAGCGCTCCAGCCACCCTGTAGTTCCCGATACTACCGGTACACCACACTCAAAACACCACTTATAGTTATTAACGGCTACTGCAGGAGCGGTGAATTCTATTGCCACATCAGCTTCCTTGAGCATCTCATCCGTTACATTATCTCTATTTAACTCATCTATTACTAGTACTATTTCATGTCCACGGCTACGGGCAATACTTTCAATGATTTTACCCATTTTCCCATAGCCTAACAAAGCTATCTTCATCGTTGTTCTCTTTAGTTGTATATATTTATTGGTTCAAAGTTAGTATTAAAAAAGAAAAGGTCACTTTATAGGTGACCTTTTCTTAATGATATTTTATAATTACTTCGCGAATTCTTTCACTTTAGCAACCACTGCTTGGAATGCTTCAGGGTGATTCATTGCTAAGTCAGCTAATACTTTACGGTTCATATCAATTTCTGCTTTATGAACTAAGCCCATAAATTTAGAATATGAAAGACCTTCAAGTCTAACTGCAGCGTTAATTCTCTGAATCCACAACGCTCTAAATTCTGATTTTTTCTTACGTCTGTCACGGAAAGCATAAGTTAATCCTTTCTCATACGTATTTTTCGCTACGGTCCAAACGTTTTTTCTTGCTCCAAAGTTTCCTCTGGTCTCTTTTAATACTTTTTTTCTACGTGCTCTTGAGGCAACGGCATTTTTAGCTCTAGGCATAATTTCTTGTTTTTTGGGTGTTAGCGTCCCCGCAGAGGAACTTTAGTGCATAACATCCTGGTTTAAAAATAAGTAAACTCTTAATTACATGCAAAGCATTCTCTTAACTGCAGCTACATCCGAACCATCAACAGTTGTGATGTGAGTTAAGTTTCTTTTTTGCTTTGTTGTTTTCTTTGTCAAAATGTGACTTTTGAAAGCATGCTTTCTTTTAATCTTTCCAGTAGCCGTTAAAGAGAATCTCTTTTTCGCGCTGCTGACTGTTTTCATTTTTGGCATCTTCGTCTTAATTTAATTGTGTTTCAGAATATATAATTATAAAATATCTCTCTTACTTTCTCGGAGCTAACACAACAATCATTTTCTTCCCTTCCAACTTTGGCAAAGATTCTACTTTACCGTATTCTTCCAGCTCGGAAACAAAACGCTGCAACAAATCAGCACCTTGATCCTTAAACAGGATTGAACGTCCTTTAAAGAAAACATACGCACGTACTTTTGCACCTTCTTGTAAAAACTCTTTCGCATGTTTTAACTTGAAGTTAAAGTCATGATCGTCCGTTTGAGGTCCAAAGCGTATTTCTTTAACAACAACTTTAACACTCTTAGCTTTAATCTCTTTCTGCTTTTTCTTTAGCTGATATAAGAATTTGCTATAATCAATAATTCTACATACCGGCGGCTCAGCGTTTGGTGATATCTCAACTAAGTCCATTCCAGCCTCTTCTGCCATATTCAGTGCCTCACGCAGTGAATATACAGCAGGCTCGATATCGTCCCCTACTACGCGTACAGAATTAGCCCTGATTAGCTCATTGATTCTGTGTTGTGGTCCTTTGTTAACGACCGGTTGTCTTGGGCCTCTTTTTTCCATTCTTGTTGCTATATTAAATCCTCCTATTTAATTATTTATTATTGTAGATCGCATTTAATTGTTCTTCGACCTCTTTATTTACTAACGCTGTAAACTCCTCGATAGTCATACTACCTAAGTCTCCTTGCCCTTGACGACGAACAGAAACTTTACCTTCGTTTACTTCATTCTCTCCTACAACTAACATGTAAGGAATCTTTTTCAACTCGTTATCGCGAATCTTACGACCAATCTTCTCGTTACGGTCATCTAAAACTGTGCGAATATCGGAATTATTTAGCGATTTTGAAAGCTTTTCTGCGTAATCATTGTATTTTTCGCTAATTGGCAACACTACAGCCTGCTCTGGAGTTAACCATAGAGGGAATTTTCCTCCCGTATGTTCAATTAATACAGCTACAAAACGCTCCATACTTCCAAAAGGCGCACGGTGAATCATAACCGGACGGTGCTTCTGATTATCAGCACCTGTATATTCCAATTCAAATCGCTCAGGTAAGTTATAATCCACTTGGATTGTACCTAACTGCCATTTACGTCCAATAGCATCTTTAATCATAAAGTCTAGCTTCGGACCATAAAAAGCTGCCTCGCCAAGTTCTACAGTAGTATTTAACCCCTTCTCTGCAGCTGCCTCAACAATTGCGCGTTCTGCTTTGTCCCAGTTCTCATCACTACCAATATATTTCTCTGTATTATTTGGATCTCTTAATGAAATCTGTGCAGTAAACTCAGTGAAATCAAGTGCTTTAAAGATAATAAAGATAATATCAATTACTTTCTTGAACTCTTCTTTAAGTTGGTCGGGAGTACAGAAGATGTGTGCGTCATCCTGGGTAAAACCGCGTACACGAGTCAGCCCATGTAACTCTCCGCTCTGCTCATATCTATAAACCGTACCAAATTCAGCAAAACGTAATGGAAGATCACGATATGAACGTGGCTTAAATTTAAAAATTTCACAATGGTGAGGACAGTTCATTGGTTTTAGCATAAACTCTTCCCCTTCCTGAGGAGTTGTAATAACCTGGAAGCTATCCGCTCCATATTTTTGGAAGTGACCAGACGTTTTGTATAAGTTCACATTACCAATATGCGGAGTCATTACTTGCTCATAGCCATAATTCTTTTGAACTTTACGCAAAAATTGCTCTAAACGATCACGTAGCATAGCTCCTTTCGGCAACCACATTGGTAACCCTTGCCCTACAGCTTGAGAGAATGTAAATAATTCCATCTCTTTACCAATCTTACGGTGGTCTCTCAATTTCGCCTCTTCCATCATTGCAGTCCACTCCTCTAATTGCTTTTGTTTAGGGAATGTAATACCATAGATACGTGTAAGCATTTTATTCTTTTCGCTACCTCTCCAATAAGCTCCAGCTACACTATTTAGTTTTATTGCCTTAATGTATGATGAATCTGGTAAGTGCGGTCCACGACATAGATCCGTAAAACAGCCTTGCTTGTAATAAGTTATTGTACCATCTTCTAAATCATTAATTAACTCAACCTTGTAAGTTTCATTCAACCCATTGAAATGATCCAACGCCTCTTGTTTCGTAACATCAATACGCTCAAAAGCAGACTTTGTCCTAGCTAACTCAAGCATTTTTTTCTCAATAGTCTGTAAATCTTTATCAGATAATACAGCACCATCTCCTGGTTCTACATCATAATAGAATCCATTTTCAATTGCTGGCCCAATACCAAATTTCGTATTAGGATATAGTTGTTGAAGAGCTTCTGCCATTAAGTGTGCCGATGAATGCCAAAACGCGTGACGTCCTTCTTCATCATCCCAAGTATATAGTTTAATCTCTGCATCCGTCGTTATTGGTCGCGTTAAGTCCCAGGTTTCTCCATTAACCGATATTGACAACACTTCCTTAGCCAACTTATGGCTAATCGACTTAGCGATCTCAAGCCCGGTCACTCCGGACTCGAACTCTTTTACATTTCCGTCAGGAAATTGAATTTTTACCATATGCTCTTGTTATAAAAAAATTATATATTCACTATTTGCATTCACAAATATTTCAAAATTAAACTCTACTCGCAATCCTCTTTATTCGCTATGATATAGCTTATTAAACAGTATTGCTAAATTCATATAGATTGTTGTATTTTGTACAACAATATGCGAAGGAACCTTAATGCGTGCTGGTGTAAAATTCCAAATTGCTTTAATTCCCCATGCCACCATCAAATCGGCCACATTCTGCGCATGTTCGGCAGGCACTGTAATTATTCCAATTACAACCTTGCGCTCAGCAGCCAATGCTCTAAACTGATCAATATGATGAATTTGTATGTCATTTACCTTTGTTCCAACCTTTTGCTTATCAACATCAAAGGCTGAATCTATACGTAATCCAAACGCAGAAAGTCCTTTATCCTGCAACAGAGCAGAACCCAGTGATCCAGCACCAACCAAAAAGGCGTCATCCACACTGCTAAAACCTAAAAATTCCTCCAATATCTGTACAAAGCTGTCTACTTCATAGCCCACTCGTGTTTTTCCGGTTATTCCCGTATGGGAAAGGTCCTTCGTTACCTGAGTAGAATCTATATCCATATACTCGGCTATACGCGTTGACGACACATATTTCTCTCCCTGTTTCTGAAGTGTCTTCACAAACGAGAGATAAGCAGGCATTCGTCGTAAAACCGGAACGGGTACATTTTTATCACTCTTCATATAATCAATCTCAATTTTCTTGCATTCCTCTAAATAACCACAAATACGGCATTTTTAACAATACTGTTTCGCTACTATTTAAACTACAAAGATATTCTTTTTTAATAAAAAAATCTACTCTTTTCTCTATAATATTACGGCTCATCAATATTATACACATCTTACTTATTAAAAACTATTCGGTCTAAACATCTCAATAATCTTAAAGATAGTAGATCTTCAACCATTACGATATATATTCTAGACTGTACACCAAATTTGTGTCAATGTTATATAATGACTATATCATATTTGCAAATAGAAAATCTCTATATTCTTTTACCTATTTCAAACACAATGATTCTTTAATTTGTATATTTATCTATAGCATATCAAACTCACGTATAAGCTCCATTGTACAACTGAAATAATTATGATAAACCTATGAGACCATTAAAACTAATTACACTAATTATCTCTACCAGCCTATTGAGCTGTATTACTGGAAATCAACTGCAAAACAAAACAATTAATGTTGAAAAACGGGATACCAATAATAGCATTAATATTCCATATTTTGAGATCCTGCAACCTGTAACAGACTGCTATATCGACACAATACTTAAACTACTATCAGGCAATAGCTCTAAAATCAGAGCTATTTTGCACTGTTTCGATATAGATCGAGATTACAGTACAACAAAACACTTACATATATATGACACAAATAATCATCTGATAAGATCTTTAAAAACATTTAAAGATAGCAATATATACAATTACCGTATGTACACTGATTATTTATATGATCACAAGGGACGTAAAGAAAGTGTAACTAACTATTTCAGAGAAAGCAACGGTGGAAGTTACACAAAAGGTGAAATGAGATATTATTACAACAACAAAGGACTTGACTATGTTACACAATCTCTATACTACAAAGACAAACCTACCGACTTCAAGGAACTAAAATGCATCATTGACTCATTAGGAAACATACTCCTAGACTATGAGTCAGAGTGGCTCCCTACATCTTATAGCTACGACTCTTTAGGGCGAATCATTAGCTACATGGGCTATGAGATTGATCTTGAATATATTTATAAGGATGGTATTATATATCAGGAGATAAGCGAGCATGGCGGAAAAGAGATTACGACTCTAAATAAAAAAGGGCTAAAAGTATCTCACGAATACTACAACGACTCAGACGACAAAGAGCTAATACATACAGATTATTTCACCTACGAATATGACAATCGAGGAAATTGGATAAAGATGTTTGTCGTCCAAGATGATACAACAAGGTTATCAGAATGGAGAGACATTACCTATTACTAAAACTCTCTATTACTACCATATATTTTTAATCTATCCTCAACATGGGATTACGTATAAGCTTATATCACCTACTATAATAAAAAGAGGTCATTCCCTTCAGAATAACCTCTTTTTTATTCTATATCACAATAGAACTATTTATCGTTCATTGAAATCAAAAACTCCTCATTTGAGCGTGTTTTTTGCAATCTGTCACGAACAAACTGCATTGCCTCTACTGAGTTCATATCTGTCAAATAGTTGCGTAATATCCAAATTCTATTCAAGTTATACTCATCAATCAGTAAATCATCTCTACGAGTACTTGATGCAGTTAAGTCAACAGCAGGATAAATACGTTTATTGCTAAGTTTTCTATCAAGCTGCAATTCCATATTTCCCGTACCTTTAAACTCTTCAAAGATTACCTCATCCATTTTAGAGCTTGTTTCAGTTAAGGCTGTTGCCAATATTGTCAGCGACCCTCCGTTTTCAATATTACGCGCAGCTCCAAAGAAACGTTTAGGCTTATGTAATGCGTTCGCATCAACCCCTCCTGATAATACTTTACCCGAAGCTGGTGATACGGTATTGTACGCACGCGCTAAACGAGTAATAGAGTCTAATACAATCACAACATCATGACCACATTCAACCATACGTTTCGCTTTCTCCAACACAATATTTGCAATCTTCACATGTCTTTCAGCAGGCTCATCAAAGGTCGACGAGATCACTTCAGCATTCACGCTACGTGCCATATCGGTTACCTCCTCCGGACGCTCGTCAATTAATAGAATAATCAAATAAACTTCTGGATGATTCTCAGCTATCGCATTTGCAATTTCTTTTAACAGTACTGTTTTACCTGTCTTAGGCGGTGCAACAATTAAACCACGTTGCCCTTTACCAATAGGAGCAAACATATCAACAATTCTAGTTGATATTGTCGATTTAGCTCCCGAAGTAATATTAAACTTCTCCTCTGGGAATAATGGTGTTAAATGGTCAAATGGAATTCTATCTCTCACAGCTTCAGGACTCTTTCCATTAATTTTTTCCACTTTTATTAAAGGGAAATATTTTTCTCCCTCCTTAGGTGGTCGTACAGTACCCTCAACGGTATCTCCTGTTTGTAAACCAAATAATTTTATCTGACTCTGCGATACATAAATATCGTCGGGCGAACTTAAATAATTATAGTCGGATGAACGTAGAAATCCATAACCATCAGGCATAATTTCTAATACTCCCGAATTTAGTATAATACCATCAAATTCATAAAACTTATCACGTTTCTCAAAACGCATCTTACCATCTTGCTCTCTATGTGGCGCATAGTTTTCTTGTTCATTCTCTACCTCGAAAGTAGCTGGCGAGTCACCAAATCCCTCCGTCGGCAATTGTTCTGACATTTCTTTCTCAAATGGCAAAACAATCTCCGGATGCACAGCATCTAAATCCTTATCTAAAGACGCATCCGATAATGGCTCTCTTCTGTCTTTAACTTTCTTAATAAACTCTTTTTTCTTGGGAACCTTACGCTCTTGTGGTGTTTGAACCTCAGGATTATTGATTTCTATTGGCGCTGCCACAGTTTCTTCTACTTGTGTGGCATTCTCCTCACTATTCACTACTGGGACATCCACAACAGCCACAGGCTCTTCGGTTATCTCTGCTTTATGCTCAATAGGTTGGTTTTGTTTTTTCTTGTTTACTCCACCTTTAGAGTCTCCTACCTTTTCCACGCCTGTGCGTCCCACTCTTAATCTATGCTTCTTTTCTTTAGGTTCGTCCGCTCCTGCCTCAACTGGAGAAGTTGGTAATATTGACTCTAAAACGATATCTTCCAAGACAGGCAAATCTAAAATCGGCAAAGCGGCTGGTTCAATAACAACAGGCTGCTCAGCCTCAACCACAGGCTCATTTACAACTACAGGTTCTTCAACCTTCTTCGTTCCTTTTTCTGTGCGTTCACTTTGTGGAACAGTCTTTTTATGACGTAGATTTTTCCTTTTTGTTCCTTTTGCAGTAACTTCTTCACCTTCTACTTTCGGTTCTTCAGTACTTGGAGTTAAACTTGCCGAAGCATTTAATGCTTGCTGATCAAGTATCTTGTAGATAAGCTCTTGCTTTTTATATGCGTCCACACGTCGGATACCTATTTCTTTTGCAACCTGACGTAGGTCTGACAATAATTTGTCATTTAGTTCTAAAATATCGTACATATTGATTTTCAATGTATAATGAAGTAAAATCGCCCGTTTTGAATCAGGCGGGATAGATTTATATTCAACAAACTTATAAATATTTTTCCTTTTAACAAATGGTTTGAATACAATTTCTTTATCTTTACAAACATAATTATGTAAAAACATTCTATTTTCTGATATATATACATGAAAACTATTATCGAAGTTAACAATATACATAAAAGCTACGGTGATTTACACGTATTGAAAGGTATTAATCTTAGCATAAAAGAACGAGAAGTCGTTTCTATTATTGGCGCTAGTGGAGCCGGAAAAAGCACTCTTTTACATATCATGGGAACACTTGATAACGCAGATAGCGGTGATGTTATCTACAAAGGGAAACAAATATCTCAGTTATCAGCATCTGATCTTGCAGATTTCCGCAATCAACATATCGGATTCATTTTCCAGTTTCATCATCTCTTACCTGAATTTACTGCACTAGAGAATGTATGCATGCCCGCCTGGATTAATGGGAAAAACAAAACTGAGACTGAAAAACGTGCAAAAGAATTATTGGCCGTAATGGGATTATCCGACAGAGCATTACACAAACCTTCACAACTTTCAGGAGGAGAACAACAACGCGTGTCGGTCGCACGCGCATTAATAAATGATGCACCTGTAATATTTGGCGATGAACCCTCAGGAAACCTTGATAGTACATCACGCAATGAACTTCATAATTTATTTTTTCGCTTGCGTGATGAATTAGGAAAGAGCTTCGTCATCGTCACTCATGATGACTCACTTGCACGCCTATCCGACAGAACAATACATTTAAAAGAGGGTGTCGTTTTCTAACACCCTCTTTATCAATTAAACATTTCTTCTATCATCTTTGTAAACATCTCTTTACGGATTGGCTTTGATACAAAATGTGTGCATCCAGCTTCTGAAGCTACAAGTTTATCTGACTCATAAGCATTCCCCGTAACAGCAATAATCGGGACATGTTTATTAAAGCACCTTATATGTTTTGTTGCTTGAATTCCATCCATCACAGGAAGCTTCATATCCATTAAAATAAGGCTATAATCATTATTCTTCGCCATTGTCACAGCTTCTTCCCCATTCTTTGCACGCTCCATCGTATATTTCTTTAGCAACACCTGCATTAACCGATAATTGCTATCACAATCCTCCACTACCAATATATTTCTCCCTTTATTCTGTAATTGCGAATATCCATCACCCAAAGGCATCATAACATCCTCACTTGAGGCTTTAAATTGCTCGCCATATTCAACTTTCTTTATAGATGGCTTTAATAAAATCCAAAAAGTAGATCCAACCCCCTCTTCAGATTTCACTCCAATCTTACATCCTGACGAATCTGCAATAGCTTTACATATCGACAAACCTAAACCTGTTCCTTGTGCAAACTCATCCAATTTTTCGAACGATTTGAAGATTAATCCTTGCTTCGTCTGCGGAATACCCACCCCTGTATCTTTCACATATACATATATTCCACCATTTTCTTCCTTGCAGCCAATTTCAATAAAACCTTTCTTTGTAAACTTGTTAGCGTTTGTCAAGAAATTTGTCATAATTTGATTTAAACGGCTCTTATCCAAATAAACCATGCAATGTCTAAAACTTATATTCAGTCTTAATTCAACATCAGGATTATCCATACATTTCAGAAAATTGATATGCACATTTTTTATCACATCAACTATATCAAATAATTCTCGTTGAAAAGTTACAACCCCCGACTCTAATCGGGATAAATTTAAGATATCATCAATTAACCTTAAAAGGATTTCATTATTTAAATTAATCAACTTTACATATTCTTCTTTCTCCTCTTCATCTGTTGCATACTGCAACATCTCCGAGAAACCAACTATAGCATTAAGTGGGGTTCTAATTTCATGACTCATATTGGCTAAAAACTTCGATTTCAATCTATCTGCCTCTTCAGCCTTACACTTGGCTTTTTTCAACTCTTCTGTCGCTTTATGAACATCTGTCATATTAACGGCAACCGTCACTAGCAATTTTTCTCCATCAATTGTTTCAAAAGGAGTCCTCGTTATTCGCCAACACAGCTCCTCACAATTCTCAAAAGTTGTTTCATAAACTTCATGTCCCTTATTCTTTACTGCATCTACGTCATATTGTCTATATTTTTGTGCAAATTCATCAGGATAAAGTTCAAAATCATTCTTACCTATTATAGAACCTTCCTTCATATTCAGAAACTGACAAAATGCATCACTCACTTTCACATACCTATAGTTATCAGTTACAGATTTAATTGCAATTATACCCGGTATATTCTCAAGCACTTGCGAATATAGATAATCTGTTAAATGCATTTTTTGCTGTGCCTCTCGTAGCTCCGAACTTAATTCCTGCTCTGTAGTTATATCAACAATCTTCAACAATAATGCACCATAGGTTTTTAAATGTAAATACACAGGTACAGCCTCAACCTCAACAGTCTTGCCGTTACCAATTTCAGCAACTAGTGTTTCTCTCTCCTGCATTTTTAAAACACGCTCAACAAGATTACCTAATTTTGATATATGTTGAAGTGTATGCATACAGCTTACACCCTCAATAAATGCATCCGTTGTATTTAAAAAGATGTCCGATAATACATAGGCATCATTTCGTTTCTTCACCACCATTTCCTCATCCAGTAATACAACACCACAATTTAAGGTCGAAGTTATAACATTGGTAATCTCATATCTATCATCTACCAAATGTCTTAGGTGTACTAATTCTTTATTCCTATTAATTACTAACCACGTAAGGAGAATTAAACACAATGACAATAATATAACAGTAATTATCTCTACCATGAACATCATTATTTAACATTTACACACCAAAACTATTCACTCACATAACTACAAATAAATTTATTACGTCAGTTCATTCTTTAAGGTTTCATTAATTTATATTAAATATAATAAAATAATAGGAGTTTACTAAATCATTTTAGCAAACTCCTATTACCCCAATATCTTAATAATTAACTTCCTGTTATATCACCACAACACTAACTTAACAATGCTTCTAAAATGGGCACCAATATTGCCGTTATTACTCCCATTAATCCAATAGCCATACCACTTATTGCTCCTTGCAATGCCCCCATCTCCATTGCCTTTGCAGTTCCCAAACCGTGAGCAGTAGCCCCAAGAGCCAACCCTGTTGCAATTGGAGTATCTATCCCTAACATCTTCAATGTCCTTGGCCCTAAAACTGCACCTAGAACACCAACACCTATCACCACAACCACTGTAATAGCCGGTATCCCATTAAGTTGTTCAGTAATGGAAATCGCTATGGGTGTCGTTACAGACTTAGGCTCAAGGGACGCTACTATTTCTGGACTAACATCTAATAAGCGCCCAATAAAAATCACACTTAATAAACTGGTCAAACTACCTGTAAATATTGCAAAAAGTATAACCACTATATATGGTTTTATCCTATCATATTGTTCATACAACTTATATCCAAGCGCTACAACCGATGGCCCAAGAAGAAAATCTATAAATTCCGTCTGTTTTTTATAAACCGAATACTCGATATCAAAAATCAATAAGATAAAGCAAATCGTCATTATGGAGATAATTATCGGATTAAAAATCCCCCACTTCACTCGCTTGTACAGAATACAAGACAATAAATAAATACCCACTGTTAGTGTCAATAAAAACACTTTAGAGTTCAACATCTCCATCATTCACATTTTTTGATTCAAAATAATGCATCACTTTACCCACAATAAAAAGCGTTACAAACGTACTAATGGTAACAATTACAGAAATTGCAATCCAATGACTCTTTAGTACCTCCATCGCAACAAGCAAACCTACTCCAGCCGGTATAAAAAACAATGACATATAATTCATTAAGAAATCGACCACTTTTTTTAAAGATCTACTCTTTATCCATCCCATTTTCAATGCTATAAAAAGTAACAACATTCCGCATACACTTGCCGGAATAAAGCCGTTTATTAACCAAGCGCATAATTCACCTAGTAATAAAAAAAATAAAATTATTAGTATACCTATCAACATAAGTTCTCCATTTTTCGTCGTCAAAAATAGATAATTATCATCAGAATAATTAATAGCTAAAATATTTTAATATCTTTTTTATCTATACAAATCATATTGCGTTAAACACAACCCAATATCACAACAATAATCACAAGCAGATTATCTTAGTTTTAACTAAAAATTATCATTACACGTTTAATACTTGATTAAGCTATTCATTACATTTACAAAAGAACACGAGAAAGCTGTAACTACAACTTAAAACATAATTATGATTACAAGAATCACAATCAATCAACTTACAGAAGCTATTATTGAAGCCTATGAACATGTAAGAAAGAATGTCGATGGAGAAAATGCCTCCTATATTCCCTATCTAGAACATGTCGATAAAACATTGTTCGGCATCTCTGTCTGTTTACCTTCAGGAAAAACAATAAGCGTCGGTGATGTCAATTACCCCTTTGGCATTGAATCTATTTCTAAGGTCTTAACAGCTCTATTGGTTATACAACAATATGGGGCAGATAAAATGGTCGAGATGATAGGTGCTAATGCCACCGGATTGCCTTTTAATTCTATTATGGCAATGCTTCTTGAAAAGAACCAACCCACAACCCCTCTTGTCAATGCAGGAGCCATTAGCACAGTAAGCATGGTACAACCGCAAGGCGACAGTGATTCCAAATGGAAAAACATCACAGATTATATGGATCGATTATGTGCCGGGAAATTAACATTGATAGATGAGCTCTATAAATCAGAAACCGAAACAAACTACAACAATCGCTCTATTACTTGGCTACTAAAAAAAGCCGATCGGATTTACGATGATCCAGAAATGTCCCTTGATCTATACACACGACAATGTTCTCTAGGCGTTACTACCCAACAATTGGCTATTGCTGCATGTACCATTGCAAACAAAGGACTAAATCCCATTAGCGGAGAACAAATATTTAACCCAGAACTTTCCACTTACATCACCACACTTGTAGCTACAAATGGCTTTTATGAACAGACTGGAGACTGGTTATATAGTAGCGGAGTCCCTGCAAAATCTGGTGTTGGCGGCGGAGTATTGAGCATCGTTCCAGGAGTAATGGGTATTGCAGCATTCGCACCACCCTTAGACGAGTCGGGCAATTCCGTGCGCGCTCAAGCTGCTATTAAATACATTGCACAGCGTTTAAAAATACATGTATTTAATGGCAATTATATTGAAATCATTGAATAAAGAATTATTCCATGACGTATATCATGGAGTAACACTACAACATAGAAACTCTTCAAAATAAAAAATACAATGCAGACATCGCTCGTACCAATTCACTTCTCAAGTACAGGAGATGTCTGCATTAAATAGAAGAAACTAGAACTCAAACATCACACCAACTGCAAGTGACTCTTTAAACTGCGTCTCTGCATATTTACGCCCATCCTTGTGAAGTATCTTCGTGTCGTCATCATAAATCAGATTCATCATTATAGATGTCGTAAACCATTTGTTTACTCTCATTAGCAACATTGTTTGCCAATCTACATCCACATTCTGCGGCTTGTCTTTATAATCTGAAAAGAGTTGTAAACGAGTAGACACTTCCATATTAGGCAAAAACTCATACTTTAACTGACCAATAAAAAAGGCACCATACTCACTTAGCGTGTGCTTACCCTCCTTTACACCAAAAGCACCCTCATTTGAAAGAATATCCGACGTTACAAAAACTCCGCGCCATGAAATTGGAGACAAGTAGAGTGACACCCAACTTTTAGGTTCCCAACGAACACCAGGACCTACAGTAAGATAACCTGGGGACATAAAACGTGAAATGAGAGTCTTTAAATCATTCGAGTAATCGTAACCGTTCGAGAACTGCGTACGGAAGTTCAGCAAGGCCGACAAATACCAATGCGGCTTAAACTCCCAACCATAGTCGGAAAGTAAATAGATTCGGTCATTACTTTTTCGCCAATCATCACTACCTATTTGGCTAAAACCATAGGCCATTTCCAAGCGGTTATTCCACGATTGCGCCTCACGTTTATAGTTGGCATCATAACCAACAAAAGTAGATAGAGCAAAGGATTTATCTCCTCCTGCCGCCCAATTACTCAGATATACCTGGTTAAAATCTAAAGTGTAAACACCTTTTAGCGTCCAGTTCTTGTTTTCCGTTTTGTTTTGTGCGTAAGTCAGCGTGGAAATTAATAAAGTAAAAAATAGAGGAATTAGTCGTTTCATAACTGTAAGGTTTAGGTTGTAGTATCAATTTACAACTTGTAACGTTATGACCAACTGTTTGTTGCATTTACATAAAAAAAGAGGTTGTCTATAGACAACCTCTTTAATCTTGTAGCGGGAGCCTGATTCGAACAGACGACCTTCGGGTTATGAGCCCGACGAGCTACCACTGCTCCATCCCGCACTCTCTGCTAATACCTCTGTATTGCACTGCAAATATAGAGTGTTTTATTCAATACTGCAACTATTCAGTGTGTTATTTTACTATTTATTTTAACCCTAGAGCCACACATAAACCTATACACCTATTAAACAACAACATACACATAAAAATAATTTTACCTAGTAAGTATCATTTTCTGAAAAGTGATTAAATAATTATGACTAAAGTAACCTCAATGCGTATAAATCCGAAAATAGAAGTGAGACCAATACATAAACAAAATGAACAGCGTATGCATTTTCTGCGGACAAGAAACAGTAATTAGCTCAGCAAGCAGCCATTATTGTACAAACTGTGGGAGTGATTGGCTTGCCGATAGCGCAGCCATGAACGTAAAGCAGGAGAAAAACGAACCTTCCGTTTTTGAAACAAGCGATGAGTATGATTATTCAGATCTTTGCTCACCCATCTAGACTCAAGCAGAACCGCAAGGCAGGTACTGCAACTGTAGCTATAACTACAAGCAATGAAAGTTTAAACTAAGGGCTATTCTGCAACAGGGAGTAGCCCAAAATTGTGTAAATAATACTTGCCAAAAGTATCTTTTCTTGTACATGGCACGGATATTGCTTTTTTGTTAATTGTTTTTTGTATAGTTTTGATGTAGCATTTAATAACATTTATAAGATATACCTATGAAATTTATTTTTACAACTCTGATTTTACTATCTACCTTTAATGTATGGGCGCAAGAGGATGCTAAAGCCTTACTTGACAAGGCAGCTAAAAAGATAAAGGATTATAAAGCCATTGAGATTTTGTTTGATGTGACGATGGAAAACAAAGAAGAGAACATCAATGAAAGTCACTCTGGAAAGGCGTACATGAAGGGTAATTTATACCGTCTTAACTTAATGGGTGTGGAAAGCTATTTTGATGGCAAAGCTATTTATTCTTATATGCCGGACATTGAAGAAGTAAATATCAAGGATCCATCCGAGGATGAAGAAGAGTTTCTTAACCCTACTACTATCTTTGAAATTCACAACCAAGGATTCAAACAAAACATCCAAAAAAAGGAAGGGAACATTGCTTATATTGATTTAATCCCCGAGAAGGATGATAAATCATTCTCTAAACTTGTCATAAAGCTTAATACAGCAACTAATACCATTGAACAAGTAACTTCCTACGGAAAAGACAATAACAACGTCCATATTAAAATTAAAAGTCTTCAGGAAATGACCCCTATACCAGCGGACGGTTTCTTTAAGTTTGATAAAGCAAAATTCCCTAACGTTGAGGTTATTGACCTAAGGGATTAAAGTATAAACAAAAACAGACATTGAAGTATGAAAAGGATTATAACGCTTATATTATGTGTCGCTCTAGGTTATGGCATGGCTATGGCTCAAGGGAAAAAGAACAAAGAGAAGGATAACGATAACTTTAAAAAGGTTATAGAGTTAGTGGAAGGCGGTAAGTTCACTATTGACATTAACAAAGTATTGCCAAACGGCAACATGGACCTATCGCGTTTTAATCCACGAGGTGAAATCAATGTCTGCGATACTACCATAAAAGGCAATCTTCCTTTTTTTGGTAGAGCTTATCGTGTATCTCCCGGGAGCGATGGCGGTATCCGATTTGACGGCACCCCTATCCGCTCTGAATGGAAAATCATACAAAAAAGAAAGCATGCAATTGTAGACTACCAATTTACCATACGCGAAGCCGACGATGTATTACGCTTTACTATTGAGATTGGAACTAACAGCAACTGTAGCGTAACACTTAACTCTAACAATCGACAAACTATTAGTTACCTAGGAGTGATTAAACCACTTAAAAGCAAATAATAAAACATATAAATACGGGACAGTACCATACGGTTATTGTCCCGTATTTTTAGTTACCCCAACTATATCAGATTAGTAACCCTATACAAGCGGAGAGCGTAAAAGGAGTACATTTAACTAAAATTATTGTACTATGAAACGCTTGATTTTTCTTTTTATGCTATGCCTTAGCACATCTCTATACGCACAGAACGACTCAATTATTACTTTTGACCAAATAAACGCAGCTGTAAAAGCTCAACAGTTCAAGGTTACATTCAATATGGTATCTCCTGTTAACAACTACTATATACAACCTACAACACCCTATATTGCAGAGAACATTCGCATTTCTCCTGATAGCTCATTTATCATCATTGCCGACTCACTAGCTGTCGGTTATCTCCCATATTACGGCAACGGATATGCCTTTGCTCAATATGGCATACGTGGCATCGTTTTTAAAAATACAATGATAAACCCGCAATATTACCTAAATAATAGGGGGCGGAAACCATCTGTAACATTCATATTTGACGTTGTTGGTCTAATTGACATCTATAAAATTACAGTAAATGTAGACGCAGATAGGACCACGTATATGCAAGTTCAAAGCACTAAACGCAGTCCTATTACTTATACCGGTAAGTTTTATTTACTTCCTCCTATTCAGCAAAGTACTTCCAATAAATAGTTTCCATTTCTCGGATATAGCCTTCACATTGTTCGCGCGAAGCGGTTGCCGCTTCGCCAAAGAATTTATGTCGTAATACCTCACATCCACAAAATGCAAAAATTCCAAGATCTACGGTCTCATAGAAAGCATTTAACATACCTACTTGCTCGTACTGTTCGGTAGAGGCTCCCATGTTATTAAGCAGTATCACTTTCTTATCCGTTAAAAGTGGTACAATGTCCCCATTAATACCTACATCATAAGCAAATCCTCTATAAAAAACACGGTCAATATATCCCTTTGCCATTGCAGGCATACCTGCCCACCAAATAGGATAAATAAACGTTATTAAATCTGCCCAGCGTATATAGTCCGCTTCTACAGCAATTGCTGGCGGCACTTTACCATCCCGGAAAGCAGCCATATCCTCGGCCGAGAGTAGTGGATTGAAGCCTATTTCATATAAATCGCGAATAATTACATCCGCACCATACTTTCGAGACAACCTGACAACCTCATCTCTATATGCCGCACTTAAAGATTGATGGTAAGGATGAGCGTAGACTATCAAATGATGCAGATGCTCCGGGTCCTTCCCTACTAATTTGTATGCAAATTTTTCCATAACAATACGGTATTACTAGTTTGTGTATTTATCATTCATTGATACGCAACCAGACCATTATAGTTTATAACTACCTCCTAATAAACAATAAGCGCGCTACTCTATAGTAACGCGCTTATTGTTTATTATAGCGTGGAGTTTATCCCACTGTTTTTTTTATCTTTAACTTTACACCCGGTTTTATATCTCGCAAGGTATTTTGCGAAATGCCATTCCAACGCATAATGTCTTTATCCGAAACTCCCGGATATTTCTTTGCTATTTGCCACAAATTATCTCCAGATTTGACGGTATAGTATACATACTCCCCCGCTTTCAACTCCTCAAACTCTATCGTTTCGTTAGACTTTGCCGCTGTTGAAGTCTTAGAACTTCCATTATGAGCAGCCGCTACCGACTTATTGGCATAAATCACTAATTTTTGTCCCGGACGTATTGTCAAATTCTTATTTAAATTATTCCAATAACGTAAATCCGATAATCGGACTTTAAACTTACTTGCAATAGCACCTGGAACGTCCCCTGATTTTACAGTATAAACAATCCTGTCACCACCACCTCCAATAGGTTTTGCGTGTACCTTAATTCTATTTCCGGGATCGGCTTTCCGATCGCTTAAATCAAAATATTTAGCCTTATTAAAAGCAAAAATCGTATCCTGACCATCAATAAAATCACCGACATAATTATAAGGCAAGTGTAAAATATATCCTTTATCGGCGCTTCCCGGAATTGCATCTGCTCGATACTGCGGATTCAAAGAACGCAGTTGCTCCATTGGTATATTCAATTTATGAGCTATTTGTTCAAAGTGCAGCAAATCGTTTATCTCAAGACTATCGCACAACAAAGGTAAATCGCACTCTGTAGGAAGTATATTATGCTCTTTGTGATACTCAAAAGCATACATCGCACCTATAAACGCAGGAATATATCCGCGCGTTTCTTTCGGTAGATGGTAGTATACATCCCAGTAGTTTTTGTATCCACCCGAACGACGAATAGCCTTGTTCACATTACCCGGACCACAGTTATATGCTGCAATAACAAGCATCCAGTTATTGTACATGCCGTACAAATCCTTTAAGTAGCTCACTGCCGCATCTGTAGACTTTAATGGGTCTCTACGCTCATCAATATAAGAGTTTATCTCCAGTTTATACATACGTCCCGTAGCGTACATAAACTGCCACAATCCGCAAGCTCCGGCTTTTGATAGTGCCGTAGGATTTAACGCACTCTCAATAACAGGAAGATATTTTAACTCCAATGGCAAACCATGACGATCAAGCGCCTCCTCGAAGATAGGAAAGTAATATTTACTCAAACCCAACATTCTAGATGTTTGTGCACGTCCACGCTTGGTATAAAGTTCTATATAGCGCTTAACAATGTCGTTATAAGATAATGGTATGGCCGATTTTAAATCGTCCATGCGCTGCAAGTAAACCGAATCCGCAAATTCAACCGGAGGATTCTCCTTGAAATAAGTATCTGAAATAATATCGCCTTCCAACGCTTTAGAGAGGAACCATAAATTATGAAGATAATCTAATCTTGCTTCAAACTCATCTGGAATATCATCATTTACATCGCTCATAAATGCCGGTTCAATATCAAACCCGCGATCTATAAACACTGTATCACGCACCACAACGGTATGCACCGTAGTATCTCGTCTATGCTCACGCTTGGCTCTGCCAAACAGTCCACGACGCACTTTCTTCTCCTCTGATTTTTCCGCGGCTATTACATTCACAGAAAACAGAACCAATAATGCTAAAATTGTATATCTCATATTTTTATATTTCCCATCAACAGATTTAACCTTTTACTAAAAATTAAAAGTTAAGGTTAACCCCACAGTACCCCCACTAATGGGATGATAAGTAGAGGAAGGACGTAAATGCATACTTAAATTATCGTCAATCTCAAAATCATAGAAATGCGCAAAGACACACGCATCTATTATATTTAACGCATAAATCCCTGCCATTATAATATAGCATAAATCCCTATTACGCTTAAATGATGTTTTACGGTTCTTTAATATATTCAAAAACCATTTCTGCCCACTTTCTGTTTGCAAATATGGATCCGTTTCCACATCAAAAGGTTTTTTGATTTTGTCCCATGCCGGTTTCGACGGATAAGGTGTTTCCGGATTCTCTGCCCTATCTAGTAAAAATTGATTATACTCTATAAAGGCATCCCTATAATCCTTAAATCTATGATTGTTCCAAGTTAAACCATACAATGTACCGGCAACTCCACCATATAGAATAGGCACTTTCCACCATTGTCCATTATAAATTTGAGCAGATCCCGGTAACACCATAGCCATAATTGTAGCTTTATGTGGCGAGTGCGGTTTCTTTTCTTTGAATTCCAACGGTTTCAATGGTTCCAAAACTAACGAGTCCATACTCAATGAATCCCTCGTTTCTACCTTTTTCTTCTTATCTTTTTTATCCCAATCATTCCCGTAGGAGTTACCTATTGATACCAATAGTATCAACGGTAGCAGAATTAGTTTCAGTATTTTATTCGCCATTCTCAAATTAATCCAATTTATCAAACAGCCCAAGGATACGCTCAAGCTCATTATCCGATTTAAACGCAATAACTATTTTACCTTGTCCCTTATCATTTCGTTTTAAATCAATCTTAGTATCAAAACGCTTAGATAATTGCTGTTGCAATGCCTCATACTCTGCCAATAGCGAAGGTTGCTTTACGCGTTCCTTCTCTGCCGCAGGCGGTGCCGACACACCATTACGTACCAACTCCTCTACTTTACGCACAGAGAAGTCATACTTAAGTATCTGTTCAAAAATTATAAACTGTTGCTCCGGATTCTCAATAGCAAGTAACGCACGGGCATGCCCCATGGTTATCTTCTTATCGCGTAGTGCCAATTGTATTTGCGCCGGCAATTTTAATAAACGAATATAATTTGCCACGGTTGCACGTTTCATCCCTACTCGCTCACTTAAAGCATCCTGTGTCAAATTACACTCTTCGAGCAAACGCTGATAACTTATTGCCACCTCAATGGCATTTAAATCCTCACGTTGAATATTTTCAACCAATGCAAGCTCTAAAATTGAGTCGGACGTCGTGTCGCGAATATAAGCGGGAATAGTTTCCAATCCTGCTAATTTTGACGCTCTATAACGTCTTTCCCCGGCTATAATCTCATATCCGCCTTGAGGCAATGAGCGCACAGTTATAGGTTGTACAATTCCCAATGATTTTATAGACGCAGCAAGCTCTGCCAGCGCCTCTTGGTCAAACTCCTTACGCGGTTGAAACGGATTGGGATGAATCTCGTCCAAATGCAACTCCTGTATAGAAGCCACACTTTGAACTTTGCTTACAGGTTCATCTATTGCGTCGGAAATCAACGCACCTAATCCTTTACCAAGAACACTCTTTTTAGCCATATTTTATCGAACGTTTCTTTTTAAAAACTCATTTGCCAACAGCATATAATCCTGAGATCCTCTGCATGCAGCATCGTATAGAATTACCGGTTTCCCGAAACTTGGCGATTCGGCCAATCGGGTATTCCTGTTTATTAACGTATCAAATACCATATTCTGGAAATTGTTTCTCACCTCTTCAACCACCTGATTCGACAAGCGTAAACGCCCATCATACATAGTCAAAACAAATCCTTCTATTTCCAATTCGGTATTTAGTCTACGCTGTATTAATTTTATTGTGTTAAACAACTTGCCCAATCCCTCCATTGCAAAGTATTCACATTGTACTGGAATAATTACCGAGTCGGCAGCTGTTAACGTATTTACAGTTATCAAACCAAGCGAAGGCGAGCAGTCAATTAAAATATAATCATAGTCGTCCTTCACAGAAGCCAGTGCACGCTTTAAAATTTTTTCGCGCTCTGCCATGTTCATCATATCAATTTCCGCACCAACTAAGTTTATATTGGATGGAATAAGGAACAAATTATCTATCTCGGTCTTCAAAACAGCTTCGCGAGCATCTTTCTCGCCCACTAAACATTCATATATCGTAGCATCGCCCAAATGTTGAACATCATACCCCAAACCGGAAGTAGCATTTCCCTGTGGGTCAGCATCCACTAATAATATACGTTTTTCCAACACAGCCAAACTTGCTGCCAAATTCACTGAAGTTGTTGTTTTTCCTACTCCCCCTTTTTGATTAGCAACCGCTATTATTTTTGACATAAAATAATCCAATTTGAAGTTTATGTGGTAAAAATACAACTTTATGCCAATATCACCCTATTTTACTTCTCGGTTTTTAATAACAATTCATCGTTTTTTATTAACAATACCATGATTTCACTACACAACATCCTCATATTAGCCTATTTATATACTAACATCTATCCCCTCACATTGTCCTTTTTAACATACTTCGTTGAAGATTAGGTACAACATATTGCCCTTGCCCTGCCTTTGTGCATATATATTCTATCTGCATATCATGTATACCCTTAGGGGATATAGATGAGATATAGATGGGATATAGATAGGGTATAGAAAGTCTAGAGAGGATATATAGAAGGAGTGTAATTGTGGTAACTACTCTCGCATTTATCGTGGAAGATTGCTATCTTTACCGAACTATTAAATTATCAAAAAATGACCACGCACAATTCAGCCTCACATAACCTTGTACTCACAGAGTTACGTACCCTTTCATCAACCGAAAAAGCAGCACACCTTGCCCGTTTTTTCAAAACCGGTAAAGGGCAGTACGGGGAAGGCGATTTGTTTTTAGGTGTCACTGTACCGGTGCAAAGAGAAATTGCCAAACGATACAAGAGTGCAAATTGGGCGGTTATGGAAGAAAACATCCTATCACCATGGCATGAGGTTAGACTCACCACGCTACTCATTTTAATTGAGAAATATAAATGCAAAGAAGACAAGGAGATGTGCATTTCCTTTTACATGAAGCATTTAGACCGAGTAAATAATTGGGACTTGGTGGACCTATCATGTTATAACCTCTTGGGCGATTGGCTTCAACAAAAAGAGCGAAGCGTATTGTATGCGTTAGTTGCCTCCACTAACATGTGGCATCAACGTATAGCCATGGTTACGTGCATGGCTTTTATACGTAAAAACGATTTTGACGATGCGTTTCGCATAGCAACATGTTTACTTAATCACCCGCATGACCTAATTCATAAAGCAGTGGGATGGCTGCTACGGGAAATTGGGAAAAGAGACGAGGAGCGCTTGTGCCTATATCTTAATCCCATATACAAAACCTTACCTCGCACCATGTTGCGTTACGCTATAGAGCGTTTTGAGGAGAGTAAAAGACAAGCTTATTTAAAAGGAACGATATAAATAAAAACATAATATATGATTAGCTATTTACAGGTTGAAAATCTGAGTAAACGCTTTGGAGAACATCTCCTTTTTGAAAATATATCCTTTGGCATTGGAAAAGGACAGAAAGTGGCGCTTATTGCCAAAAACGGGATTGGAAAATCGACATTACTTTCCATAATAGCCGGCAAAGAATCGGCAGAGGAAGGCACTGTTATTTTTCGTAATGATATCTCGGTAGGATTCCTTGAACAGGATCCGGAGTTGGACGATCATAACACGATATTCCAAGAGGTGTTTCACACCAACTCTCCAATTCTACAAACCATTAAGGCCTATGAGGAGGCTGTAGAGCATAATAACACGAAAGCATTAGAGGAGTTAATTCCTCAAATGGACCATTACAATGCATGGGACTATGAAGCGAGTGTAAAACAAATTCTTTCTGTATTGAAGATTGATCAATATGACAAGAAAATAGCACACCTTTCAGGGGGACAACGCAAGCGTGTTGGATTGGCTAAAATACTTATAAGCAATCCGGATTTTCTTATTCTGGATGAGCCTACCAACCACCTTGACATAGAGATGACGGAATGGCTGGAAGAGTATCTAAGCAAAACAAATTCTACATTGCTTATGGTAACGCATGACCGTTATTTCCTTGACCGAGTATGTAATCTCATCATAGAAATTGATAATAATGGTCTGTTTAGCTACAACGGGAATTACGCTTATTACCTTGAAAAAAGGGATGAACGCATAAATACGCTAAATGCTACCATAGACAAAGCACAAAATCTTCTACGCACGGAGCAGGAATGGATGCGCCGTATGCCACAAGCACGTAGTCATAAAGCACAGTACCGTATTGACAACTTCTACAAACTTAAGGATGTTGCCTCGCAACGTACCGATGAGCAGAAATTTGAGATAGAAATTAAAGGGCAACGTCTGGGACGTAAAATCCTTGAGCTGGAGCATGTAAACAAGCAATTTGACGGACGTTACATGGTGCGCGATTTCTCATACAAATTTGTTCGAGGCGACAAGATTGGTATTGTAGGTAAAAATGGAGTGGGTAAATCCACTTTCCTTAATATTATAACACAAAGTCTACAACCCGACTCCGGAACCATTGATATTGGCGAAACGGTTGTTTACGGATACTATAAACAAGGTGGGATAGAGTTTAACCCTGAGGACAAGGTTATTGACGTTGTTAAAAATATTGCCGAACGTATTGATATGGGAAATGGACGTATAATGTCAGCATCGCAATTCCTAGAATACTTTATGTTTAACAGCAAACAACAACATTCATTTATTAGCAAATTGAGCGGTGGAGAGAAACGACGTTTGTATTTGCTAACTGTACTTATGAGTAATCCAAACTTCCTTATCCTGGATGAGCCTACAAACGACCTGGATATTGTAACACTTAATGTACTCGAGGAGTATTTAAAAGGATTCCAAGGTTGTTTACTTGTTGTATCGCATGACCGTTTCTTTACGGATAAAGTAGTGGATCGTATTTTTGCTTTTGAGGGCGATGGCGTAATTAAGGATTTCCCCGGTAATTACACCATTTACAAAAACAAAAAAGAGGAAGAAGAGGAGCAGAAGAAAGAGTTAGAGACCAAAACTACACAAGCTGCCCCACAAAAAGAAAAAGCTCCCGCAAAGGAACGCGCGCGCAAGCTAAGCTACAAGGAGAAGATGGAGATAAAACAACTGGAAGAGAGCATGGAGAAACTGAATGCAGAAAAAGCTGAGATGGAAACACAACTATCATCCGGGACATTATCATCGGACGAGTTAGTTAAATTCTCTAACCGAATTGGCGAAATTATTGATCAACTCGACGAGGCTGAATTACGCTGGCTAGAATTAAGCGAAATAGAAAACGGATAAATCAATTATGAGACACGCGCTTACGCATTTCTTTAAACAACATCAGATAAACGCCGACAATGCCACCTTTCTTGTGGCATTGAGCGGAGGCGCGGATTCAATGACGCTGCTACATCTATTACATCATGTTGGAGTTAAAGTTATTGCCTTACACTGTAATTTTCACCTTAGAGGGGAAGAGAGCAATGAAGACGAACAATTTGTATGGGAATATTGTCAACAAAACAACATTCCCATTCACATTACAAGTTTTGAAACAAATGACTATGCACAACGCCATGGCCTGAGTATTGAAATGGCAGCACGCGAACTGCGTTACAATTGGTTTAGAGAAAAGCTAAAAGAGCTACAAGCAGATTATATTGTGGTGGGGCATCATGCAGATGATCAGGTTGAAACCATCCTAATTAACCTATGTCGAGGAACCGGTATAAAAGGACTTACCGGCATGCAACCCATTAACGGGAAAATTATCCGTCCCCTACTCCATCACACACAGGAGCAGGTAATGAATTACATTGACACACATAATATTCCATATCGTTTCGACTCAAGTAACGACTCGGATGCATACGTAAGGAATAAAATCCGACATCAAGTACTTCCAGTACTTAAAAAGATTAATCCCTCGCTTCAGGAAACAATACGCAGCAACAGCTACGTGCTTGAGGAAACCTTCGCATTAGCAATGCAAGCACTTGCAAGTGAGAGGGAGCGATGCGTTGAAACCGATGACAACCAAATCCACATTCCCATTGCCAAAGTAATGGAATGTGTCGCACCATTTTCTCTGCTTTATGATGTCCTTACACCTCTTGGATTTAGTAAAGGACAAATTGAGGATATATTGGAAAGTGCCGGTGCGGAGTCCGGCAGACAATTCTACTCACCCACACACATGCTAATAAGGGAACGCGACCAATGGCACGCCTACCCTATTTTAGAAACACCAGATGAACGACATATAAACCAACCGGGAACTTATTATTACAGCGGATTCTTTTTGAAATTTAGCTATTTGCCGGCATCGGAGTTGTGGGGTATGGACACAAATCCTAGCATTGCTTATATTGACACTAGTTTATTAAATAGTACTCTGATTTTGCGAACATGGCAACAGGGTGACTTTTTCTATCCTATTGCACAAAAAACTTTCCGTAAAAAAGTAAGTGATTTCTATAAGGATAAAAAATTCTCTGAATATCAGAAACGTACAAATCCCATCTTATTAAGCGAGGATAAAATTGTATGGATTGTTGGACAACGCCTTGATGATAGATTTAAACTTACCGCTAAAACCAAACGCATACTTAAGGTGGAAATAATTACCGAAGAGGATGTTAAACATAGACATTTACACAAAATCCGAGAACAGGATATGTAATTCCTATCAATTAACTAATAGTTCTTATATTACAAACAAACAGCGGGATACCGAAAAGGTACCCCGCTGTTTGTTTGTAATATAAGAACTATTGTCCCTCGTTATATCCACCTACAGCTTTAATGTAAGCAGATTGTGCCAGTTTGAACTGATAGTTCACAGACACTACATTGGTATAAGTCTGTAACCAAGATACTTGAGCTGAAAGCACATCCAAGATAGGAAGTTTTCCTTCGTTGTAGCTATAGGTATTCAGGGTTAAATTCTCTTGAGCAATATCTAATGTTGATAGTACTATATCAAGTTTATTTGCCGACTCTTCAAGGTTTGTCCATGAGTTGTTTAACTCTTTATTGATTTGATCCTGTAGTTTAGATTGTTCCAACAATTTAGTTTCAACCTGAGTAGATGTCATTTTCACTTTTTGACGTCGTTCGCCCCAGCTAAATACCGGGATACTCACTTGAGCAAAGGCTGTGGTTGTAAAACGAGACTTACCATCCACATTCAACATGGTAGTTCCGTAACGTTCCTTAAGTCCCACAATAACTTGCGGCATATAGCCTGAGCGTACAAGCCCTATCTGACTATTTGCCAACTCAACTTGCTTGCCTGCCATTTGATAGTCTGCACGTCCTGCCAAGGCGCTGTCCACAGCAATCTCTTTCATCGGATTTCCCGGTTCGTAAGTTGTTGTTGAATCAGGAAGTGTCACCATAGCATCCGCGGGTGCCCCCATCATTATGTTTAGTCCTTGAAGTGCCGTTTGATAGTTTGTAAACGTAGTGGTACGTTGCAATTGAGCCTCTTTTAATCGGGTTTGTACCATTAAAAGGTCTGTTTTACTAATTCCACCCTCATCAAAACGTACTTTTACTATGTTGTATAGCTCTTCTACGATATTCACAAAATGACTGGAAATTTGATATAGGTCACGGTTGGCCAATGCAGTCCAGTAGTTTACATCCGCAGCATAAAGAATATTCTCCACCGTATATTCTTGACCCAAGCGCGCTATTGCTTCTTGAATTCTAGCACTCTTGTATTGTTTATTTACGGCGCTACCTGAGTATACATTTTGTGTCAATGCAGCTTCAGCACCATAATTATCATGCTTTAAGTTTGTACCTGGAAAGAACTCTATTGACTCCAACTGATACGAGTAGTTACCTGACACTGAAAGTTTAGGAAAGAATCCCGTTTTTATAGCCTTCATTGAGTAGATTGCCGCATCAACGCTTTGTTGACTTTGTTTAATGTCCTGATTGTAATTAAACACACGCTCTCTATACTCATCCAGGCTCAATTGTTGAGCCTTTACACCAAGGCTCAACAATGAGAAAAGAAGTATAATATATTGTTTCTTCATCTTATTTATTTTAAAGTAATGGAGATATTAGTCCTGCACTTTTACACGGTACATTAAACAGTATGTAACCGGAAGTACAATGATGGTAAGTAAACTTGCCACTAAAAGTCCACCCATAATACAAGCTGCCATACCACCAAACATTGCATCAAACAATAATGGCAACATACCTAATATTGTAGTTCCCGATGCCATTGCCACAGGAACGATACGTGATTTGGTAGCTACTAATACGGCATCAAGACGTGGAAGACCATTTTTCTCCTCAATGTCAATCTGATCCACTAGTACAATGGCGTTTTTAATATTCATACCCACCAAACCTAACAAACCAAGAAGGGCAAAGAAGTCAAACATCTTACCAAGAACTACCAATCCCAAAACAATACCAATAAAGATTAACGGCACCATTAAAAGGATAAGCGTTGGACGACGATAAGTTTTAAATAAGAACAGCAATACGATAAACATCAAAATCAATGTTAATGGCATATTTGCTCCCAACGCTTCATTGGACTCGTCTTGACTCTCGCGCTCACCAAACATCTTCATCTCATAACCGTTAGGGATTACCATACGGTCGTTAATGTCCTTCCATACAATATTAAACGTTTCAATGGCATTAGCACCACGTTTAACATCACACTGTGCCATCATTACACGCTCACGGTTGTAACGCTTAATTACGTTAAAATTATAGTTTGTAGAGAATCCATCAACCACCTGCTCTAACGGAATAGCACTACCTGTTGCAGAGAATACAGGAACAGTTTTCACTTGCTCAATATTACTCATATCAAGACTCTCATCTTTTAATAGAATTGGCATAAACTGATCCTTCTCACGGTATTCCCCCATAGGAAGTCCGTTTGTAGCCACTCTCAACGCGTATGCCACTGCCTGGCGGTTAATACCTAGGCGTTGTCCACGCTCCTGTGAGTAAGTAGGTTCCCATAAAGGTACTTTATTACCCCAACTCCCACGAACATCTAGCGTCAAATCACAGTCACGCATAATATCCATGGCACGCTCAGTAAGCTGCACTAAGGTATCTATGTTTGAACCAATGAAACCAATCTCAATAGTTGCCTCAACGGCAGGTGATAGTTTAAACAGAGAAGAACGGATTAATAAGTCCGGATAGTTTTCACGCACGTAGGTATTCAGCCTATTCTCCAATTCTATGGTATACTTTTTATCCTTAACCTCTATCAATATGTTACCAAAGTTAGCCTTAGGTCCAAAAGATGTACTTGCAAGGTAATAACGTAACGGCGATCCTCCATATGTTCCAGATACTTGTGTAACCTCCTCTTGCGTCATTAACCAATCCTCGATAGACTCAATATTCTTTTGCGCCTCACGGATACTAAATCCTTCAGGCAAGAAGATGTCCGCACGGAAATAAGGCTTATCCATACTTGGGAAGAAGTTTTGTGGCATCATCCCCATAATAACAAGCGACAAGAAGAACATTCCGATAACCACTGAAATAGTTATCCATTTAAACTTAATCAGTTTACGCAGAATTGCTGAGAATTTATCATAGAACTTCGTATCATATGGATCCTTACCTGATGGATCGGACTCATTTTTCAAAATAAAGTTACCAAACGTAGTTGTTTGTGTCAACGCAAGCACCCAGCTCAATAATAGCGAAACAGCCAACACCACGAAAAGTGGTTTTACAATCTCCGCTACCGATGATGGGGCCAAATAAAGTGGTAAGAATGAGAAGATGGCAATTAGCGTTGCTCCTAATAGTCCCCACTGTGGGATTGTTGCTCCATCAATAAGTGCTTTACGGCGATCCACACCACGGCGAATAGCAATTTGCGCATTATCCGTTACCACAATGGCGTTATCCACCAACATACCCATAGCAATAATAAATGCAGCAAGGGATGTACGGTTAAGACCAACACCTATGAAGTGCATAATTAACATTGTACCACCAATGGCAAAAATCAACGAGCTACCAATAAGGATACCCGCTCTAGCACCCATCACAATAAGGATGATAAAGATTACAATAGCTACCGACTCTATTAGATTTATAATAAACCCATTATTCGCCTCACGAGCAATTTGATCCTCCGGATAAAGCGTTTCCAACTCTATACCAATAGGCATTAGCGTTTGTAGCTTTGCAAGCTCAGCACGCACCAAATCTCCCGCTTTCACAACATCCATATCCGGTACCGTAGATACACCAATACCAATGGCTTTACGTCCGTTTACGCGTATCAATGAACCTGGAGGATCCATATATCCTTTTTCCACGTCCATAATATCGCCAATACGTACCTGTTGTCCACTGTTTGTTGCAATTAACTGATTGCGGATATCATCCAGCGTTTTATATGTTCCGTCGGCTAAGATTTTTAATTGTAAAACACCCTCGCGTTTTTCACCTGTATTTACAAGTAAGTTTTGACTTTGAAGCGTTGAGCGTAATGTATTTAAATCAATCCCCGAGTTTGCTAACTTAGACATAGAAATAAACAAATTCACCACCTCAACTTGCTCTCCGTAAAGCGCAACTTTTTGTACTCCATGAATAGTTACTAATGCGGTTTTTATTTTTTGTCCCCACTCACGCAAATCATGATAAGAGTATCCATCATCGGCGCTTAATCCAAAGTAAATACCAAACACATCGCCAAAATCGTCAGAGACTTTAATCTGTGAAGCACCAGACGGTAATGATGGCTGAATATTTAACGTTTTACGACGTAATTCATCCCACATTTGTGGCATTTCCTTAGCAGGAGTTCCCGGATCAAGCTCTATAGTAATTTTAGACATACCATAGTATGAGTCGGACTTAATTTTATGTACTCGGCGCATTGACTGAATCTCGCGCTCAATAGGTTCCGTGATTAGCTCCTCCACCTCTTGTGGTGTTGCTCCGGGATATTGGGTAATTAACACCGCCGACTTAATAACAAAGGGCGAGTCCTCTTTCTTTCCCAATAAATCAAAGGATAGTACTCCTCCTATCAGCATTAATGCCAGAAAGAAGTAGATAACCTTTGGGTTATTTAGTGAATAACTTGCTACATTCATTTGCTCTTACTTATTTTAAAACCTTCACGGTTTGTCCTTCTGTAATATAATTAACTCCAGCAACAACAATTAAATCATCGTTAGCAATACCCGCGCTAATCATTGCGTTTTCGCTTCCCACTAACTGATCCATTGTCACAGCACGTTTAGTTACTTTGCTCGTTGTTGAGTCATATAACCATACACATGTTTGGTTTGTTTTTAAATCGTCAAAAACAGCGCTTAAAGGCACTGCAAAGCTGTTTTGAATATTGTTATCCACCTGTATTTGAACTTTACATGAGAATCCCGGATAGATATCATATTTATTACGTGCAAAACGCTCATCGGTAATTTCCAATTTTACAGGGATACCGCTACCATCAGGCGAAGCATCCACGATATCCTTAACCTTAGCATCAAACCAAGTACCTTTATAAGTATCAAATTCCACTTTTATTGTCATTGGCACGCGTGTAAGCTCTACACTTGTTTCAGGAATAATAAATCCTATTTGTAATTTGCCAGGGTTTACCAATTTAATGATAGGCTCTCCTACTTGTACTTTTTGATAATTCTCTACAAATTTCTTTTCAACAAAACCATCAAAAGGAGCCACTAATTGTGTTTCTTTTAATGTATTTTGCGAAGCTTCGTATGCTGATTTTGCTTGCACAAATTTTGCCTCAGCCACCTCAAACTCTTGTTTTGAAATTGCCTGCATTTTTAACAGCTTCTCGTTACGCTCTAGCTGTGATTTTGCGGTAATGAAAGCCGCCTTATTCGCATCGTTTTGTAATTGATAATCCAACGGATCAACACTTGCAATAACGGCACCTTTACGTACTTTTTCTCCCGCATCCACGTTCATTTTCACAAGAGGACCCGATACTTTAAATGCTAAGTTACTGTACTCCTTCGCTTCCACCACACCCGTGTAAACTCTTTCCAGCTGACCCATTGCACTTACTTTTTCAATACGTACAGGACGTACTATGTTCTGAATCTCTCCATTGTTCTTGTTAAAACAAGAGGTGTTAAGCATAGCAATAGCTGCTAATACCACATACCTTTTCTTCATTACGTTACTTTTTTATTAATAAATGTTTATATTCTCCTTCACACAAGGCACAACATCAGCAAATAAAGTGCCAAAGTAAGGTTATAGTATATGAAAATATATTAATGCTAACATATGTAACTCGTTTACAAGCATGGAGGGGCTCCACTATTGGCAAGAATATTATTTACGAACAATTACAAAGTGGTAGTACCACCACTCTACATAACCTCTCAAGGGTTTCGACTAGCTTTCCACAGGGTATCGACTAGGTTTCGACTACTATGTACTCCCAATAGTAGTCGAAACCTAGTCGTAACCTAGTCGAAACCCTTAAGAGGGTGTGAAGTGATATGCAGATGGAAATTACAGATTCCAAGTGCAAAAAGGAAGACATTTAACACGTTTTAAAGCGCATAAAAATGTCATAAAATTCATTATTACTACATAAAAGCTCATTAAACAGAAGTCTTGTTTTGACTTTTTTTGTTAGTTTTGCCTACAAATGATTAAGCTTATGATAATACAAAACACTCTTTTCTCCCGGAAATATATACTACAAACACTAGTTCTTTTCACCTTTGTTTTAACAACAACATCGTGTGCCAAACGTGCAGCAATATACGGTACAGTTACTCCCGTTAACGTTGCAACCGAGATCCCTCTGTCGGCCCCTGAGGTTACAAGTGATATTCCTTCACATGTTGAGTTTGTTGAAATAAGCGAGCAGGAGAGCGAACTAACGGATAATTTCTCGGAGTTTAGCACACGGAGTGTACGTATTCAGGATCCACTCCTTTTTGCAGGCAAAGAAAAAGTTGTAGTAAATTTTGCCAAGATTGCCGAAAGCGATTACCATTTTCCGCTGCCAGGAGCACGTGTAATTTCCAACTATGGTACTCGACGAGGACGTCAACATACAGGTATAGATATTAAAACACATGCCAACGATACGGTACGCGCCACCTTCTCAGGTGTTGTGCGCATGGCGCAACGCAATGGCGCATACGGAAATGTTGTAGTAATACGACACTATAACGGATTGGAGACTGTTTATAGTCACAACTCTAAACATTTAGTAAAAGTAGGTACGCGCGTCAAAGCGGGTACGCCTTTAGCACTAGTGGGCAGAACCGGCCGTGCCACTACAGAGCATGTGCATTTTGAAATTAGGGTAAACGGACAACCAATAGACCCCAACAAGATTATAAATTTTAAAACAGGACAACTGGTTCCGCAATGTCTTGGTTTTACACAACGAACCAATGGACGTATAAAAATTGAGGAGCTTGAGGAACCTATTGTTTAATCCTAACGTTGTTTGCTGACAATAAATATATTACCTTTGCACGCAGAACAGATTGAAGCGTATGAAGAGTGAATATAAAGTGGTGATTTTGGACCTGGATGGTACACTCACCAATAGCAAAAAGGAGTTATCTCCACGTAATAAACAAGCGCTAATTGAAGCGCAGAAACAAGGGGCACGTGTAGTGCTTGCTTCCGGACGTCCAACGTATGGTATTGTACCTCTGGCAAAGGAGTTACAACTGGCCAACTACGGAGGGTATATTCTATCCTATAATGGCGGTCAAATTATTGATTGCTCTACAGGCGAGAACATGTATCACACCTCACTTCCCACTTCCTTAATAAGCGAATTGTACAAAGAAGCTAAAGCCGGTAACGGAACTATGCTTTCTTATCAGGACCGCTTTATTGTGACAGAGGACTCGACAAACGAATATGTATGTAAAGAAGCATTCCTTAACCGCATGGACATTGAGGAGATTGGCTTTTTCCCAGATGCAATTAAAACACCGGTAACAAAGTGTTTAGCTGTTGGACATCCGGAGGAGATGGCACGTTTGGAGTTGGTTATGAAAGCTAAATTTGGCGAAACAATCAACGTATTCCGCTCGGAGCCTTACTTTGTTGAGCTTGTTCCGCAAAACATTGATAAAGCATACTCATTAGGTATTTTAGCCCAACATTTGGGAATTACCGCCGATGACATGATTGCTTTTGGTGATGGATTTAATGATTTGTCTATGATTGAGTTTGCAGGTACTGGCGTAGCTATGGCCAACGCGCAAGATGCTGTAAAAAGCGCTGCTGACTTAGTAACATTGACCAACGATGAAGATGGAGTAGCATACATTGTTGAGCAACTACGTTTTTCGGTAAACTAATTTGAAATATGTCTTTGTTTAATTCTCTAAACATTTGTTCGGAAGCACTTAAAGAGCGTATTGCCACGATAGGATTTAATACACCTACGCCTGTGCAGGAGGCAACAATTCCTAACATCCTGTTGGGTAAGGATGTACTTGCCTTTTCGTCGACAGGAAGTGGTAAAACTGCTGCGTTTATTATTCCATTAATGGACAAATTGCTTAATGCGCAAACATTGGATGCTGCAACACAAGCACTAGTATTGGTTCCTACACGTGAGCTTGCTTTACAGGTGGCTCAGTTTTACAACACATTACGTGGTGACTTACTAGCGGCATGCGCTGTTATTTATGGAGGAGTGCCCTATACCGAGCAGGAGGAGCAGTTACAACAAACTCCTAATGTGATAATTGCAACTCCCGGCCGATTATTGGATTTCATTGAACGCGGCCAAGCAAATATCAGTTCCATAAATTATTTGGTTCTAGACGAAGTGGACCAAATGTTAGATATGGGATTTCGAGAGCCTATCTATTCTATTGCGGAAATGCGTACAAAAGCGTGTCAAACTATTTGCTTCTCTGCAACACAGGACACAACAACGCAGGAATTGCTAATTCCATTAATGCACACCCCGACAATTGTAAATTTATTACCGGAACGTTATGAGCTGGACAATATTGACCAGCAAGTCTACGTTGTGGAGCGTGCCATGATGAGCCAGCTCATGTTTCATCTTATACGAAAAGAGAATCCGGAGCAAGCCATTGTGTTTACCCGCTCACGAAAGATGGCCGATTTATTTGCTAAAGAGCTGACAACCGCAGGTTTTCCTACAGAAGCATTGCACAGTGATAGGAGTCAAGCTGCACGCGAATATATACTTCAGCGATTTCGAGATGGCGAAACGCGCATAATTGTTGCCACGGATGTAATGGCTCGAGGAATAGATATTGATAACGTATCACATGTTTTTAACTACGGATTACCGCAAATGACCGAGTTATATACGCACCGTATAGGGCGTACAGGACGCAACGGGCGTAGCGGAATTGCGATATCCTTGTGTGAACTTGAGGAGCTAAATTTGCTGAGTGCAATTTGTAAGTATTTAAAGAAAAACATCCCAATACAGCTCAATCATCCGTTTGCTACACTTGCCGTTACAAGAGCACTAATGGGCAGTGCCGGACCACAAAAGGGGAAAGGTAAAAGCAAGAAAAAGAAACGATAACATTTTCATTCTTTTGTGCGTAAGCGTGGAAAATGTCAGTTGTTTTCTATGCAAAGAATAATTATAACAGGAGCAACCTCGGGCATTGGGTTTGAGGTTGCAAAAATATACATCCGTAGAGGATTTATTGTAGGCGTTACCGGACGCAATATAAAGAAACTAGAGGAGCTTTGGCAAATGGCTCCTACCACAGTCTATACACAGCGCATAGACGTTACGCAAGACAATGCAGACAAATTACTGGGTGGCCTCCTTGTTGAAATGGGTGGTGCGGATATCTATTTGCATTGTCCCGGAGTTGGAAATCAGAACAGAGACCTTGACACGGCCAACGAAATTGAAACAGGGGAGATTAACGTTATTGGTTTTATGCGCCTGGTAGACTATATGTTTCGTTATTTTAAACAGCATGGTGGTGGCCACATTGCCGCAATTACTTCCATTGCGGGTACTCGAGGTATTGGCGTATCTCCCTCCTACTCTGCAACTAAACGTTTTCAATCCACATACATAGATGCGTTGGCACAACTGTCACGCATTACTGATGCCAAAGTAACGTTTAGCGACATTAAACCGGGTTTTGTACGCACGCCTATGGTAAAACATCCCTACCCGTGGATATTGGAACCGAGTGCCGTGGCTAAAAAAATAGCTCAAGCCATTGACCGACACAAGCGTCGCATTATTATTGATTTTAAGTTTGCAATGATAGTTATGTGCTGGCGAATGTTGCCTAAATATGTTTGGGAAAGAATACCGTTAACTAGTAAAACATAAAATACCCCACCCGATGTAAGACAGGTGGGGATGCTTAACCGCAAAAACAACTAAATATATAAAAAAAGAATGTGTATTATTTAGTCCAGCCTTTTGTCCAGTCATTGTCTGCAGACACAGCGCCTTTGTATGGAGCATTAACAAAATAAGAGTCAACTTTACTCATATCCTTTCCACCCGCAATTGTGCCAACATAACCGTTTTTGAATGTAATCTCTTGATTTATTGCATTATTATTAGCATCGTTTGTAAACATATCGACTGAATAGATATTTTCTTTACATGCAATACTGCTTGAAAGGAAAAGATACTCAAGTACTGAAGTTCCGTTTACTAGGCTATTTTCAGTTTGTGTTGTTTCCGTTGTTAAACACTCCGGTTTTCCAACAATCAAAGCATTGAACAATTTTGCTTCGGTACCTGCTCTTAAACGAACTCCACGCTTATTTGTAGTTGAACCATTACCAATTAGTGTTAAGTTAGCAATTGTTGGATGCGAGATTGGGCTTGCCACAGCATCTTTGCTATTATTATCCGCTTCGATAAGACAGTCGCACTCGTCAGAGTTTTGGATTGCCAACCAGAATTGTCCTTTTCCTCTCCATCCTTCTGTCCAGTCAAATGAGTCATCTGTATTATCAGTTGCTACTAAGTAGTTACAGTTTACAGTACCACCAAACCATTCAAAGCCATCGTCGGCACCTTTGTATGACTGTAAGAACTCAACCTTTGTTCCATTTCCAACACCGTAGAATGTAAAACCGTTAGCCTCTTTTTCTTCACTGAAGGCATAACCTGTATATTCTAAGCGAATGTAGCGCAATATTCCCGAGTTATCGGCAGCATTATCGCCTCCGTATGTTGCATCTCCGATTTCTGATTTTGACGTTGCACCTGTAACATTGATTGGTGCGTATCCGCAAATATGAACTCCACCCCATGCTCCATGCTCTTTTAACTCTGACGTCATAACAATAGGCTTGTCGGCAGTTCCTTGCGCATTGATCTTTGCCCCTTGCTCTATAAGAATATAGTCCACAATATTATCGTCCTTCGCCACAATGGTAACTCCCGGCTCAATAATTAACGTAGCACCTGGTTTTACATGGAATCCTCCGGTCAATGAGTAAGTATTCCCGCCTGCTAAGGTTAAATCCTCTGTGATTTCTCCAATAAGTTCCATTCCGTTGGGTGCAGTAGCACCATTGTCCACATCCTTGTCACTGCTGCTACACGCATTAAATCCTGTTAACGCACACAATACGTAAGACATTACTTTTAATGAGTTCTTTTTCATCTTCTTAGTTTTATTAAAATATTAGTTTATTAAAATTTACAGCTCACTCCTAATTGCACGCCTACTCCTTGTTTAAAGTGTTCAACCTGAACCTTATCCTTTGTATCGCCAATTTCCTGAGTGAATATTGTTTTAGTGTTTAAAATGTTTTTACATTGAGCTTTGATGCTCCAGTTGTCATTGATGGTGTAGTTCCATACAAAATCCAACAAATGACGTTCCTGTTGTATAATGTTACTCATGCCATATATACCAACAGCCTGTATTCTTGGCCCCTGTAAATTGTAAAGCAAAGACAACGTCATATTACTGTGTTCGCCTAGGCGTGGCATGTAGGTAATGTCTGCATTTACTATGTAGGGAGAGGCTCCTTGTAGAGCACGTTGAGAGTCAGTATATATTCCGGCATTTTCCGGCAAAATTACATTGGTATACATAAATGAAGCATTAAAGCCAAAGCGTAGATTGTGTAACATTGTTTTGCGTAGCTCTACCTCCAAACCGGTAGCCATACCGTCCTGCGCATTACGGAACGAGTGTACTGCAGCCCCACCAGACGATTCTTGCACTCGTTCAATTGGCGATTCAAGATATTTATAGTACCCTGTAAGAGAAATCATATCACTATTTGCTGCAGAGAATACTTCATAGCGTAGATCCACATTGTAGTTATAACCGTTAAGTAGATTTTCGTTACCACGAACCTCTGCACTTCCATAGCTCTCTTTGTAGAGAAAAGGAGCCATCTCAATAAAGGACGGACGTGTTATGGTGCGAGAGAATGCAAGGCGCATAGCATTTTGGTTATCAAAATTGAATTTAAGGTTAAGTGCCGGAAACAGATCCGCTTTATTCAACTCGGATTTTTTCTTTACCGAAGCATCATTCCAATATTCCACCCATTGTTTCATGTCCTCATATCGAACACCAACATTAACAAGAAAACTTGTCCAAGGTTTTAGGCTCATTTCAGCAAAAGCAGCATGCACGGTACTCCCGGCATTATAACTGTATTTTGGCTGAGAATCCTTATTGATTGTAACAATACCATCCGAAAGGTTTTTATAATTTAAGTAGGTATCTGTATTATATATATCCGTAATCTCTGGATTTATATTGGCAAGATTGTAGTAAAAACGAGTAGAGCTATACTCTCTTCCTTTATCTTTATATACCCCGCCAAGACGGATAAAATTATCATTACCAAAAGTGTATTTTAACTTCACATCACCTACTATTTCATCTTCTTGCAAGTCTCCAAAATAGCGCATTGTTTCCTGCTTATTTAACTTAAATAGAGATAACTTACCGTTGTCCTCACGGAACATTATTTGGCGTCTGTCAGGCTCATCACTCTGCGTTGTTCCGTAGGATCCACTCCACACTGCTTGCAAGCGTCTGGTAAGTTTATGAACCCCGCTAACCTGATGATTCAGCAATGCATAGACATGATATACACTATTACTCCCTATTAGATTTATACCTTCCGAGTCATAACCTTCTCTACGTTTATAATCGTCCATTGAGTTACGTGCATAGAACAGCGTATAGTTTACTCTGTCTCCATTTCTAAAAGCATAACCCAATGTTCCTAAGCCGGCCATACGAAGTTCTTTTGAGTAAGCATTATATGTAAACTCATTTAAATTTGAACCTTGTGCCGTTAAGGTAGTAACATAACCATTCTCGATAGTCTCTTGTGAGCTATTTACAGCACCAGATAGCAATAAACTCAGTTCTCCGGTTCCTACAGCCCAGTTATTTCCGGAAGCAACATTAACACTAAAGTCCGGCAACGCAGTCCTATTTTCAACATTAAAGCTTGTTTTGAATGGATTGGTGGTTTTTACATAGGTATTGAATTGAGAGGGCGACATTGCCTTAATCTCATCGGTAAGATTATTTGTTCCTAGCAATCCGCGCGAGTCACTTTTGTAAAAATCATTGAATAGCGTACCTATTTTTCCGCCTGTAGACACAGAGAATTGCAAAAAATTCTCTTCGGCAGTTTCCCGTGTACCAATATCTATGTGAGCACCGGAGTAATCGGCAAATGCACCTACTTGATAAACCTTACTAACGGTTATATTTTTTACTGCCGATGATGGGAATATATCAAGCGGTATTAGTTTATTATCCGGATTAGGAGATGCTATTGGCAAACCATTTAATGTTGTAATACTGTATCTATCTCCCAAACCGCGAACAAACACCTGTCCCGCATCGGCAATTGTAATACCTGTCATTTTCTGTACTCCATCCGCCACTGTAGATATTCCTTTTAACGACATCTCCTTGGCTCCGATGTTCTCAATGGCAAATCCTGAATTGATACGCTCACTTTTCAATACCCCTTCACTCTCATAATTTTTGCGAGCCGTAATTACCACCTCATCGAGTGTTATATCCGACTCCTCCATCTGAAAGTTCATAACTTTGGTTTCACCGTCCTTTATAGCTATTGGACTTGTAATAACGGTTGTGTATGAGATGTAGTTTATGGAAAGTACAGCTCCATCAAATAGTTTATTTAAAACATAATTACCATCCAAATCGGTAACAGTTCCCACTGTAGTACCATTTATGGCAATTTGTACACCTACCATTGGCTCTTTTGTTTTTTTGTCAATTATTGTACCTTTAAGTGTCTGTGCGGACAAAGTCACACCACTCAGCACACACACCACTAACAACAGAATAGAATAACTTATCTTTTTCATTGATTATTATCGTTTTATTTCAATGCAAATATTCAATCCTTATGTTACGTCTGTGCTACATAGCCAATACAATTATATTTAAATATGATTAACATAATATGACACCTATGCGTGTTCTCAAACGTTTCCTTTGATTTTTTAGCAGAAAAACACATTCATCAGAATAACGACACACTCTTTTACATACTTTTGCCACCCGAAAAAATAAATCATTAAAAGCCGGGTTATGAAACAAACATCCGCTAAGGCAACAAATGGATATGTTTTACCTATGTGAGTTCCATTCCTAACGAAAAAAATTATTACGTATGAGAAAGGTAATTATTGGTGTAGCCACCGTATTAACTCTGGCAGCCTGCGCAAACAAACAAAGCGCAATTCAAAACTCTGCATGTGCAGAAACACACGTTATCACCGCTGAGCACGTAGCCTCTAAGAGTCCTGACGAGGTTATTGACCTGTTGAAGCAAGGAAACACAAATTTTACATTAAAAACTCCTTGTGAGCGCGACGCATTAGCGCAACTTGTTGAATCATCGCAAGTGGGACAATCTCCTCTTGCCATTGTTCTTTCATGTATCGACTCACGCGTTCCGGTTGAAACTATTTTCGACAAAGGATTAGGAGATCTTTTTGTGGCTCGAGTAGCTGGTAACATTGTTAGTCCTGACATGCTAGGTAGTATGGAATATGCATGTGAGCACTCTGGTTCAAAAGTAGTTGTTGTACTTGGTCATGAACAATGTGGTGCTGTCCATTCAGCCTGTGAGGGTGTACAAGCAGGCAATATGACACAAATGTTGGAGAAAATTCAACCTGCTATCGACAGTTGCAAATGCAACCATGAGGGAGCAGATCATGAAGTATTCCAAAAAGCAGTGGTACATAAAAACGTGGAACTGATGGTGGAACGCGTACGACAAGAAAGCGATATTCTTTGCCACCTGGAAAGCGAAGGTAAAATTAAAATTGTTGGCGCCGTATTTAGTTTAAAGACGGGTAAAGTAGAATTTATCTAAAAATAAAAGATACCCTTGAATAGACGTTATTCAAGGGTATTTTTTATTTTCTAGTTGACACTAATAACTGAACTACCTCTGAGTAGTTTGTTAAACCACTTGGTATATTATTTCCTTTTAAATAATAGTCATACAAATAATTTTGTACGGAGCCAATGGTTGGGGAGTACATGTCGTCCCAGTATTTATTGGTATAAAGTATTAAAGCCAATATCTGAGGCTGAACTTTGGTTATTACATGCTTATAATCCTCACGGCTCATCAACCTACGCGCATTACCTAAAACATGCGGCAAGAGACTCTGATAAGCGCAAAAACGTAGTGCAGGCACAGAGTCTGTAGCAAGAATCATAAATGCATAAAAATTGGCCTCAGCCTCGCTTGTAATTCCCACCAAATGTGCCATCTCATGTAAGTAGGTAAAAGGCACTTGATGTGCTAATAATTCGGGGTTTAAATGAGCTTCTGCAAAGAACGGACCGTAATACCCTAAAATACCCATACCGGCATAAGTACGGCCAAATAGCATTTGTTTGGCTCTCGCTGTTGAAGGGAGTGAATCAATCACATATTGCTTACTCAATTGTTTATACCCTTCAATGGCACGATAATGCAATGCATCTGAGGCATAGTTATACTGAGCAATTATTTTCTCGGGCGAAACACTATCCGCACCTACTTCCATTTGAGCATAGGCCTGATTCATTTCCTCAACGTAATTATTTACAAAGACGGCATAGCCGGCCGAGTCAGGGCGGTGAGGAACAAGAGCATTACGCTGAAAAAAATCAGATGAGAAGTAGTTTATTCCCCAACTCATTTCAAAGGCAACAAATATGGAAGTACACGTAATTAAAAGTATTAATAGCGCCGATTGACGTTGTCCCTTAAAAAAACGAACAATCTGCCACACAAGAAACACAACGGCTACAACAATAAACACATCGTAAATTGAAAAAGGAAACAATGCAGAGAATCTGTTTATACCTCGTACAATATATGGGTAAATTTGTAAATGATAAACATCCGCACAGTGCAAATTTCGTTTACATACCTGTAGTACAATTAACAGCAGAAACAATGCTCCGAGAATATAATATAGTCGTTTATGCTTAGCCATAACTTACACCATGAGTTGAAGTGACTCTACAAAAGAATGAGGTTCATAGCCTAAATCCCTACTTGCTTTGGCTATTGACATTCCGCTATATTGCGGGCGCGGTGTTGCCTCCTTCATCTCCTGCGTTGAAACCGGTTCAATCAATGTGCTGTCAAGATTCCAAAAATCAGCAACGCCATACGCAAGTTGTGCTATGCTCATTAACTCCTTTCCACAAATATGATATATTCCGCTCGCTTCATTTTTTAGTATACGCACAATTCCGTCAACCACATCGTTAACAAAAGTTGGTGTTCGGAATTGGTCATTTACCACGCGAATGGTTTGTCCCGCCTGTAAACGTTGTTTTACTAACAATACAATATTAGAGTGTTGGCCGGCAAACACATTTCCATATACAACCTCAACACGTATAACGGCCGCATTGGATAATTTGGACAATAAATACTTCTCACTTTCGTCCTTAGTAACACCATAAAAGTTTACAGGTCCGGTGGCGTCCTGCTCTGTATACAGTTCTTTCTTCAATCCATCAAACACAAAGTCTGTTGAAAGATGCAGCACTCGTACATTGTGAGCTTCGCTATAATCCGCCATTACTTTTACAGCATCCACATTAATAGCTGTCGCAATATCTTTGTTTTGTTCGCAAAAATCGGGCGAAGATACAGCCGCCGTATTAATAATTATATCTGGATTAATGTGATGCAATAATTGCTCCATAGCCGTAATATTCTGCATATCGCATTGCATGAAAGTGTAGTTTGTACTCGGACAGATATCCGCATTTGCCGAAACTGCAAACATTTCAAACTCATTGCATAGAGCTAATAATACACGGCGACCAATAAAGCCATTAGCACCCAATAGTAAAATCTTTTTCATTACTTAATTATGTAGTTGTTATCGTTTTGGTGTATATTTTATACTTTCAATTCTATTTTCCAGAGTGTCCGGTAGCTGGTAAAAAAAGTTTATACCTGTAAGTTGCTCAACAGAATCCACAGTGGTAATATAATCTAAGGCATTTGTCAACCCGTTTACATTAGGCACAAGGAAGGCTATCATCTCCTTGTTACGCGGGGCATATGCTATTTTATAATAATGACCCGGCACCGTAACTCCATTCTTCCCAATTTTACCTTTATTATCTTTAAATACCGGTCCGGTAACAATATAAAGCGTATCTACCAATTGCTCACGGACAAATGCTTCTACTCTATTCCATACTCCACGATTAACCGATGGCAACTGGGGACTCATGTTAGACATATAGAACGTTTGGGTCATTGCCTCCACATTCTGTTTCATATCCCCCGCCGGGCATAAATGTCCCCTATCGTACCCACTATCCTTATAATCGGCAGGTGATGCCGAGCCAGTCTTTACTTTCGGATCCGCTTTAAAACTTCCTGCACGTTTGGTATCACCATCAACATTTGCTCTAGTCAATATGTAATATACCCACTCCGGCTGTTCATGCTCTTCATTATAATCCAAAGTAAAATAGTCATGCTTCACTATTTCCCCACGACTTTTAGGTCGAAATTGCGCACTAAGATTATTACCACACACCATTAATAGCATAATTGTCATTATGCTCCACACGCTTCTATTCATAGTCTTTTAGTTCTTTTATCTTTGTCAAAGATAAAAAAACGCAACATATTAGAACCAATGTTTACGTTTAAAATACACTAACATTGAAATTGCTACAGTACATGTGGCCCCCATAAATATAAAAAAGGAGTATTTATCCTCTAGCCCAGGAATAAACACAAAGTTCATTCCATATATACCTGTTAAGAATGTCATAGGGATAAAAATCACAGAAATTACAGTTAACGTTTTCATTACCTGATTCATCCTATGCCCTTGTATTGAAAAGAAAAAGTTACTTGCACTCTCCAAACGCAACTCTAACTTATCACAGTTATCATTTATTTCTTGTGCCAAATAACGAAGTTCTCCAAAATACTTGATATGTCTATCTTGCACAAAAGGTATTTCAACATTTCCATTGGCACGGGTTGTAAAATCCCGAATTGGAACAACCAACTTCTCTAAGGAAAAAATTTGACGTTTAGCCATCTCTATGGTACGGATAACCTCCGGGTTAGGATCCTGATCCATATCAAACGACGCTACATCCTCTAACTGATCCTCAATATACTCAACCGACTTCTGATAATTAAACATTATTGCCTCTAAGAATAAGAACAATAAATAATCGGCGCTGTGCTCGCGAATACCGTCATTGTTTTTTCTTAACCGTTCGCGTATATGCTCAAAAAAATGTGCTTCCCTTTCTTGGAAAGATATTACATAATCTTTATGAATAATAAAGCTAATTTGTTCTATTAGCAGATTCTTTCTATCGGGTATTACGGATTTAACCACAAAGAACCCATAATCGTTAATAAATTGCACCTTTGGATGCTGACCAACATCCACAATGTCCTGTACAATCATTCTGTGAATACGCAATTTTTGACAAATATGCTTTATTAATATTCCATCGTGAATTCCATATACATTTAACCAAGATACATATCCCGGCCTGAAACCCATGAAATTAGCAAGATCTATATTCTTTTGTTCGTAGAAATCTTCATTATTAAACTCTATTAGTTGTATCTCAGGCATCTCCATGTGCCTTTTTCCTGTAAACTCAGGCGTTGTCGCATCAATATTGTTTCTGTTACGTCTCATAACTTATATCTATGGTTGTGCACTATTATTACCAAACGTAATTCTTCGCATAAAGTTTTATAGCAACAATAAAACAGCCGTCTAGCTAAAAAGGCTCTGCTTAAAATACACGTTTTTAAAATTTTCTAACATTCAATGTCGTACATATTTCTCCATATAACAACATCACAGTAGTCCATACAAAACTATTAATTTTATAAATGAATAGTAGTTATTAACGGTAAACTATGCTCAATAATAATTACTTTTGTATGTTTTATTTGAGAATAGAGAATAGAAGCAATGAATTTACAAGGAAAACGAGTAGCATATATAACTTTGGGATGTAAACTGAATTTCTCAGAAACATCAACCATAAAGAACTCCATTGAAGAAGAAGGCGCTTTAACTGTAGCCGAGAAGGAGGGAGCAGACATTTTTGTTATCAACACTTGCAGTGTAACAGACATAGCAGAGAAAAAAGGGCGTCAAATTATACGCAAAATTATAAATAGAAACCCTGATGCTTTTGTCGTCGTAGTAGGATGTTATGCCCAACTACGCGCCAAAGAACTAATGGCTATAGAAGGCGTTGGCTTAGTGTTAGGTGCAAATGAGAAATTTAGTGTTAGTCACTATCTTAAACACATGGAAGGTAGAGAAAAAGAAGAGCCACACTCTTGCGATATCTTTAAAATTGCAAACTTCGATCTTGCCTACTCATTTGGCGACCGTACACGTTGCTTTTTAAAAATTCAAGATGGATGCGATTATTTCTGCACCTATTGTACAATTCCATTTGCAAGAGGAAAAAGTCGTAGCGCTACAATAGACCAAATTGTAACAACCGTAAAAGATGTTGCCGCAAAAGGTGTAAAGGAAATTATCCTTACTGGTGTGAATACCGGTGACTTTGGTCGAGAAACGGGCGAAACATTTATGGACCTACTGAAACGATTAGATGAAATGTCCGAGATGGAGCGTTTTAGAGTTTCAAGTATAGAGCCCAACCTATTAACTGATGAAATAATTGAATTTATTGCAAATTCAAAACGTTTCATGCCCCATTTCCACATACCACTTCAGAGTGGAAGCAATGAAGTGCTTAAACTAATGCGCAGAAGATATGATCGTGAGTTATTTGCTCAGAAAGTAGCCACCATTCACAAATATATTCCAGATGCATTTATCGGGGTTGACGTAATTGCCGGGATGCGCGGAGAAACAGTGGAGATGTTTGAAGACTCGCTAAAATTTATTGCCAGTCTCAACATATCGCAACTACATGTATTCCCCTACTCCGAACGCCAAGGAACAAAGGCACTAGAAATACCGCATGTTGTTTCCCAGGAGGAAAAACACCGTAGAGTAAATGAAATAATGGCCCTATCGGAACAAAAGCTAAGGTCATTCTATGAAAGTTTTATAGGGACCACACGTCCCGTTTTATTTGAGGACAACAACCACGGCGGCGAAATGTTTGGGTTTACCGACAATTATATAAAAATTGCCGTACCACATAATGCCGAAATGGTAAATACCATCCATAGTGTAACATTGTCCACGGAGAACGTAAAATTAGAGACGCTATAAGATTTAAAATACAAATTAGTGCCGATGCCTCATCTATTAGGCATCGGCACTAATTAGGAAACTTACAAAACTCATGAAAATATTAATAACAGGAACTGCCGGTTTTATTGGATATCATTTGGTGAAACTTCTTGCACCTGCAGGGCATGAAATTGTTGGGATAGATTCCATTAACAACTATTATGACGTGAACCTAAAATATCAACGTCTGCAAGAATGTGGAATTGATACGGACAAGATGGTAGAACATGCTACGACATCATCCATTTGGAGTAATTACCGCTTTGTACGCATGGATTTATGCGATAAAGAGCAGTTGGACAAATTGTTTGCTGCCGAACAATTTGATTGCGTTGTAAATTTAGCGGCACAGGCCGGTGTTAGATATAGTTTAACAAATCCGGATTCTTACATTGCAAGTAATGTAACCGGTTTTATGAATATTCTTGAAGCAGTACGACACAATGGCGTCAAGAAACTAGTTTACGCCTCATCATCGAGCGTATATGGAAACAACACTCCCGCTCCTTTTAAAGAGAGTAGCGTTGTGGACTCGCCAGTAAGCATCTATGCTGCTACAAAGAAAAGCAACGAGTTAATGGCATTTACCTACTCTCACTTGTATGGAGTGGAAACTATTGGATTACGCTTTTTCACGGTATATGGTCCTAGCGGACGTCCGGACATGGCACCAATGCTTTTTGCAAATGCCATTAGAGAAAACCAAACAATGAAAATATTCAATAACGGTAATTTATCGCGCGACTTTACTTACGTGGGCGATATAGTTCGCGGAGTTGAGCAAATTATAGTTAGCAAAAATATTCACTACAAGGAGGACACAACCGTACCCGCCACTGTTTACAACATTGGACATGGTTCGCCTGTGCAACTTATGGAATTTGTTGAAACCATTGAAAAATATATGGGCAAAGAGCTGCAGAAAGAATATGTTGAAATGCAACCCGGCGACGTATATCAAACATGGGCAGACACTACCCGCCTAGAACGGGATTTCCAATATAAAGCAACAACCTCTCTCAATGACGGGATTATGGAATTCATAAAGTGGTTTAAGAGCTATTACAGTATATAAAATTAAAGTTCGGTAGTATTTACCGAACTTTTGTTTTTTAAACAATCTCAAACGTGTGTGCATACATTGATTACTATTGTTTACATTAATTGCTAATTATTTGATTAAGAATATAAATTAATCACAACAGCCTGTATATTTAGAATTTGTTGCGTTTTAACATTTCATTTTTTTTAGTATCATTGTACCAGATATGCTTTAAGAGGTGTCTTAATGTGTGCAAGTGGATGAGAATTAAATACAAATACACAATTAACTATTTATTTATGAAACAGAGTATGTTTAGTCGTATCGGCGCTATTGCGTGCGTGCTGAGTTTAACGTCTTGTTTGTCTGGAGGACCTAAAGAAACGGCCAACTATCAGGTTGTGCCTCTTCCGCAGGAAATTATTCAAGCAGAGAATGTAGCTCCCTTTATTTTAGACAAAAAAGTAAAAGTTACTTACCCTGCCGGAAACGAGAAAATGCAAAAAAATGCAGATTTCCTTGCAGCTTATATCAAAGAAGCTATTGGTACAGCTCCAGAAATCGTTAGCACTGGCGATGCAAAGAAAAGTATTAATCTTCAACTAGGTCTAAACTCAGAGAACGAAGAGGCATATGAACTTAACGTATCTGAAAATGGTGTTACCATTATCGGAGCATCTGAAGCTGGCGTATTTTATGGCATTCAAACATTGCGTAAAGCAATACCACAAAGTGACGTTGTTGCACTTCCTGCCGTTAAGATTAACGACTACCCACGTTTTCCATATAGAGGTATGATGCTTGATGTGAGCCGTCATACATTTTCATTAGATTCTATTAAGCGTTACATAGATATCCTAGCGCTTCACAACATTAACCGTTTCCACTGGCACATTACTGACGACCAGGGATGGCGTTTGGAAATCAAAAAACACCCAAAACTTATTGAACTTGGATCAAAACGTAGAGAAACAGTGATTGGGCGTAACTCAGGTAAATATGACGGAAAAGCTTACGATGGTTACTTTACACAAGAACAAGCAAAAGAAGTTGTAGCTTACGCTGCAGAACGCTACATTACAGTTATTCCTGAAATTGATATGCCAGGACACATGCTAGGAGCTTTAACTGCATACCCTGAATTGGGATGTACAGGAGGTCCTTATGAGCCTTGGACAATGTGGGGCGTTGCTGACGATGTATTATGTCCTGGAAATGACCAAACATTGGCATTCATTGAGGATGTATTGACAGAAGTAATGGAAATTTTCCCATCACAATATATTCACGTTGGTGGTGACGAGTGTCCTAAAGTACGTTGGGAAAAATGCCCTAAATGTCAAGCTCGTATTAAAGCTTTAGGTATTAAAGGCGACAAACATCACTCTGCTGAAGAGTACCTACAAAGCTTTGTTATCAATCATGCTGAGAAGTTCTTAAACAAAAACGGACGTGCTATGATTGGTTGGGATGAAATCCTTGAAGGAGGTCTTGCTCCAAACGCTACCGTTATGTCATGGAGAGGAATGAAAGGTGGTATTGAGGCTGCAAAACAAGGTCACGATGTTATTATGACACCTACAACATACCTATACTTTGACTATTACCAAAGCAAAGACACAAAAGCTGAGCCTTTAGCTATTGGTGGATATGTTCCGGTTGAAATGGTTTACAACATGAATCCTGTACCTGCTGAGCTTAATGCAGCAGAAGCTAAACACATTATCGGTGTACAAGCTAACGTATGGACAGAGTATATGCCTACATTCTCACATGTAGAGTACATGGTTCTACCTCGTATGGCAGCTTTATCTGAAGTACAATGGACTGCAGGAGACAAAAAGGACTATAACAACTTCCTTTCTCGTATGCCACAAATGTTTAAAGCGTATGACGTTCAAAACTACAACTACGCACAACATTTATTTGACATTGACGCGAAGTTTAATCCAAACTACACTGAAGGAGTTTTAGATGTTACATTAAGCACTTTAGATGATGCTCCTATCTATTACACTCTTGACGGAACAGAACCTACTACAGCTTCACCTAAATATGACGGTGTTGTTAAAGTAAAAGAAAGCGCTGAGTTTAAAGCAGCAGCTTTCAGAAACAGCAAAATGAGCCGTATTTATACTGAAAACATCAAGTTTAACAAAGCTACTTTAAAGCCTATTACAATGTTGCAAAACATTAACAAGCAATATGAGTACAATGGTGCAGCTACTTTGGTTGATGGTTTAAAAGGCGATCGCAATTATAAAACAGGAAACTGGATTGCATTTTTTGGAAATGACATGGAATCTGTGATTGATTTATTGTCAGACACTGAAATCTCTTCTGCATCAATTACAACAAATGTTGAAAAAGGTGACTGGACATTCGATGCGCGCGGATTTGAAGTTGCCGTATCTAACGACGGTAAAAACTTCAAAGTAGTAGCTTCTGAAGAATATCCTGCAATGACTAAGGATGACAAAAATGGACTTTACAACCACGAGTTAACTTTTGACGCTACATCTGCACGCTACGTTAAGATTACTGTAAAATCTGAGCAAAGCATTCCTGCTTGGCACGGAGGAAAAGGAAACAAAGGATTTCTTTTCTTAGATGAAATTTGCATTAACTAATAGTTAGCAATATAAATAAAAAGGCCTATCAAATTATTTTGATAGGCCTTTTTTCTTGCATTACAATGTTCCACAACAAATGGAATTATCAATACACCCTTCTAATTAGTCCCTACATTTTTACTATTATGTAAGTGTTGCAAAGCACTACCCGCTCCACACTATCTATACCCCATCTATATCCCATAGATATCCCACCTATATCTCCTTAGGGATATCTATAATGTATTGCGAGCTAGAGTTTAAATGCATATTAACCTTGAGCAATAGCGTATTTCCTCAATTCTCCATGTTGCATATTGTGACATGTAAACGTTTGTATTGTATCAATTATCAATATTTTCACTGCTTTTAACTTCGTATTATTATCTTTAGTTATATTAAATATTTCTTAAATCAAGATAACTCACTGATAATACGATATTTACAACAAGCCTCCAATAAGTAAAAGAATTCATCTATTTATATTAAAATACTAATTCTTTTCTACCTTTGAAACCATAAAACAACTTTCATCATCCGTTTTACGTATGTGAGAGCATAAATAATTATAACCTATTTAGAGATAAATAAAATACCTCTTTTCAGGCAAAATGAAATAGAGTAATTCTAAAAAAAGTATTATGGAGACACGTATCGAACATGATCTATTAGGCGACAAAGCCGTTCCTGCAAATGCTTATTATGGTATTCAAACTTTGCGAGGAATTGAGAATTTTCATAATGTAAGTGGTATCACTATTGGTGACTATCCGCAATATGTTAAAGCATTGGCAATGGTGAAATGGGCAGCAGCGAAGGCGAATTATGATCTTGGCTTATTACCAAAAGACATTGCAGATGCAATAACAAAGGCTTGTGAAGAGATTATTGGCGGAAAATTAGGTGATCAATTTCCTGTTGATTTAGTACAAGGTGGTGCCGGAACATCCACAAATATGAATATTAACGAGGTTGTTGCAAACCTTGCATTAGAGATATTGGGACATAAAAAAGGAGAATATCAATATTGCCACCCAAACAATCATGTAAACTTATCTCAATCGACAAATGATGCTTATCCAACATCATTTAAATTGGCATTTATCTTTTTAAATAAAGAACTTGTTGCTGAACTTCAGCTATTAGTTGCTGCATTTAGAGCTAAAGGCGTTGAGTTTAAGGATATCATCAAAATGGGACGTACCCAGTTACAAGATGCGGTACCTATGACTCTTGGTCAGGAATTTGAAGCATTTGCGGCAAACCTTGAAGAAGAGATTGAACGTCTTAATCAAACTGCGAAGCTTTTCCATGAGGTAAATATGGGAGCCACTGCTATTGGTACCGGTATTAACTCTGAACCCGGATATGCTGAGAAATGTGTACACTATTTAAGTGAGATTTCAAAGGAGCACATGATACTTGCTCATAACCTTATAGAGGCTACTCCGGATGCCGGATCGAGTGTTATGTACTCATCGGCAATGAAACGTTTGGCTGTTAAGCTTTCTAAAACTTGTAATGACTTACGCTTGTTATCAAGTGGTCCACGCTGTGGATTAAATGAAATTAACTTACCTCCAATGCAACCTGGATCATCAATCATGCCGGGTAAAGTTAATCCGGTTATTCCAGAGCTTATGAATCAGATTTGTTTCCGTATTTTCGGTAATGATTTAACTGTTACTTTTGCAGCGGAAGCCGGCCAATTACAACTTAATGTAATGGAGCCAGTTATGGTACACGTTATCTTTAGTTCTATTAAGATGTTAATTAAAGGTATGGAAAGTCTACGCACACAATGCGTTGATGGTATTACTCCAAATGCACAACATTGCTATGATTTAGTGCTAAACAGTATTGGTATTGTAACTGCATTAAACCCAACTCTTGGCTATGAAAACTCGTCAAGAATTGCAAAACGTGCTCTTAAGGAAAATCGCAGTGTGTATGATTTAGTATTGGAGGAGAAACTTTTAACGGAGGATGAGTTAAAAGAGCTTCTACGTCCGGAACTAATGATTCAACCTCATAAGTTTTATAAAAAATAGGCCACAATAAATTATTTAAAAAGACGGTTTCAAGGAGCCGTCTTTTTATTTGCGCTACAATTAATATTAGATTGTGGTATAATATCATGGTATTTTTTCATACTTTTACACTATGAAAATTTATTACAATTAATTTATATTTCATTTTACAGTAAAACTAAGATTTATGAAAAGAAAATTCAACCAATTGGTTGCTGTTACTCTTTTAGCAGCTTCCTCTGTTACAATGTCAGGATGTTTTGGTTCATTTGCGTTAACTACAAAATTACACGATTGGAACAGCTCTGTTTCTAATCACAAATTTGTAAATGAGCTAGTATTTCTTGGAATGTGTATCTTACCTGCATATGAATTATGTGTTTTAGGTGATGCCATTATCTTTAACTCTATTGAGTTTTGGGGAGGAAATAATCCTATCGCAATGAAAGCAGGAGAAGTTGAAACTGAAACTATTAAACATCGCGGACAGATGTATGCTATGACAAAAACACAAAACAATGTGGTTATTACTCATGCAGACACACAATCATCTGTAAACTTCCGTTATTTCCCAGAAGAGAAAAGCTGGTACCAAATGGATGGTAGCTCTAAAGTAAAAGTTGTTGAAATGAAAAAGAACAAAGTATTTACTTACTTACCAAACAACAAAACTTTAGTATTCGAAGCTAAAGATGCTAACATTATTAGCGAAGAAGTAATGGCTGCTATGTAATTTAACAGCATTCATATCATAACAAAAGGTTGCCCATGGGCAACCTTTTGTTATGATATGAATTTCCATTCTATATGCGATTTAGAGAGTCTACATATTTGAGTATTGAATAACTGATTTTCTTCCTTTACTAAGTCTGGATCGGCCTCTAAGATTGCAGATGCAATGGCAGAAACTTGACTAAGGAGTAACGTGTCTCGTCCTAAATTGGCTACTTTCAAGGAACATGCCAATCCGCTTTGTTGCGTTCCGTGTATATCGCCCTGTCCACGCAGCTTCATATCGGCCTCTGCTATTTCAAATCCATCATTGGTACGTACCATTGTTTCCAAACGCTTTTTGGTATCAGCACCCAGTTTGTATGAGCTCATTAAAATACAAAAGGACTGCTCCGCTCCACGACCTACCCTACCGCGTAATTGATGTAATTGAGAAAGACCAAATCTTTCAGAGCTCTCAATAACCATTATGGATGCATTAGGAACGTTAACTCCAACTTCAATAACTGTTGTTGCTACAAGAATTTGTGTTTTATTCTCTGCAAAACGTCTCATTTCTTCATCCTTCTCTGCCGGCTTCAGTTTGCCATGTACTATACTCGTATTGTAGCCAAGTGGTTGAAAATAGCCATTTACTTGCTCATATCCTTCCTCTAAACTTTGATAATCGAATTTCTCCGACTCAAATATTAGAGGATATACAATATAGGCTTGTCGTCCTTTTTTTAACTCCTCATGTATAAAAGCAAAAACTTTATCGCGCTTATTCATGTACGTATGATAGGTTGTAATAGGCTTACGTCCGGGAGGCAATTGGTCAATTACAGAAACATCCAGATCGCCATATAAGGTCATTGCCAATGTGCGTGGAATTGGTGTTGCCGTCATTACTAGGACATGCGGCGGTATGCTATTTTTTTGCCATAATCGAGCACGTTGCGCCACTCCAAATCGATGTTGCTCATCAATAATTACTAACCCCAGGTTGTCAAACATTACCACATCCTCTAAAAGAGCATGCGTACCTACAAGAATATTAAGCTGTCCATTTCTTAGACGTTCATGAATAACCGTTCTGTCCTTTTTCTTTGTAGATCCTGTAAGGAGTGCTACTTCAATAGGCATATCCTTTAGGAATGCTTTTAAAGTCTCTAAGTGCTGCGTAGCAAGAATCTCCGTTGGTGCCATTAAGCAGGCCTGGTATCCGTTATCCACAGCTAACAACATACATAAAAGAGCCACTAATGTCTTACCACTACCAACATCGCCTTGTAATAAACGGTTCATTTGTCGGCCATTTCCACAATCCTGCCTTATTTCCTTTACAACGCGTTTTTGAGCGTCTGTCAATTCAAAGGGAAGGTAGTCTGTATAAAACCTGTTGAACATATCCCCTACTCGTGCAAAATGGTGTCCACGGAAATAGAGTTTCCGCTTAAATTTTTGCTTTAAGGTATTTAATTGGATATAAAATAGCTCTTCGAATTTTAGTCTATATATTGCTCGGTCCAACTCATCCGGATTGGATGGAAAGTGGATGGCATATAGAGCATCATGCAAATACATCAAATTGTGTTGTTGTATGAACCATGATGGTAAGGTCTCAGGTATTTTATCATTAAGCGTTTTAAAGATAGTTTCTTGTAGTTTAGTAATGGCGCGAGAGTTCAAAAATGAACGCTTCATTTTCTCGGTAGTTTCGTACATTGCCTGAAAACCACCTATGTGCGCTCCTTTCTTGTCATACTCGCTCAGCTCAGGATGGACAATATTAAAATAGTGATTAAACTTTGCTGGTTTACCAAATAAGATATACTCTTTATTTAAGTCCAATTGACTTTGTACATATTTATATCCTTTAAACCAAAGTAGTTCAATACTGCCTGTTTCATCATACGCTCTTGCTGTTAAACGCATATTAGCGCCATTGCCTACAACATTAAAGTCCCTTATACGCACACGTAATTGTACGTAAGGCATGCTATCTGAGAGCTCATCAACTTTATAGAATTTGGAGCGATCAATGTATCTATAGGGAATGTAGTACAATAAATCCTCATAGGTGTACACACCTATCTCCTCCGCTAAAATTGCAGCTTTACGTTCTCCTACTCCATGTAGGAATTTAATATGCATTCCGGATATCTTCATTTAGGTCTCTTTTCTAATGCAAATATAGTGTCTTTTAAAAAAAGAACATAATCCCACAAAGAAGTAAGGAAAATATGTTCTACTTTTACAAATTATAAACGTAACAAGTAAAAATAATAATTACAGACCAGAAAGCCATGTACGGATATTTGAAACAACGTTTGAAACATGCTATTCGTTTCAGACACAAAAGAGGATTTGGTGTTCACTCGCCATTTATGTTTAATCTCATCCTCAATGTGATCAAGGATAAGAAGGGGAAATATCAATATCCGCATTTTACGGAACAGGAGCAGCATTTAGCTAGCAGCAAACGAAAAATGCTTAAATTAATAGTGCGTATTATGACGGCACATAAAATGACTCATTTCTACGCCATTGGGAAAGATGCTGACATTGTTTGGGCATACGTTAAACGCGCACTTCCTGCATCGCAATTTGCAAATAACATGCACGAAGCGGATATTGTGTTTATTGGCAATATTAAATATCAATTAAAAGAAGCGGAAATAAAGAGTATTAATAAGTATCAATACTTTATTGTGTGCGATATTTATAAAAATACAACTAACACACAAACTGCAAAGCAGTTGCAAAAATTATCGCAAGTGTCAATTGATATGCTACGCTATGGCATGTATATTATAAACAGTAAGGTCCAAGAGGGACATTACAATATCAAGCTATAATTTATACTAAACAGCATAGACTTATGAAAATATACACAAAAACAGGGGATAAGGGACAGACTTGCCTAGTAGGAGGCTCTAGAATAAATAAAAACAGTATTCGCCTAGAAGCCTATGGAACCGTGGACGAGCTTAATAGTTACATAGGTTTATTACGCTCATACCCTCTACAGGCAGAGGACAGTGAATTGCTTATAGATATTCAAAATACGCTGTTTGCCATCGGGTCCGAGTTAGCTACACCCTACGATAAGACCAGTGATAATCCGAGATACTATCTTACAGACAAAATGGAGCAAGCAATAGACAGGATTACAGAGCAATTGCCACAAATGACACATTTCATTCTTCCAGGAGGAGGAGTATCAACCTCTTTTGCACATATTGCCCGTACGGTATGTCGTAGAACCGAACGCAGAATTCTTGACTTGAATGACGTTGAGCCTGTAAGCGTTGATATTATAAGTTATATTAATCGTCTATCTGATTATTTATTTACATTGGCACGTAAATTTGCCTATGATGAGAAGATTCCAGAGGTTAAGTGGATTCCTTAACTATTAAAAAGCCCCCTATAAAGGTTAAATCAAATGCCCCAAAGAAGTTAAACATAGAACTTTTTTGGGGCATTTGATTTACAATAGAATTATAAAAAGCTAACGCAATATAAAATTATATCGCCAAAAAAAGTGTTTATCACCCTCATTAAGTGGGATATGCGATGCGACATTTAATGTTGTCAATTTATCATTCAAGGCTGATAATTTCTCATCGATTTCCGGATATTTTATCAACGTATCGGATGTTAGATATGAGACATAAGTGCACTGCCCACATGCGTTAAAGAAACATTCCATAATTAGGGGAATTTGTGCATCGCGAAGTTCACACAAAGCGTTATCCCCCATTACAATTTCAGCAAATTGTGGATGCAATTTAAACAGGTCGTCAAAAATTAATTGTTCGGTCCCTTCAGGTTTACGTGCATCCTTATAAGAAATGCGTACAAACTTGTGAGGCGTTGTATCTATATCAAAGTGTGGTAGTTTAGCCGATTGAATACGTAAACTCCGTGTGGTTAAACATAATACTGAAACTATCATATAACTTGGGTTTTCAACGTTTAATTTTGTTTTCTGTAGTTTATGTACGTAACTTTTGGGTAAATTACTATATATTTTACAATATTCCTATAAAAAAATATTTTTAAACCTATTTATCTAACTGTACTTCAATCATTAATCACATCAAGCACATATTGTATTTGTTACCTCCTGCCTCATTATAAATTATGTTTTACAAGTCTTTGTATTATGAACATAGATAATACTTAACTTCTATAACTTAAGAGGCAACTATGTAATTCACGCTACGTACTGTACAAAGTATAAACAAAACCTATATTTAGCAGCGATAATACACAGTGATGTGTATATTTGCATAAAATAATCAGTAAATATTTTATAATATGCCGACATTACGTTTTCACGCCATTGATCAGGACCGATTACTTAAAGTATCTGCCAACTTATTAGATGATTTGGTACATATTGTACAAGTGCCCGAAGATTACTTTAATTTCGAAGTTATTCGCAGTGCCTGCATTATTCGTAATCAAATTGGAGATGGTTTTCCCATTGTAGAAATTTTAGCATTTCAACGTGATATTGAAGTAGAGGACCAAATGGCAAAAGCTGTCACAAAGCATTTACAACGAGCCGGCTATCCGGATTCCGAAGTCTATTTTATCCACTTGGAAAAACGCCACTACTACAATAATGGCGAGCATTACTAATCCCTATTTCTTTTGATGAAAACAAAATTACATACAGCGGTTGTCGGTGCAATGAATAAAGCCGGTATCACCACTTTACGCCCCATCCAAGAGGAGATGTTATCTGTTTATAATAAAACGGATAACATTATGTTACTATCACCTACAGGCTCGGGTAAGACATTGGCATTTTTGTTGCCGCTTTTACAAAACCTTAATTCCAATAACAAACATACACAGGCTCTTATACTTGCTCCCTCTCGAGAACTCGCTCAACAAATTGAGCGAGTGTTCCGCTCTCTTGGGTCGGGTAATAAAGTTGTGTGCTGTTATGGAGGGCACTCATTGCGTTTTGAGACTGACCAGTTGATTGAACCACCCGTTGTGCTAATTGGGACACCAGGACGGATTCTTGATCACATGGTTCATAAACGCATTGACACAGCATCAATCAATTGTTTGGTGTTAGATGAGTTCGATAAATGCTTGGAGCTTGGATTTACGGAGGAGATGGAGGCTATTATTACACAATTACCATCTATCAATAAACGTGTGCTAACCTCTGCAACCAATGCGGAAATTCCTGAATATACAGGAATGGTCAATACTAAAATTCTTGACTATACACATAAGGACAAAACGAATTCCGTACTTGAGGTAAAGCAACTTAAAAGCTACGAAGCAGATAAGCTGCCAACTTTATTGCATTTATTATGTGATTGCCCGACGGGACAAAAAATAATTTTTTGCAACTACCGAGAAAGTGTAGAACGAATAAGTAATTATTTAGAAAAGAATAACTTTCCGAACTCACCATTTCATGGAGGTATGGAACAGGCAGAACGAGAACGAGCATTAATAAAATTCCGTAATGGTTCCACCAATATTATTGTATCTACCGACCTTGCTGCACGTGGATTAGATATTCCCGATATAAAGGAAATTATACATTATCATTTACCTTTATCACCGGAGTCATATACACACCGTAATGGTAGAACTGCCCGAATGGGAGCTACGGGTGTTGCCATATTACTTGTAGGGCCAGATGAATTTCTACCCGAGTATGTTCCTCAATCAATTCCTTACATGTCACTTTCCGATGATCCCGAACTTCCACAAGCCGCAGAATGGGTAACTCTATACATTGGCAAAGGGAAACGCGATAAATTAAGTCGTATAGACATTGTTGGCTTTCTCATTAAACAGGGCTTGCTCCAAAAGGAGGATATCGGTTTAATTGAACTTAAGGAACTACATGCGTACGTTGCAATTCCTGCAATAAAAGCTCAGGAATTAATTAAACGCATAAGAAATGAGAAGATAAAAAAAATGAAGACTAAATTCGAGATATCGTATTAAAAAACCAAGAACCGCTGTCACTTAAAGTGGCAGCGGTTCTTGGTTTTTTAATAGTATCCCTAAGAATTATTCAGCGCTTTCCTCTGCATCATCACCTGCAGCGTATGGGAAAACATCTAAGAATAGAGTGTCTGCAATAGCTGCAATATCGTAAGGTACTACAAACGAAGCAAGGCTCTTCTCTAAATTCTCAATTGCGCGCTTAATGTTAGCCGCTGCAACAAGATAGTATTGGTTGCTCTTTTTCTCCTTTCCAGAAACCTCATCAGCATCAATAAAAGCAACTTTTACTTTATACCAACGGTCATCGTTTTCATCATCAGAAGGAACGATCTCAGAGATATTCGATTTTCTTAATCCAGATATGTAGTAATCGCCTTGAACAATAGACTCCATTTCCTTAATTATACGTGCTTCAGCTTCCGTATAAGTCATGGCATCTAGTAGATATAATTCATTTACCTTACGCTCACGTCCGTCTTCACTGATTTTAATGTATTTTACTTTAGCCTCAAACCAATTTGCTATCATTGTTTTCCTTTTTTATTTTATGTAACTGTTATTTGTCTGCAAAAATAGAAAAAGGAGTCGGATTTTTTATTCTTTAGGTCACTTTCTTTGGCAATAATTGAAATATGTATAAATTTACTGCCATTAAAAAATATTAATAAAACTAAGCTATTTAGGCTTTTGGTAAAACATCCACTTCCCTTCTAGTTTAGTGTAAACGTTTGTATAATTAAAATTAGATAATATTTAATTTAAGTAACTACTATAAAAATGGCAAAAGAACAATTTATTACCCGACACATTGGTCCACGTTGCGAGGACCTTGGAGAGATGCTTAAAGTGATAGGCGTGTCGTCCGTTGAAGAACTATTAGATCAAACCATACCTGCCGATATACGTCTTAAAGGCGATTTGGATCTTCCTAAAGCAATTACAGAGCAGGAGTTTTTGGAAAAAATAGCAAAAATTGCCGCTAAGAATAAACTGTACCGTTCATTTATCGGATGTGGATATTACGATACTATCTCACCAGCGGTGATTATTCGTAACATTCTGGAAAATCCAGCATGGTACACCTCTTACACTCCATATCAGGCTGAAGTGTCACAAGGACGTTTGGAAGCTCTTTTAAACTATCAAACGATGATTGTTGAGCTTACAGGCATGCCGCTAACCAACTGCTCACTCCTTGACGAAGGGACATCGGCAGCTGAGGCTATGCAAATGATGTACGCCCTACGAGGAAAAGATAAAAAGAAAGCCAATGCGAATAAAATGTTCGTTGACGAGAACGTATTCCCGCAAACTCGCGATGTTTTAATTACACGCTCAGCCCCTATGGGAATAGAGCTTGTATTTGGCGACTACAAGACCTTTGAATTTACTCCGGACGTATTTGGTGCGTTTGTACAATATCCTGCAGCAAGCGGTGAAGTTCGCGATTATAAAGCATTCGCAGATAAAGTGCATGCAAATGGTGCATTATTAGCTGTTGGTGCGGACTTATTAAGTTTAGCCATATTAACACCTCCGGGACAATGGGGTGCCGATATTGTTTTAGGCACAACTCAACGCTTTGGTATTCCTATGGCGTATGGCGGTCCTCATGCAGCATTCCTAGCTACACGTGACGAATTTAAACGTAACATTCCGGGACGTATTATCGGCGTTACAGTAGATGCTCAAGGAAACAAGGCTCTACGTTTATCTCTACAATCGCGCGAGCAGCACATTAAACGCGAACGTGCTTCATCAAACATATGTACAGCAAAAGCATTAAATGCCACTATGGCTGGTTTCTTTGCGGCATACCATGGACGCGAAGGATTACAACGCATTGCAAAACATGCACACAGCGCAGCCGTGATTTTAGCAAAAGAGATCCAAAAATACGGATATGCATTACAACATGATAAATTCTTTGACACATTGCGTTTCACCCTTCCACAAGGTGTAACACAGGAAGAAATTAGAGATAATGCCCTGTCTAAAGAAATTAACCTTTTCTACTGTCCCTGCGGATGTACAAGTGTAGGTTTATCAACAGACGAGAAGATTAATGAAAACGAAATTAACGCAATTATCTCAATCTTCGCTGAAGCTGCCGGTAAAACTGCAGAACACGTAACATTCTCCGACACGGAAGGTGGATTAGATAGCACCATGCTTCGTACCGACGAGTATTTACAACAACCTGTTTTCAACATTTACCGTTCTGAAAGCGCCATGATGCGTTACATGAAAAATCTTGAGCGTCGCGACGTTACCTTGGCAACATCCATGATTTCTCTTGGCTCTTGTACAATGAAGTTAAATGCTGCAGCTGAAATGCTTCCTATTACAATGCCAGAGTTTGGTGGCATTCATCCATTTGTACCATTCTCACAAGCTGAAGGATACCAAGAAATGATCAAGGAAACCGAGAAAATGCTTAGCGTTGTTACTGGTTTTGCCGGATGTAGTCTACAGCCAAATTCAGGAGCAGCTGGCGAATATGCTGCCCTAATGGTAATTCGTCAATATCACATTTCACGCGGACAAGGACACAGAAACGTAATTCTCATCCCTGCATCAGCTCACGGTACAAACCCGGCATCAAGCACAATGGCAGGATTTGATATTGTAGTAACAAAATGCGATGAGAAAGGGAATATTGACATTGCCGATTTTAAAGCAAAAGCAGAGCAACATAAAGATAATTTAGTGGGATGTATGATTACCTATCCTTCCACTCACGGTATCTTTGAAGAAGGCATTCGTGAATTGACTGACACTATTCACCAATATGGCGGACAAGTGTTTATGGACGGAGCTAACATGAATGGACAATGTGGACTTACTAGCCCTGGCTTTATAGGTGCTGACGCTTGTCACTTAAATCTTCACAAAACTTTCGCTATGCCTCACGGTGGTGGAGGTCCTGGTGTAGGCCCTATCTGTGTTGCCGAGCACTTGGTACAATTCCTTCCTTCACACCCAATGGTTAAAACAGGCGGAGAGCACGGAATACATGCAGTAGCAGCTGCTCCTTACGGATCGGTGGGAATGATTCCTGTAACCTATGGCTATTTATTAATGCTAGGCGCAGAAGGAATACGTATGGCTACTTCTATGGCTATTGTCAATGCCAATTACTTAGCTTCAGCTTTCGCTAAATTAGGTTTTAAAATACTTTACACCGGTAGTAAAGGTCGCGTAGGACATGAAATGATTTGGGATTGTAATGCCTTTAATAAAGAATATGGTATTAATGAGCTTGACATTGCAAAACGTTTAATGGACTTTGGTTTCCATGCTCCAACGCTTTCATTCCCTGTACACGGAACCCTAATGGTTGAACCTACAGAAAGTGAACCAAAAGAAGAGCTTGACCGTTTCATCGAAGCATTGAAAACGATACGTGAAGAGATGATTGAAGTAGGTGAAGGTCGACAAGACAAAGTGGACAACGTACTTAAAAACGCTCCACATACACACATGGTTGCTACAGCCGATGAATGGAACCATAGCTACTCTCGCCAAAAAGCAATTTATCCGCTTAAGTGGATTGCCGATAATAAATATTGGCCTCATTGCGGACGTGTTGACGACGGATACGGAGACCGTAACTTAATGTGTACCTGTGATCCTTTATATGATTATATGGACGATGAGAATTAATAAATAAAAAATAGCGACCAAATGGTCGCTATTTTTTATTTTCTATTGAAAAAGCGAGAAATTTACACTCCCGTATTTCCTATGCTCTATAAAGCGCGGATGAGATGAGTAATCAACTGAAGCAGGATGCTCTACAATTGCAATCCCACCCTCTTTTAGCAACTCATTATCAAAAATAGCTGCAGGTACCTCTTTAATCTTAGGTAGGTCATAAGGTGGATCTGCAAAAATAATATCAAACGTCTTCCCTTTAAGTTTCTTACAACCAATAAATATATCCGTACGGAATATATCAATATTGTTAAACTTTAGTTCTGCAGCGGTCTTCTTTATAAAAGCGTAATGCTTAGGGTTTATCTCTATTGCAACAATACTCTTGGCTCCACGCGATGCAAATTCATAACTAATACTACCTGTCCCTGAAAACAAATCAAGCACCGTAGCATCTTCAATATCAATGTATTTATTAATTACATTAAATACATTTTCCTTGGCAAAGTCCGTTGTTGGACGTGCCGAAAAACTCTTATCAGGAAATATCATTCGTCCTTTATGGGTTCCGCTTATAATTCGCATTCGTGCATTGTTAAATGATTAATGTATTTGGCTTGTTCCTTGCCATTTAAGTTACATAGGCGCATTAACTCCTCAGCGCCCTTGTATGTAATATTAGGAATATACTTTTCTAACATGGCCATTCCTTGTGGTATAACACCCGTTACGTAGCAATCCGATATTTCTTTTATAGCTACTTGTTGCAGCGTATTCAAAATGTAATAAATAATATCCGTTGTAGTGTTATATCCAAAAGCGTTATAAAACAATAATTCCTTGTTCTCTAGAATTATAAAATTAAAATGGTTAGCATGGATATCTATTAATAATCTGCAACTATTGCTTACCCCATCCTTAAAATTAAAACCTATAGCCGATAGTTCGTTTACCATCTTCGCTGTTGGAAAATGCTTTGCTACTAAAGATGTTATTGCCGTATCCCATGCCTGAACCACATAAGCATATACGCTCTTTACATGATTATAAACTAAAGTCGAACCAGGCAATACCGGACATGACAAAGCGAATACTTTCGACACCGTCTCCGGATTAAAGAACACTTCGGGAATTATTATCTTGTCCTTATTTTCAACAAAAATATAACACTTCCTGTATGGCAATAATAACATTGGCTCACTTAACAACAGCGTTTCCAACGTATCCTCCTCACTTATCAATCTACGCTCCTTTAATGCCAATAAACTCTCTTCGTCTCGGGCCATAAACGAAAATCCATCCGCCTGTAGGCGGATGGATAACGTATATTGTGTGGAGTTTGCCTCTACAAACCGTTCACTGATATAATTCATAATGTATGAAATTACTCCCAGTTTCCAACGTTGTTATTAGCCTCTCTAATATCACCCACTTTTAGTCCAGGATATTTGTTAAGGCGTAGACGCTCACCATTTTCTTCTTTTAATTGCTCATCATACTCATCACGGATATTTTCAAAAATAACCATATTAGAAACACGAGCTTCAAATAAAGGTACAACAACACCTTGATCACTTATTTGTGTTGTCGATGCCATTTTAAACTGATGTTGTTGTTTTGTAAATGGCACATAACGTAACGCATCTACGTTATAGTCCTCAGTAAAGATTGTAGTCAAAGCAGCAACGCGGATTGTATCACGAAGAATAAGTCCTTGACGGATTGCCATTTCCTCAGTCATTCCTTGATCAATTTGATCATCAGTTAAAGAACCGATTGAACGTACTACTTTTACTGAATCATACTTTACAAAGTTAATTAAAGAGTCAAAGCTTGAAGTATAACCTCCAAAAGCATCCTTATAAGCCTCTTGTGCTGAACGGATATCTTTCAAACGAGCAATTGTTGCATCGTAACGTTGCTTCTTGATCTCAGTAAAACGTTGAGGAATCATGATGCTGTTATAGCATAAAAATCCCAACACACCAATTACTCCTAATAGAAGAACTTGAATAATAATCTTTTTCATATTTTATTAATTTTGTTATAATTACATAAATGTCTTCACACCAGCACAAAGGTCCACGGCTAATCTTCTACTTGTAAAGAAAATAGCTACCTTTGTATCCACATCTCAAACGTAAGCGTAACTTCTTGCACAAACCTATATAGACGAAGGCAAAATTAGCAAAAAAATTAAATTAACCGCACAATAAGCGACAAAATTGATAATGATTAACCAACATTTTAAAGATATAGTACTTACTCAATTTGGAATGGAACCATCACAGGGACAAATGGACGCTGTGGACATTTTTATTGAGTTTCTTTTTGACACCGATTCGGACTCTATTTTTTTACTTAAAGGCTTTGCCGGTACGGGTAAAACCTCGCTTATTGCAGCCTTTGTAGCAGCCTTAAAATCAGTTGAGAGTCCTGTTGTCTTGCTAGCTCCAACAGGTAGGGCTGCTAAGGTTTTAGGTTCCTATGCGCACCACACAGCCTATACAATACATAAATATGTATATCGTCAAAAAAACGGAGACGTAGATGGAGCCTTTAATTTGGGTTTTAATAAAAACAAGAATACTATTTTCTTCGTGGACGAAGCCTCCATGATTTCCAATGCTTGCACCGAGAGTAATTTTGGAACCGGGCGCTTATTGGACGATTTAATGGCATTTGTATATAACGGAAGCGGAAACCGCGTTGTCCTTATTGGCGACGAGGCTCAGTTACCTCCCGTTGGTATTGAACAAAGTCCCGCTCTCTCCACCGATGAACTGCGCTTCCTGTACTCATTTAATGTATACCAAGCCCAATTACGAGAAATTATGAGACAGGCCGAGACATCCGGCATTTTATTCAACGCAACCATACTCCGCAACATTATAGGTACGGGAGCAAATCCACTATTTAAACTCTCAACGTTTAAGGACATAAAGCGCATTGACGGGAGCGAAATTTTGGAATGCATTGAGACATGCTATAGTAAATATGGCATTGAGGACACCATTGTTATTACACGCTCTAATAAACGTGCTAACCGATTTAACGAAGGGATCCGCGCACGCATTCTGTACTACGAGGAAGAGTTCTGCTCAGGCGACCGCATTATGATTGTAAAAAACAATTACTTCTGGAGTAAGAAATCGGACAAAATAGACTTTATCGCAAATGGAGAAATTGCAACTGTACGCCGCGTGGGAAGAAACAGTGAGTTATATAATATGCGCTTTGCCACCACTACCCTAAATCTAGACAACTATGAGGAGGAAATAGAGGCACAAGTTATTCTCGACACGCTAACGTCCGAGTCGCCTGCACTAACCTATAATCAGCAATTAGAATTCTTTCGTGCCGTTGAGCAAGACTATGCGGATATTAAAGCCAAGAAGAAACGTTATGACGAAATTCGGGAAAACCCCTACTATAATGCTTTACAAATGAAATTTGCATACGCCATAACTGGCCATAAATCTCAAGGAGGACAGTGGGAAGCTGTCTTTATTGATCAAGGGTGGCTACCGGAAGAGATGCAAAACGATGATTACTGGCGATGGTTATATACAGCCATCACGCGCGGACGCAAAGAAGTATTCCTCCTTAACTTTAACGACGAGTTCTTTGAATAAGACCTAAGTACGCCAATGGTTAAAGAACGCTTGCCATAAATGCGGATACAATAATCCCGGCAAAAAGAAACCATACACTGCTCCTAAAAAGTGAGCAGTATGGTTTATATTATCACTATGTTGCTGTGACATAAACTTACAATACACAAGGAACAGCACTCCAAACAGTACTCCGGGTATAGGAATTACCCCAAAAAACAAAATATTACTCCACGGATTTATAAAAATTGCAGCAAACAATACGGCCGACACTGCTCCGGAGGCTCCTATTGAGGCATACCAAACAGCATTACGATACCTTATTATATCCGGAATTGTCGCAAATATCATTCCTCCAAAATATAATAACAGAAATGCTCCTCCCCCCCTATTACCGGCTGCATGCAAAACTTGTTCCATATAAATACCAAAGGACCAAAATGTTATCATATTCACCAACAAATGAGCCCAATCCGCATGTACAAAACCATGTGTAATAATTCGATACCACTGCCCCTTATGGACAATATTATATGGCTTTAACGATAACCATTGAGATATTTGGAAATTATTAAAGCACACAAAAGATAATATAGCGGTAACTCCGATAATAAGATAGGTAAGCATAATTACTCAATAAAATTTACATTTATAGATTTTCTATCCGTATAGTTTGGAAAGCGAAAAGCCGGCATTCCAAGTGCCATAGCAGCATGTATTGTCCCATCAATTCCCAATAGCTTTTCTAAAGCGCCTTTGCCTGCCTGTTTCTGAGCAGAACATACAAAGCCCAGGTAAAATTGACTCACTCCCAGAGCCTCCGCCATAAGGGATCCGTTTTGATAAGCTAAATTAGAGTCCTGACTTCCAAACTTACTATCCGAAGGGGTATGAATAAATATAGCTGCAGGGGCCCCGCGTAATATTAAATCCTTACCAAGTTTATACTCATCCATCAATCTATGAAAAACCGGCAAATAAGCATAAACCTCAGGCAATGCACGGCTTAACACCGGACGCAAAAAGGGATTCTCCAACTTCTTTGCAACACCGCCAAACACATCGAGCGTAAATCTTGATACTTTATCCAAAACATCCTTATTGGTTACCACAGTAAAGCTCACCGTTTGCTTATTACTAGCCGTAGGAGCTCTGTGTGCAGCCTCCAATATACGCTCAATCATGTCACGAGGCACCGGCTTTTTTGTAAATGCACGGTTTGAGCGTCTAACTCGACAAAGCAACTCTACCTGATTGGGAGATGGCAACTCATTATAATCAATAGAATGTACCGTGTGAGCCGGGAAATCCTTATGTTCAATAGCATTTTGCGGACAACAGTCAACACAGTGTCCACACCCTATACAACTTTCCTCATGGCATGCAGTTATCAATTTACTTGTATCATCCTGCTTAAAAATATATGCCGGACACACTTTTACGCAATGTCCACAACGGATACACGTTTCACTATTTATTCCTATCAACGAATTGCCCATATATCTTTTAGTTATTATCCCTATTATATGTATTTTCTTAATTATTACGTTTTATACGGAGTATAACGCTCCAATATTAAAACTGTAATACAATTATAACGCATTTTTATAAAAGTATGTACCATCTAACCTATTTAATTTCACAAAATAGAGAGTTACTCCTGTCTTTTCTTAGCAAACCACCGGTATTTATCCCACCTATAAATTGCCATAACTAATATTCCATAAACATATATACTCATAAACCACACTAATACACCAAGTAAACTTGGCCACACTCTCCCCCCGGTTGCTCTCTACCCGCACTCTGGTTACACCCTATTAAATAGGCATTAAG
>JBOGCH010000002.1:0-81813 GCA_051656645.1 Marinifilaceae bacterium
GTGATTGCGGATACAAAAGTAGAGCTTTTTTCTTACCCTCCAAATTATTTCGCAAATTATTTTTCGAGGTATTTCGCCACTTTTAGGCTAAAGTGTTAACAGAATGAGTAGTTAGCTACCTCATTTTTTTTGAAAAAAAATATCATGTTATCGAATCAATTCTGCTTGACAGCGGAAAAATCCTGTATTCTTGCCTAATTACTCTATAAATTCTCCACAAATAGTTTAATCACTAATAACAAAAAACGCTCCTCATCACTTAAAAAGCACTTAACAGCGCCAAGAAATTATTCAGAATACCATAAAATGACGCATTAATCTCCATTTAATACATCATAAACCTTAAATCAACACGCATCCCTCCCAACTCTTCGCACCAAAACCTCATCCTCTCTTCACCCTCTTGGGGTTTCATTCAGGTTTCATTCAGCTTTCATTCAGGTTTCATTCAGGTTTGACCCCCTAAACCTGAATGAAACCACTATCATACCTGAATGAAACCTGAATGAGATATAGAAAGGGTATTAAGTAGTAGTTACTCGAATCGCTAACGCCGTAAAATATTATACATGTATATAGCAGTATCTATATATAACATTATTGAATAACTCATAGGAAAAGCAACAACACACCAGGCAGGGTTATAAATATACTTTGAAGAACATTATACAGTTTATATACTATATTTAAAACATGGCATTTTCCATTTTGATAATGAATAAATAATTGTATTTTTATGTTACAATCACAACACATGAAAATTATGATAAGAAAATGGATAAGTAGCATTATACTGCTTTTAATATCACATACGGTATTTGCACAGCTAAAAGAAGTACGTATAAACAGTACCGGAGAAATGATACTAACGGTAGAAATAAAAGGAGCAGGCCGTATAGTAATGGATGTTTATGGCAACATTATTGATTTTATTGATGATGAAACACGACATGTGGAATATTATTCGGACTTTCACAGCTACGAGGCCGGCAAGGTAAAACGACTTGACAATATAAACTTTACTTACTACTCGGACTTTAATGACTACGAGGTGGGAAAATTAAAAACGGCAGGGAATATTAGGTTTACCTATTACTCCGCTTTCAATGATTATGAAAAAGGAAAGATTAAAACCATTGGTAGTACACGTTTTACATATTACTCTTCATTTCACGATTACGAATTTGGAAAGATTAAATCCATTGGTACTACTCCTATAAGGTATTACAGCACGTTTAACAATTATGAAAGCGGAAAAATTAAAAATATTGGTTCCTATACATATACCTATTTTCCTAAATCCCAATCCGGTTCGGGCAAATTAAAATCGGGAACAAGAAGGTTTACAATTGACGGTATTAACTATTGGTTTAGAGATCCAATTTTTTAATTAATCAAATAACTCTCATTATCAATTTGTTTTGTTTGTTTTATTCTATATTTGTTTTTGAATAAAATAATACACAAATGATTTCAACAACAAAACAAAACCGCATAGTTGTGGTTGATGCTCTTAGAGGGTTTGCCGTAGCTGCAATTATGCTTCTTCACTTTATTGAACATTTTATCTACGGGGTGTACCCGGAACCGAGTGGTGCGACAATGCAATTAATAAATCAGAGTGTTTGGGACGGCCTCTTTTTCATTTTTGCAGGTAAAAGTTATACCATCTTCGCGTTATTGTTTGGCTTCACCTTTATTATTCAGCAACGCAATCAAGAGATGTTGGGTAGAGACTTTGGCAGCCGATTTGCCTGGCGATTAGTACTTTTAATGGGATTTGCCACTCTTAATGCAGCATTTTTCCCGGGCGGCGATGTATTATTGTTATTTGCTGTGATGGGATTTGTAATGATTCCGCTTCGCAAATTGTCCGAAAAAGCCTTATTGGCAATTGCGCTTTTGTTCTTAATTCAGCCTATTGAATTATTGGAATGTTTAGGAATAAATTTAATTCCTACCGTGCTTGATAATAGCTACTATCCCGCCCTAAAAACAGTGACCGACCAAGGTAACTTTTGGCAAATGATTGTTACGAACATTACCACCGGGCAAATTGCAAGCCTATTTTGGGCTGTGGATGCCGGCCGTTTACTACAAGCTCCCGGACTATTTATTATGGGGATGATTTTAGCCAAAGGCGATTACTTTAACCGTGCCATATCCTTTTGGAGTAAAGTACTAGTAACCGGTTTTATTGGTTGTTTTGTACTCTATGTTGCAAAAACTTCTGCAACAAACTCTTTACAAATTATATTTACCATGTGGTACAATATTGCGTTTACAGCAATTCTTATTTCCACATTTGTGATATTGTATCAAAGCGATGCCTTTAGAAACATGACTGACGGCTTACGTTTTTACGGAAAGATGAGCTTAACTAATTATATTACACAATCCATAATTGGAAGTATATTGTTTTTTCCATTTGCATTTGGTTTAGCCGCGCACGTTGGTATTGCAGGCAGCCTTTTAATTGGAATTGCCGTTATGCTTGCACAGATTGCATTTTGCAAATACTGGTTGCAGCACCACAAGCAAGGACCACTGGAGCAATTGTGGCATAAACTAACTTGGATTAACGAACCAAGCAAAGTAAAACAACCGCAAAAGCCAACCGTTAAACAATAAAAAACAGAGCCGACTCCACACAATGAGAGTCGGCTCTGTTTTTTTGCATTATAATTATCGGCAATCTCATTTTCAATTTCAGCATTGTTGGCTATCTTTGCATAGAGAGCAAGGTGTGCAAAAACACATTCCTGCCTATTATTAGATTTCTGATTATTAGACAAAAAAGAGACGTGCCTATGAAGATGTGTATTGCCGAAAAGCCAAGTGTTGCCAGAGAAATTGCTACTATCCTAGGAGCTACCACGCGCCGTGACGGATATTTAGAAGGGAATGGCTATTGCGTTACATGGACGTTTGGGCATCTTTGTTGTCTGCAGGAACCTAATGACTACACGGAGAAATGGAAGTATTGGAACATGGCTACATTACCCATGATTCCCTCGCGTTTTAGAATTAAACTAATAGAAGACGAAGGGATAAAAAAACAGTTTTCCGTTATTGAGCAACTTGTAGCAAAAGCCGACGAGGTTATAAACTGTGGGGATGCCGGCCAGGAAGGAGAGCTTATTCAACGCTGGGTACTTGCCAAAGCAAAATGTGGTGTACCGGTGAAACGTTTATGGATATCGTCACTGACAGAAGAGGCAATAAAGGAGGGATTTGAAAAGCTCATGGATGCTACAGAGTTTGATTCTTTATATGCTGCAGGTTCTGCCCGCGCTATTGGCGATTGGCTATTGGGCATGAATGCCACTCGCGCTTATACGATGAAGTTTGGTGGAGGAAATGGTGTATTGTCCATTGGAAGGGTACAAACCCCCACTTTAGCCATTTTAGTGGAACGTCAAAAGACGATTGATAATTTTAAACCTGAGATGTACTGGGAAATTAAAACCACCTATCGCGAAGGCGTATTTTCCAGTACTGAGGGTAGATACTCAACAGTGGAGCAAGCGCAACAGGTTATTGAGGCTATTGCAAAAGAGGAGCTTTACATTACCGATGTAACGCGTAAGAAAGCGATGGAGCATCCTCCTAAGTTGTTCGATTTAACTCTTTTACAGGTGGAGTGTAACCGTAAGTTTGCATTTAGTGCTGATCAAACACTAAAAATTATCCAATCACTATATGAAAAGAAAGTTACCACCTATCCTCGCGTAGACACAAACTTTTTGCCCAACGACATTTATGCCAAAGTACCTAAAATATTGCAAGGTTTAAAACCCTATGAGGAAATTATAAAACCTTTACTAAACGGTAAACCATTACGCAAATCAAAAAAGGTATTTAACGACAAGAAGATTACAGATCACCATGCCATAATTCCCACCGGCGTGTTTACCTATGATTTGACACCCGACGAAAAACGCGTTTTTGATTTGGTGGCACGGACGTTTATTGCCGTATTCTACCCTGACTGCGAAATTGCGAATACCACGGTAATGGCAACTGTGGCAGATTTTCCATTTAAAGCCACCGGCAAACAGATTATTGACCCGGCATGGCGTGTAGTATTCCCTACCAAGGAAAAACAACAAAATGCAGAGAACGTCCTTCCGGAATATGTGGTTGGCGAACATGGCCCACACACTCCTGACCTGCTTGAAAAGGAGACGCAACCGCCTAAGTACATGACAGAGGCAGATTTATTACGCTCTATGGAGACTGCCGGAAAGATGGTTGAAGACGAGGAACTGCGCGATTTAATGAAGGAAAATGGCATTGGTCGCCCGTCAACACGCGCAGGTATTATTGAGACACTAATTAAACGTAAATATATACGCAAGGATAAAAAACGCCTATTGCCAACACAAACAGGTATGGAGTTAATTGACGCCATACGTAATGAGTTGCTTAAGTCGGCTGAGCTGACAGGACAATGGGAACGTAAATTGCGACAAATTGAGGACGGCACCTATGCGGTTGCCGACTTTATGGAGGAGTTAAAACAAATGGTTAATGAAATTATTCATTATGTGAAATACTCCAACGATAAGGTAACTACGGTAGCAGAGGAAACAGCCGAAGAAACCGAAACAGAAGAGAAGAAACCAGCCAAACGTACCCGCACTCCAAAGGAACCTAAGGAAGAGGGTCCACTAATGTGCCCTAAATGTGGAGAAGCCGAGATTGTAAAAGGTAAAAGCGCATGGGGATGTAAACGCTATGGCAAGGGATGCGATGTTTTGATACCTATGGAGGTGTCCGGTAAAAAACTGACACAAAAACAGGTGGAACAACTAGTACAAAAACGTAAAACAGGAAAACTAACCGGTTTTAAAGGCGAAGGGGGCGAAACCTTTGCCGGAATATTGGTACTAAACGATGAGTTTAAAGTTACTCTACAAAAAAGCTAAAATCCAAAATGACAACAAATCATAATACAACAAATCGCCGTACGACAACGGCGGTACAAATAGGAACACTAACAATGGGTGGCAATGCTCCTATTGTGGTACAGTCCATGCTTAACACCTCAACAATGGACACGGAGGCATGCGTAGAGCAAGCTATTCGTATCATTGAGGCTGGTGGACAACTGGTGCGGATAACTGCACAAGGTGTAAGAGAGGCTGAAAACTTAAAAAATATACGCGAAGAACTAACAAAAAGAGGATATACTACTCCGTTAAGTGCTGATATCCACTTTACGCCCGATGCGGCCATGGTAGCAGCGCGCTATGTTGAGAAGGTGCGTATTAATCCCGGAAACTTTGTTGATAAACGCGCAACATTTAAAGAACTGAACTACACCGACGGAGAGTATGCGGAGGAGTTGGAGCGTCTACGCTCTAAATTTATGGAGTTCTTAACCATTTGTAAAGAGCATAACACTGCGGTACGTATTGGAACCAACCATGGCTCACTCTCTGACAGAATTATGAGTCGTTATGGCAATACCCCTGAAGGGATGGTGGAAGCAACCATGGAATATCTGCGAATATGCCACACCGAAGGATTTAACAACGTTGTGATATCCCTTAAATCCAGCGACTGTGTAGTAATGACATCAGCAGTCCGCTTATTGGTTAAAGCAATGGAAAAAGAGGGAATGAACTACCCGCTGCATCTAGGTGTAACAGAAGCCGGAGAAGGCGAGGACGGACGTATTCGTAGCGCTATTGGTATAGGTACACTGCTTAACGAAGGTATTGGCGACACTATTCGAGTTTCCCTAACAGAAGAGCCGGAGGCTGAAATCCCGGTAGCAAAAGAGATTTGTCAATACATAACCCCTATGTTTACTCCACGCGTAAGCGTTAAGGGTAATCTTACGCGTCCCGTAATTGTGGCCGATGTAACAGCCTTGAATGAGGGTATGATTACCGATACCTTAGCATATACGGTGGAGCAGGATCAATATACGTCAACATTGCGTTCGCCAGACATTATCTACATGGAACAACCATCGGCGTTAATTGCTTTATTACCACAGCAAACAAAGCTTGTTGTTCCATTTGAACAACTTCAGCAAGCACGCTCATACAATAGCAACACAGTACCAGTGGTAACGCCTTTACAACTTTTGGACATGCCTGTAGCAGATAATTGCTATGTAGAGATTGATATTCAAGATGAGTTACACCACGATTTCTTAAACGTATTGTGCGCACATAAAAATACAACCATTGTACTAAGTACCGAGCATCCAAATGTTCATTTACTGCGCAAACAGCTCCTTGTGTTGGAAACTTGCGGTAATCCGGTAATTGTGAAATGTAAGTTTGACACCCACATTTTACGCCTTGCAGCACAGCTTGGCGGTTTACTTATAGACAAGGCTATTGCGGGTATTTGGTTATATGGTGGTCAACCAGAACAACAATTGGCGCTTAGCCGTAATTTACTTCAAAGTGCTGGTAGCCGACGCTTTAAACCGGAGTTTATTAGTTGTCCGGGATGCGGACGTACTCTTTTTAACTTACAAGAGGCGGTGGCGCAAGTAAAAAGTGCTTTCTCCCATCTCAATAAACTTAAAATTGCAGTTATGGGCTGTGTGGTAAACGGACCGGGCGAAATGGGCGATGCCGATTACGGATATGTAGGTGCCGGAAATGGAAAAGTAAATCTATATAAAGGAAAAACGCTGGTACGCATTGGTATTCCTCAAGAGGAAGCCATCAATGCATTGAGGGAGTTGATACGTGAGGGGAATGACTGGCAAGAGAAATAACCCAAACAAATATTAAACATGAAAAATAAAATAGTCACCATTGGTAGACAATTTGGTAGCGGCGGACGTTACATTGGCGAAGAGTTGGCAAAACGTATGAATTGCAAATTCTATGATAAAGAGTTACTCATGGTTGTATCGCGAGAGAGCGGTATAGGCAAAGAATTCTTTGAACGTGTGGACGAAAATAAGTCGGGCGGATTTTTACACTCCGTAACCATGGGCTTTAATATGCACTCCATGATACTTCCAACGGAGGACTATCTATCAAGCGAGTCACTGTTCACCATTCAAGCCAAAGTGATGCGTAAACTTGCCGAGACGGAAAACTTTGTCATGGTGGGTCGTTGTGCAGACTATATACTACGCGAGTATAAGCCTCTACGCGTTTTCATTACAGGAAACATGGAGGACAGAATAAAACGTGTAGCCAAACGCCGTAAATTGTCGCATAAAGCAGCAGAAGAGCTGATAAGAAAAACAGACAAGGATCGGGCGTCTTACTACACTTATTACACTGACCAGTCGTGGGGTGACTCTAAATACTTCGACATTACAATTAATAGTTCATTACTTGGTGAGGAACAGACCATTGATCTGCTATTTGATATCGTTGAACGATATTATAAAATATAATGAGTTGGCGCTCTGCGCCAACTCATTATATTTTTTTAAAAGAAGAAGGATAACTTTTCTCATCCATTTAATATATAAATAGATATAGTAAAAAACAGATGAGTAAATGTAATCACACATATAGTGAAATGCTAAATCCTGAAATGCCATTCCTTTTGGATACATACATCCAAATGTTAGACGGTATTGCACGAATAACCAATGATTGTGTCTATCTTATTGATTTTAAGAAAGGCGAAATACCCTACATCTCATTTAACCCTCTCTTTCTGTGTGGTCTGGAACCTACAAAGATCAAAGAACTTGGGTTTCGCTTTAATCAGGAATTCATATCAGAGGCTGATCATAAACTTCAAATAGAACTTACCTCATCGTGGTTTCAGTTTCTTACATCGCTTCCTGTAGCTGAGCGATGCAAATATACCCTTGACTACAACTATTTCCTCCAAGACAAACTTGTTAATGCAACAATGACACCCATTTTATTGGACGATGATGGACGACCTCAATATGTACTTTGTAACACTAAGATATCTGTACATGATTGCTCTGGAAACGGAAGAATATTTAAAATGAATAGCCACAAATTCTGGCGCTACTCATCCGAGGGGAAGCGTTGGATTGAGGACGAATTAGTAGTTTTAAATGACATTGAACAAAACCTTCTTCGTCTAGCCATTCAAGGAAAAAACGAAACTGAAATAAGTAATCTCCTCTTTCGTTCAAAAGATGGTATTAAATCTATCAAGCAACGTATCTTTAAGAAACTAGAAGTAGCTAATATTACAGAAGCTGTGTCGTTTGCTATATCTCACGGCCTCATCTAATTTTAACCACAACAGAGGCAATCAATTATAACCTTTTTTCGTAATAAGCATATAACCACTTTGTTATTAAACTATTAGCATTTAGACATGGGTATCAAGGGCTTCAACGCATTTCAAAACTATATATCGGACATAGAGAACTCATACTACCTTCAACTGGAAGCATTTATCACTATCCTTGAAGGCATGGCAAGAATAACCAATGACTGTGTTTATCTTGTGGACTTCTACAAAGGAGAAGTCCCCTATATCTCAAACAATCCGCTTTTCCTATGCGGAATGACTCCTGCTGAAGTACAAAAAATGGGTATTGAATTTAGCAAAACCTACACTCCCCATACGGATAATAAAATGACCGTAGAGCTTATTTCCTCATGGTTTGAATTTATGAACAATAAGCATCTATCCGAGAAATGCGACTATACGCTTAGTTATCATTATTTTCTACAGGACAAACTGGTTAACGCTGCTATGACTCCCGTTTTCCTCAGCAAAGATGGTAAACCGTGGTTAATGCTATGTAGTTCAAAGTTATCAACAGAGCAAACATCCGGGAATGCCGTTATATTTAAAATGAACAGTAAACAATTATGGAAGTACTCCTTTGAGGCTAAACGTTGGTTAGAAGATGAGATGATCCAGCTAAACGAAATTGAGATTGAATTACTACGGTTAGCTATACAAGGTAAAAATGAAAATGAAATAAGCGATTTACTTTTCCGTTCAAAGGATGGTGTCAAATCCATTAAACGCAGAATTTTCAAGAAACTCGACGTCTCCAACATTACAGAGGCTGTTTCCTATGCCATTTCGCACGGGATTATATAACACATACAGATACACCTCATTGATATCCAACATAATAATAAAACTCCCGAAGTCTGTGACAATCGGGAGTTTTCTGACAAAAAACGAGTATTGAACATTAAGAATACACTGTGTTTAACGAAGAAAAAAGCAATAGGTTATAAAAAAAAAGGACAAAAGTTTGCAGAATTAAAAAATATGCCTACTTTTGTCATCGAAATAATGAAACACCAAGCCCAGATGGCGGAATAGGTAGACGCGCTAGACTCAAACTCTAGTAGTAGCAATACTGTGCGGGTTCGATTCCCGCTTTGGGTACAAAGCTCCTGAAATCACTGATTTCGGGAGCTTTTTTTATTACATCATTATACATTATTTTACACCAACACTGTTTCTTTTATAAAAAGAATATTACATTTGCACCGCAATGGTTTCCTAGCGCGCATCATGCCGCGAAACGAATTAAAAGGGAATCGGGTGTAAATCCCGGACAGTTCCCGCTGCTGTAAGTTCCAATCCTCACTGAGGATACATAGGTTTAGGCACTCTTTGCCACTGGTTTATAACCGGGAAGGCGCTTAAACAGGAATAAGTCAGAAGACCTGCCTTGCTTTTGACGGATTTACAGTCTACGGGTAATAGGCAACAAATCACAACAGAGGCATTCTTCGAACTTATTTATTGAGCTTACCATTGTGTAACGCCGTGCCATTTGCTGTAGATCCTGTTCATATTTGAAATTACTTATGTTAATATTAAATAGAAACAGACATGAAAAAAATCATCTTTTCCCTACTACTTGCCATTTGTGCAATAACAATCTCATGTAACAACGAAGAGGAAGTTATTATTCCTCAAATAGAAATGCCCGAGATATCACTCGTCATTGAAGGTATTGAAAACAACGCGCAAATAGTACAAAACAAGGAGTTGGAGCTAAAAGCAGTAGTAACCAACTGCGAGGAGTACACCACACAATGGCAAATTAACGGAACCATTGCATGCCAAGAGCCAATATTTAAATACACACCTACAGAAATAGGCTCACAAACCATCAGCGTAACTATAGTAAATGCCGATAAAAAACAAAAAACCGAACAACTCACTCTTCATGTATATGGAAAATACAAGCATGGAACCTTTGTACTAAATGAAGGCAACATGACTACAGGTAACGGTACACTACTTTTCATAAGTCCTGAAGGTTCCATCACCGACAGCATCTACTGCCGTGCCAACGGCCCGGGCTCTTCTCTAGGCAACACCACACAGGACCTATACATCACCAACAACAAAGTATACATTATGTCACAAAATGGTGGCGGAGATGGACGTCTTATCGTAGCAAATGCCGAAACAATGAAAAAGGTTTCTGCTTACGAAACTCCTCTTGCCTCATTATCTATGCCTAGCCATGTTGCGGTTATAGATAATAATGCCTACATCAGAGACAATAAAGGTATCAACTACTTTAACCTTAACACTAACGAGCTAACATTAATTGACGGCACCTCTGGAGCTGCCAAAAACCGTATGGCAGTAATCAACAATAAAGTATTTGCTGCAGCAGGTAAAAACGTTCACGTCCTATCCAACGGACAGGTAACTAACACCATCATTATGCCCGGCACTGTATCCGGCATAGTAAAAAGCCATGACAACCAACTGTGGGTGTCCTGCACAACATCTCCTGCGCAAATCCTAAAGGTTGATGCTACAGATTACACAATCATTAAATCAAACTCACTAAACGATGCCAAAATAGGGGCAGGTTTTGGAGCTACTCCCGCATTTAGTGCTAAAAACGACACTATCTACTTTAGTAATGCGTCCACAAGGATTTATCGTCACATCTTTAACCAAGATAAAACAGAATACATCACGGATGTTACAGAGCATGTTGAGGATGCCGGAATGACTTATAACAATCTCGCCGTACACCCATTAACAGGACACGTGTATTTTACTACAATTAAAGGATATGGTTTAAACTACCTGATAAACAACATCAGTGTTTTCAACTTTAGCACTCCTACACCTACCCTATCACAGAACTATAAAAATTATACACACTTCCCGGCCGGAATTTTCTTTACCGATAACTTCTAATAAAACACCTCATCATGAAAAAAATTATTTCCCTACTCTCAGTGCTTGCATTCATAGCATTACAATCCTGTAATGAGTCCTGCAGCGAAACGGACGTTTACACACTTCAACAAGGTGACATACGTATTGATGTGCCAACCACAGGGCTTGTAGCAACGGCAGGCATAGCAATCACTATCAATGTAACAACAGTAACAGATGAAGGTATTAGTTACCGATGGCTACTGGAAGATAAGACAATTGCCGAAACTAAGAATTTAACCCACACATTCCCACTTCCGGGCCAATACCAACTTATCTTATGCGCAACGCAAGGCCGTGCTACGCTACGTTACACGGCTACCGTAACTGTAAACCCAAACGAGAATGCAACCCCTTATATTACAAAAGTCATTGAATTTATGCCGGCGGTTGGACAATTTGTAAACCAACAACCAGCCTATGAGGAAGGCGACACTCAGGAAACCATGAATCAAAAAGTATTGGAGCTTATAGGACACAACAAAGGCGAACTTGTATCGTTAGGCGGATATGGCGGATACGTCATTGTCGGATTTGACCACACCATCCAAAACGTTAAAGGGAAACGCGATTTTAGAGTATTGGGAAACGCTTTTTTCTCCGCCGGTGGCAACAATGGCATGCTAAACAGCGGCTCATGCGAACCGGGCATCATAATGGTTGCCTACGATGCCAACCAAAACGGTATTGCCGACAACGATGAATGGTATGAAATTGCCGGAAGCGCACATATTGATCCTACTGCCGAAGTATGGTACCAAGCATCTGCCGACGCAGGCAACAACGTCAACCTCTACTCCAACTATGAAATAACCTACCACCGTCCCACAAACGAACCCTCAAACTCGGCCGAGTGGAACACCTACATTCGCTGGGAGGACAACCAAGGCAACTCCGGATACAAAACCAAGAATGAATTTCACCGTCAACCCTATTTTCCACAATGGATTACTGCCGACAAACTGACATTTAAAGGCACCTGCTTGCCACAAAATGGAATTGATAAAAGTGGACAAGGCACCTTCTATGTACTCCATAAATTTCACTATGGATATGCGGACAATGATATAAATACAGGCACCGAAGCTGCCATTGATATCGACTGGGCCGTCAATGCCAATGGCGAACGCGTAAACCTTCCGGGAGTAGACTTCATTAAAGTATATACAGGTGTAAATCAAGAAAACGGCTGGACAGGCGAATGTTCTACAGAAATTAGCGGCATTGAGGATCTTCATTTACTTGGCGAAAGCATAGACACACAAATATAAAACTACACATTCTATAAAGCGAGGGGTATGAAATATAATATATATAATAGCCTTTCATTACTGCCTTTTCTACCCCTCGCTCCTACATACACAAACATCGCCGTACATAGACAGCAATACACAACGTAAATGTAACGGATTACATCTCCCCCTATTTTCTTATACTACTAACCTCAACAATATCATACTGTTCTATCTTTTATTCTATCTTTGCACCCAAATAAAATAACGTACTCAAACTTCTACAACACGCAAATACAGCTATTAAATAATAACAGTAATGAAAAAAACTATTTACCTACTAACCGTTGCAGCTTTAGCAGCACTACAATCCTGCAGCAACACCGAAGTCGCTAACCAAGAGCCAGAGATTGAAACCAAAGCTACGCCATACATTACCCAAGTCATTGATTTCATGCCGGCTGTTGGACAATACATTAATCGTCAACCCAACTATGAGGAGGGCGACACACAAGAAACAATGAATCAAAAAGTACTGGAACTCATCGGACACAACAAAAGGGACATTGTATCTCTAGGCGGGTTTGGTGGGTATGTCATTGTAGGCTTTGACCATACTATTAAAAATATTAAAGGGAAACGCGACTTCCGCATACTAGGAAATGCCACCTATTCAACCTCATCATCAAACGGCGGCATGCTTTCAACCGGCTCCTGCGAACCGGGCATCATCATGGTGGCCTATGATGCCAACCAAAACGGTATCCCGGACAACGATGAATGGTATGAAATTGCCGGTAGCGCACACATTGATCCCACTGCCGAAATATGGTACCAAGCATCTGTCGAGGCCGGAAACAACGTTAACCTATACCACAACTACGAAATCACCTACCACCGCCCAACAAAAGAACCCACAAATCCCACCGAGTGGAACACATACATCCGCTGGGAAGATAATCAAGGCAACTCCGGATATAGAGCCAAAAACGAATACAATAACCAACCCTACTACCCACAGTGGATCACGGCCGACAAACTAACATTTAAAGGCACATGCCTACCTCAAAACGGTATTGACAAAAGTGGACAAGGTAAATTCTACGTGCTTCATAAATTCCACTATGGATATGCCGACAATGACATAAACACAGGTACAGAAGCAACCATTGACATAGACTGGGCAGTCAACACCAATGGCGAACGCGTAAACCTTCCAGGCGTCGATTTCATTAAAGTATACACCGGTGTTAATCAGGAAAACGGTTGGACTGGCGAATGCTCCACAGAAATTTGCGGCATTGAGGACCTACACCTACTTGGCGAAAGTATTGAATCCGCAAATTAGCACTCTCAATCCACGCATCTTACGAGCGTGGCACAAAACAAATAACATAAATTATTGCCCTTCAAACCAACTGTTTTTGCCCCTCTCCTTTCTTCATCACCTCAAAAATCGCCTAACAGCCTGTTAAGGGTTTCGACTAGGTTACGACTAGGTTTCGACTAGGTTAGTACTACTATTGGGGGTACATTGTAGTCGAAACCTAGTCGTAACCTTGCCGAAAGCTAGTCGAAACCCTTAACGGGGTGTTAGGAAAACTCACTTGCATTTGCCTTAGAGAAAGAATCCGAATATCAAACTGTGACATTTTCTGTCTGCCATCACTCTAAAAACACAATGCTACAAAACTCTATAGAGCAATACAATGCATTGATATGTGGAGACAAGATGTTCAGTTCTTTCACAAACTACGACATCCTTAATATAATCGACACAAACTACTCGGAATTAGGAACGTGGAAACAATGGTACAGTGAGGCATATTGTTTCAAATAGAATGTAAATAATTATGATAAGATCAAGAATGATGCGTTTTCTCTAGGACAATAATTAAACTTAAAAACGTACTCAGGTGATTGAAAAAAAAGGGAGTAGTATCGTTAATACAGCCTAGACCTCGCTCACATTATGGATAACTTTGATTTAGACATTTTTCATAAGAATATACTTAAACATATTAATATGTGAATATATGTAATTAATCTATATATTTACATAATAATATATAGATTAATACGACGACTAACCATGAGCAAATTATTTACTATTCAACTTATTGTACTTTGTATGCTACTTGTCGGATGTCAAGATAGTAATACACGTCAGTTAACAAATACAATAACACTTACGCTTGATAATGGAGATAAGATTACGGGCATACCGGCTGACTCCATATATAGCCAGGTTCAATACATCCCACTAGAGACTAATAAGGAATCCTTTATTGGAGAGATTGATAGGGTCAAAATACAAAACAACCTTATTCTGGCTTATAATAAAAGTATTTCTAGCCTATTTATTTTCGATATTTCAGGAAAGTATCTTACTAAATTACAGAAAAAAGGACGCGGAAATGGGGAATACCTTCAGATTGATGATTTCAATATTAAAAACGATAGACTAATCATACTTGACGGGCAGCGAAAACAGTTACTTTATTATTCTCTTCAGGAGATGAGGTTCATTAATACATTAAACCTGAACGATTGGTATTCTCATTTCGAGTTACTCGATAATCAAATTGTACTATATTCAAATTTTTCGACTTCCGATAAGAAATATTTTAATCTTGTCAGCATTGATACAAAGCAACAACAACCTACCCGCTATATGCTACCATTCCCAGAGAGTCAAAATGGAACTTCGTATAGCACCAAATATATTTTTTGTAGTCATAACAATGCAATATATACCTCACATCCATGGAATTATTCTATTTACAAAGTTGATACTACGGATATTCAGGAAGTATTGACCGTTGATTTTCAAGACTACTCTATGCCAGAATCTATCAGAAAAGGATCAACAGATGATAAAGACGTATACATGTCTAGATTTGATTTTGCGACTAGACCAGTTAGTGATATTGGTGATTTAATCATAACTGATAAGTATTACATTTTTTCATTTATTCATCGTTGTATGACCTATACTTGTCGTTATAATATAGACGATAAGACGCATATACACGGAGTAATTGGAGGCACAAAGAGTTTTCCTTTTTATAGACAAACATACCATGGTGTATATAAAAATAGTATTATAGGCTGTATTAATAGCCCAACGATAGTTGATTCTAAAATGAAAAGACCGAATACGCTTAAGGATATTGATGAAATGAGTAATCCGGTGATTGCGTTATATGAGATTAAATAAATTATGCTTTACAAACATTATGTTTACTGTGCATAATTATTGTATGTGTTAACTATATTAATTATCAACCCATATAGTCAATAGTCGAAATTGAGGCTATACAAAACGTTGTAAACTAATTGGCAGATAAAGAAAAATGATAACTAGAAATCCCTTTCTTTTTAATCCTACAGATAAGATTTAAAAGAAAGGGATTATTTTTATGTTGTTGCAGCAAGTTTATTCCTTGTGGCGAGAGCGCAGAATGTCGCAAACCTCTTCCAGAGAGTAGCCTTTGGCAATGAGTAGGACAAGGTAGTGGTACATTAGGTCGGCGGCTTCGTTTAGGAATAGGGATTCGTTGTTGTCTTTGGCTTCAATGACTAGTTCAACGGCTTCTTCGCCTACTTTTTGGGCTACTTTGTTTATGCCTTTGCGAATGAGACGGGCAGTGTAGGATTGCTCGGGTGAGTCGGCGGCACGGCGACGCAGAAAGCGTTCCAGATAGAGCAGGAAGTCGGCTTCTTTGTTTTGTTCGCCCCAACAACTGTCGGTTCCGGTGTGGCAGGTTGGTCCTTCGGGGATTACTTTAATTAGTAGTGTGTCGTTGTCACAATCGGATTGGATGGATTGTACGTTAAGAAAGTTTCCACTTGTTTCTCCTTTTGTCCACAGTTTTTGTCGGGAGCGGCTGTAAAAGCAGACGCGTCCGTCGACAAGTGTTTTATCTAGGGCTTCACTGTTCATGTAGCCCATCATTAGCACCACACGGGTACGAGAGTCTTGAATTACTGCAGGTATTAGTCCGTTGTTATCCCATTGTAGTTGTTGTGTGTTTAGTGTAATATTTTTCATAGTTTTGATGTATTAGTGGGTATGTTATTATTTTTCAATGTTTCTTTTACTTCGGCAATGGAGGTTGTTCCATAGTGGAAGATGGATGCGGCAAGGGCTGCATCGGCAGCAGTGGTTGAGAACAAGGTTACAAAGTGGGCCGCACTACCGGCTCCTCCGGATGCTATGACGGGGATGGTGCGTTGACGCGCCAATTGGTCTACTGCTTCGTAAGCAAATCCGGCTTGGGTACCATCGCCACTCATGGTGGTAAAGAGTAGTTCGCCGGCACCGCGTGCCTCGCACTCGGCAGCCCATTCAAACAGTTCTCTGGAGGTTGCCACACGTCCGCCGCTTTTATATACGCGCCAGGTTCCTTCCTCGTAGGCAGCATCAATTGCCACTACTACGCATTGACGTCCGTAACGCGCGGCAATTTCCGTAATCAGTTCGGGACTGTTTAATGCAGCGCTATTTAGTGCTACTTTGTCTGCACCACAGGCCAGGATGGCACCTACATCGTCTACGCATGTTATACCACCGCCAACGGTGAAGGGGATGGAAATGGCACGTCCCACCTGTTCCACCCACGCGTAACGTGTGGGACGTTTCTCGTGTGTAGCGCTTATGTCGAGGAATACCAACTCGTCGGCACCCTCATCACTGTATTTTTTTGCCAATTCGACAGGATTGCCCGCATAGCGAAGTTCCAAGAAGTTTATGCCTTTTACTGTTTGTCCGTCCTTGACGTCCAGACAGGGTATGATTCGTTTAGCTAACATGATAAGAGGGTTTAGTTTAGTTTAGTAATCCTTCATACAGTGCTTTGCCCACAATGACGTAAGGAACACCGGCTTCGTTGAGAAGTTCAATATCTCGAGGACCTGATACACCACCCGAGGCAATAAAGCAGTAGTCCGGCCATTGACGCATTAGTTGTTCATAAAGTGCTACGTTGGTCCCTTGCAGCATGCCGTCGGTAGCAATATCGGTGCACATTATCCGTTTGGCCTTGCCACTATACAAATTTAGCAGCTCATCGATGGTTGTACCCGTACGTACTTTCCAGCCGTCTGTATACACCTCATTTCCGCGAACATCAAATCCTAGAATAATACGTTCTTTACCAAACTCGTCTAACCAGGTAAGTGTTGTTTGAGGATTGCGCTGGGCAATGCTACCCAAACAAATACTATCGGCGCCGGCTGCAAATGCTGCGCGTATGTCCTCCACCGTGCGAAGCCCTCCGCTGTAGTCTATTATTAACGAGGTTTCTGTCGCTATACGTTGCAATACATCAATATTCATGGGTTTTCCGGCTTTAGCCCCATCCAAATCCACCAAGTGCAAACGCTTGTAGCCACGCTCCTGAAAAGCTTTGGCAACCTCTACGGGATTGGTATTGTATACTTTTGTGCTTCCGTAATCACCTTGTGAAAGGCGTACACAAGCACCGTTTATAAGATCGATAGCAGGAATTATCTCTATATTTTGTTGCATTATGATAGGTTTTATTGGTTAAGGAAATTAGATAGTAATAACTCGCCTACTTTGCCCGATTTTTCGGGGTGGAATTGACATCCCCAGAAGTTGTCTCTACGCAACATTGCCGAGAAGGGCGCATGATACTCGGTTGTTGCTACTGTGTAGGGACTTACAGGGACGGCATAGGAGTGTACAAAATAGAGGTAACTATCTGCCGGGACTCCGGTAGTCATTGCATTGGGGATGAACGAGATGGTGTTCCACCCCATATGCGGAGACTTGATTTGTGGCAAACAAGGCACAATGCGCTCAACACGCATGGGAAATATTCCCAATGCCGGGGTATCGCCCTCCTCGCAGTAGTCACACATGAGTTGCATACCCAGGCATATGCCCAACACAGGTTGTGTTAGTGTTGGAATAAGTTTGTCTAAACCTTTGGCGCGGAGTCTGTTCATGGCGAAGCGTGCCTCCCCTACTCCGGGAAAGATGACATAATCCGCTGCTTTTATCTGCTCAGGTAGGTCAGTAACCACAGCAGTGTGTCCTAAGCGCTGCAGGGCGTTAATGACCGACCGACAGTTGCCTGCTCCGTAGTTTATTATTGCAATGTTTTTACTCATGTTGTATTTTTTAAATAACTCCTTTTGACGATGGGATTCCGCTCCCGCCAAGGGCTACAGCTTCCTTAAGTACTTTCCCAAAGGCTTTGAACAGACCTTCCACTTTATGGTGGTTGTTCTCCCCTTTTGCCTCAATGTGGAGAGTGCATCCGGCCGATTGTATAAATGATAGGAAAAAATGCTTTATCATTTCCGTAGGCATATCGCCAATAAATTCTCGTTGAAAGGTTACATCCCAGTTTAGATAGGCACGTCCACCAAGATCTAAACGAATGGTTGCTTCACTCTCATCCATAGGCAGGGAGAATGCGTAACGGTTGATGCCCCACTTTTTGCCCAATGCATCTTTGAAGGCAGTGCCTAGTGTTATGCCACAATCCTCAATGGTGTGGTGCTCATCGATGTGTAAATCGCCAATGGATTTAAGTGTAAGATCGAACGAGCCGTGACGTGCAATTTGCTCCAACATATGATCAAAGAATCCGATACCTGTAGCTATGTCCGCTTTACCTGTTCCATTAAGATCCAGTTGGGCAATGATATTAGTTTCTGATGTGGTACGTTCCACTGTTACACGGCGGTCTCCTTGCAGAAGGAAGTCTACAAGACGGGACCATGAATCGGTTGAAAATACAGTTTGTGATGGTTGTTCGCCGGACAATTGATAAGCTATTCCCCCTATACCCATGTTAGCAGCTAGTTGAATATCCGTGGCACGATCGCCAATTACGTAACTATTTTCATAGTCCAACTCATTGTTCATATAGCGCTTTACCAATCCGATGCTCGGTTTACGGTTGGGAGAGGGAGCAGCTGCGAACGAGTGGTCAATAAGTATCTCATCAAAGAATATCCCTTCGGAAGCGAATACTTTAAGCATCATTTGTTGCGGCTCTATAAAGTCATCAAACGGGAAAGAGGCTGTACCTAGTCCGTCCTGATTGGTAACCATAACCAAACGGTAGTTTCCCTCCTTTACCAAACGGCTAAGGGCGGAGATGACACCAGGCATAAACTCCAATTTGTCCATGGAGTCCACTTGCTCTGATGGCTTAGGTTCAACTATCAGCGTTCCGTCACGATCAATAAATAATATCTTTTTTTTCATAATTAAGCAGGTTTAAAGGCAGTAAGTAATGTAGTTACAAGATTGTTCTCCGCGGGCGTGCCAATGGTGAAGCGCAAGCCATTAACAATACGTGGCGGCTCATTGCGACGACGAACAATGATACCATTTTGTGTGAGATAGTCATACAGTTGCGAGGCATAGGGTGTTGTTACCAGGATGAAGTTAGCTTGCGAAGGATAAACCATATCAAATAGTGGCGACTTGGCAAGATACGCATACATACTAGTGCGTTGCTCCTTGAGTTCATCACACTCTTTTTGGAATACATCATAATAATTTAAGCGCCTTAATGCTACACGCTGGGATACGGAACTAATATTGTAAGGGTACTTTATTTTGTTGAGTATACATGCCAATTCCGGATTCATGTATCCAATACCAAGACGTACACCGGCCAAGCCCCATGCCTTAGAGAGTGTTTGTAACACTACAATGTTAGGATACTCCTTAAGTAAGGTGATAGCCGAAGGTTGAGTGCCAAAGTCAATATAAGCCTCATCAATTACCACAATACCGGGAAAACGAGTAGCAAAAGTTGCTATCTGTTCTATTGGGATTTCATTTCCCGTGGGATTATTAGGAGTACAAAAGAACACCACTTTTGTGTTGGCATCAATGACTGTGTCTAGCTTCTGCCAATCCGGCTGAAAAGTAGGCGTTAATAAACATGGACGCGCCTCAATGCCATGAATATCCGCTTGCACCTTGTACATACCATAGCCTGGAGATAGGAATACGATATTGTCTTTTCCCGGTTCGGTTCCCGCACGCAGGATAAGGTCTATTAACTCATCGCTCCCGTTGCCTAGAACCATATAATCTGCCGGGATTTGTTTTATGGAGGCTAGCTTTTGTTTTAATTGCTTTTGGTAGGGATCGGGATAGCGATTATAGTCGGTGGCATAGGGATTTTCATTGGCGTCCAGAAATATGCCTTGTGTGGCATTACTTTCCGTACGTGCGCAGCTATAGGCTGTTAGTGCTGCTATATTGGGGCGTATCCATGTTTGATAATTCATAGCTGTATGGTTTATGGTTTATTTATTTTCCAATCGGATTGTTACGGCGCGAGCGTGCGCGTCAAGCTGCTCGGTAATAGCCATTGCAGTAACAGTAGGTGCCAGTTTTTGCAATCCCTCTCGTGTTAGCTGCTGAAACGTTATCTTCTTTGTATATGCATCCATGTTAACACCACTGTACATGGCAGAAAAACCGGCTGTAGGCAGTGTGTGGTTGGTACCTGAGGCATAGTCGCCTACACTCTCTGGCGAATAGTGTCCTAAAAATACAGAACCTGCATTCACTACACGACCAGCCCACATTTGTGGGTTATCTAGCGAAAGGATAAGGTGCTCGGCAGCATAATAATTGGCTAAATCCATAGCCTCCTCCATGTTCTCTACCAAGATGAGCTTAGAGTTTTGAAGCGTAGCCTCTACCATTTCACGGCGTGGAAGTAGATTTAGTTGCGCCTGTACCTCAGCGTTTACCTGTTCCAATAAAGGAGCGTAATCGGTAACCAACATTACCTGACTGTCCTTTCCATGTTCCGCTTGCGACAATAAATCGGCAGCAACAAAACGGGCATCGGCCGTCTTATCGGCAACTACCATAACTTCCGACGGTCCGGCAGGCATATCAATAGCCACACCTATTTGTTGCGCTACGCGTTTTGCAGCAGTTACGTATTGATTACCGGGACCAAAAAGCTTGTATACACGTGGAACACTCTCTGTTCCTATGGTCATGGCACCAATGGCTTGAATACCACCCAGCGTAAATATTTGCGTAATGCCGCACAATTTGGCACAATAAAGTACAGCCTCCGGCACTTTACCCTCCGCGTTAGGAGGCGTACACAGCACCACGTCACTACATCCTGCCAATTGTGCGGGAATTCCCAACATCAGGACCGTTGAAAACAGCGGAGCAGTTCCTCCCGGAATGTACAATCCCACTTTTTCAATGGGGCGGCGCTCTTGCCAACAACGCACTCCTTCGATATCTGTTTCGGCCTCCACCTGCGTTAGTTGTGCGCTGTGGAAAGCCGCTATACGCGAATAGGCAACGTTAATAGCAGTCTTCAAATTGGGAGACAGTGTATTACCAGCCTCATCCAATAATTGTTGTTCCACTCTAAGAGATTCCAATGTTACCTTATCATAGAGTTGCTCATAGCTCTTCAACGCATTATCGCCATCCTTACGGATATCATTGAATACTTCGCGACAAAGTGTCTCCAATTGAGCATAGTCAATGATTGGACGTTGTGCCAAAGTTTCCCAGGTTTGACGATTGGGTTTTATTAATGTTTGCATAATGGATGTGCGTGGATTAGTTAATAATTTTCTCAATGGGGATTACAAGAATCCCTTCGGCTCGTGCTGCCTTCAGCTGGTCTATTACTTCCCAAAAATGGTCATCGTTAACTACGGAGTGAATAGATACCCATCCCTCTCGTTGCAGAGGCATAATTGTAGGGCTGTTAACTCCCGGTAACAAATTGCATATGGTTTCTACGGCATCTACCGGAGCATTTAGCAGAATGTAACGTGTTTTCTTGGCAGCAAGAACTGCGCGCATACGGAAAATGATTTTATCTAACAGTTGCTGTTTTTGCTCGCACAGATTAGGATTCTTTACTAATACAGCTTGTGAACTGAATATTTTATACACTTCCTTTAAACCGTTTTTGAATAGTGTATTACCTGAACTCACCAAATCGCAAATAGCATCTGCTAATCCAATGTTAGGAGCAATCTCTACACTTCCTGAAATAACATGGATATCGGCTTTTATATTATTTTCATTTAGGAAATCCTGTAAGGAGTTGGGATAAGAGGTAGCAATGCGTTTACCTTGTAACCACTCTAGACCCGTAAATTCCTCTTGCTTTGGAATAGCAATGGCAAGTCGACATTTAGAGAAACCAAGAGGCAGAACTTCCACAACTCCGCTCTTCTCTTCGCGCTCTGTATTATCTCCAATAATAGCAATATCGGCAACACCATCCTTTACATACTGTGGGATGTCCGCATTACGAAGATACAGCACTTCCATATCGAAATTAGAGGCAAGGGCCTTTAACTGGTCCTTTCCATTATCGATAGAAATACCACACTCTTTTAACAATTTTAGGGAATCTTCATTTAAACGTCCCGATTTTTGGATAGCAATTTTTAAACGTGTCATAATTTTCGTTTTTAATTGCTCTGCGAGATAAGGGCGGAAAGTTGATGGCTTATAGGTTAGGATAAAAACAACGAAGCCCGCCTTTATCAGGCGAGCTTCGTTATTCTTTTTATTTATTAGAACTACACGACATCATCATCTCACCTGTATTAAGCGATGGCAATGATGGATATGATGTAATTGTTGTGTGTTCATTATATTTTCTTTCTTATTTGATAGACGCAAAGTAATATTATATGTTTCATATTTCCAATACTTTACGCAAATATTTTTTAATAAAGTTCTTTTTCATGTAATTCTACCAGCATGGAACACAGAGCATTTGTCACCGCATCTGCATAGCGTTTTCCCTTATCGGCATTGGCCTCAAGAGGATTTCCGACTCCCGTATCGACCGATGTTTTATTCCATACGCGAGGGGTCCAAGCTACCTTTTTATTTAAGCCTTCAATGGCAAAAGGTTTGGCTTCGCCAGTACCTGCTGTTTCCAAATGTGTAATTTCCGGATAGTAGTGCATCATAACAGAGGTCTCTAATTCACCGGCATGATCATCGGGATTCTCAAAATAACCTGTTGGCGGAACAATGGCAAACCATTCACTCACGGCTATAAAGAAATCCGGGTATTCAAATGCTAAATCGCGTACCATTCCTCTAAAATTATTGCCTCCGTGCCCATTAATGATTACCAATTTCCTAAACCCTTGACGGTGAAGCGATGCAACAATATCCGTAAGGATAGCATACTGAGTAGATTGACGTGTGTGAATACAAAAAGGATAATCAAACTGACCAGGATTCTGCGCTCCCATACAAATTGAAGGCAATACCATACAATTTACTCCCTGGTTACGCGCCTTTAAGGCAGCATCAACTGCTATTGCCTCAGACAAATAACAATCCGTTAGGTAAGATAAATGATAATTATGTGGTTCCGTTGCTCCCCATGGCAATAGGACTATAGCATAACTTGCATCCTTAGTTGTGTGATAAGTACTGTTTCTTAACAACACATCAGCACTGTTTTCTGTTTTCATATCTATGTATCTGTATAAAATTTTAAATAGTATAGCAAACATACAAAGAAAAGTCACAGATAAAACACAATATGGGATAAGATATTAAATATTTTTCCTAATCGATATTCCACATAAAATCACCTACTTAACACAAAACTGTCATTACTCGATTAAAATTTATTGTAAAAAAACACCTTCAAAGTTTGCAGATTAAAATATTCGCCCTATATTTGCACTCGCAATCGGGTAACACCGACAGCACAAAACATGATGATTCAGTAGCTCAGCTGGTAGAGCACAACACTTTTAATGTTGGGGTCCTGGGTTCGAGCCCCAGCTGGATCACGAAACCCGTCAAAACAATAGTTTTGACGGGTTTTCTTTTTATTGCCACTTTATAAACTGTATCATAAAATCCATTCCTCCCCATACCAAATTAGCAACGATTAATGAGAAGTTACGTACAACAAGCTATTAGAATAGTACGCTAACATTATACATTGATTATGAAAAAGGAGATTACTTATTTTGGGGATATCGACATTACCACGCCTAAAAAGAGTTATGAAGGCCACATAAAAATAGAGAACCATGAGGTAAAGCTTGGTTTAGTTATAGAAAATAAGCCTGAAAACGATAATTGGGCTGACCTGTACAATTGCTACGCCAAACGTTTATTGACTCTTAAACCGGAAATGGATAAGGCTTTAAAACAAAACTACGACGAAGAGAGACAGGCAAGCGATTACATTGACTTTATGCTTGAACAACTTGATGACAACGTGATTGCCAATTTGGTGGAAGACGAGGACGATAATAAACCTATTGAAGAGCGTATGTTTGCAACAATGCAGCTTATGGAGATTGATTTTTACCCGGCAGGTGACAACTTTGCAAAATGGCGATACACCCTAGGCAAAAACGTTACAGACAGAGCCGTCAATATTTATACTAACACCGAAGGTATTGTGCAATACATTGCTCGCGACGAACACTAGTGTTATCCTACCACATATTGTATGTTTCTCTGTACGCAAATAACCATTGCACACGAATAATGTACCCAAGCAATTCGTATGGCTACATAAAATAGCTTATCCCCTTTCTTTGACAGATATTATTTCTATCAAAGAAAGGGGATAAATGGTTTTATATGTTGCGAGCATATGCCTACCACATATAACCATGGAATTTAAAGCTTTTACTTATAACCATCGGCCATATCTTTTGATATACCACATTTTTACCACTTGAGTAAGTGCACAATAACTTACCAATATTGCAATTAACCATGGGAAATAGCTTAGTGGTAGTGGTTGCAGACCTATTGAGGTACCAAAACGTGTAAACGGTATTACAACACCAAGTGCCATAATCAAACCTGTTAGCCCTGTTACCGACCAAGATGCACGGCTTTGGAAGAATGGTATTTTGCGTGTACGTATCATGTGTACAATCAAGGTTTGAGATAGTAATCCCTCAACAAACCATCCCGATTGGAATAGCGTTTGCTGCTCAGGCGAATCGCATCCAAACACATACCACATTACCAAATAAGTAGCAATATCAAAAATGGAACTAATTGGTCCAATACATATCATAAATCGGCTTAAATCCGAAGCATCCCACTTACGCGGTTTACGCATAAATTCAGGATCCATTCTATCAAACGGTATCGTTGTTTGCGAAATATCATACAATAAATTCTGAATCAGCAACTGGATTGGCAACATAGGTAGGAACGGAAGGAATGCACTAGCAAACAATACGCTAAACATGTTACCAAAATTGGAACTTGCCGTCATTTTAATGTATTTGATAATATTACCAAATGTTTTTCTACCTTCCAACACACCTTTTTCCAAAACCATTAGATCCTTCTCCAATAGGATAATATCAGCGCTTTCCTTTGCAATATCAACAGCCGAATCAACCGAAATACCAATATCCGACTGGCGCAATGCTGCTGCATCATTAATCCCATCACCAAGAAAACCTACCGTATTCCCTTGCTCTTGCAACAACGTAATAATTTCTGTTTTTTGTAATGGCGTAAGTTTAGAAAACAAAGTTGTTTCGCGAATACGCTCTTTTAACTCTGCTTTCGTCATGTCCATCATCTCCGTTCCCGTTAATGCGTGGGTAGTGTCTATACCAACCTGGCGAGCAATGGCCTGCACAACAATATCATTATCCCCCGACAGGATTTTCACCGCTACACCATAGTCATGTAACTGAGTAATAGCTTGCGCAGCCGAAGGTTTTGGTGGATCTAAAAAGGCAAGGTAACCTATTAGTACCATATCTTTTTCGTCCTCGATGGTAAAATTACCATCCTTCTCAACAAAACTCTTTTGCGCTAACGCAATTACACGCATACCTGAACGGTTCATCTCCGCACTAATTTGTTGTGCCTTGTCCTTCTGTTTATCCGTCATTGGACGTACCTCTCCGTTAAACTCGGCAAAACTACAAATGCTAAGCATCTCCTCAACGGCTCCTTTTGTAATAATTTGGCGTTTACCTTGTCCATCTTCAATTACCACCGACATACGACGGCGAGTAAAATCAAACGGTATCTCGTCCACTTTTGTATAGTTTTCTTTTAAATGCTCCAGGTTTAGCTCTTTTACATGAGAGAGAATGGCTTTATCCATTAAATTTTTGAGTCCTGTCTGGAAATAACTATTAAAAAAGGCATGCCGCAATATACGCTTACTCTCGTCCACGCTGCCATCCGCATTAATGTATTTCTCTAAAACAATCTTGTCACATGTAAGTGTTCCCGTTTTATCAGTACACAAAATATTCATTGCGCCAAAGTTCTGTATCGCATTTAAGTTACGAACAATGGTTTTTTGCTTAGACATTGCCACTGCGCCTTTAGAAAGATTGGCAGTCACAATCATAGGCAACATCTCCGGAGTTAAACCTACCGCAACCGAGATGGCAAAAATAAATGCTTCAAACCAATCGCCTTTTGTAAAACCGTTTATAAAGAATACAAATGGCACCATGATAAGCATAAACCGAATAAGTAAGAAACTCACCTTACTAATTCCCAAATCAAAAGCTGTAGTTGCTCGATGTCCTGTAATGTTTTTCGCAATAGAACCTAAATAGGAATTATTTCCTGTTTCAATTACTACCGCTTTTGCCGAACCACTCACTACGTTGGAGCCCATAAAGCAAATATTATCCAACTCCACTACGCTGGTTTTACCGTTATTTGCTGTTTTAAGCTGTACAAACTTCTCAATCGGTTCAGACTCTCCTGTAAGTGAAGCTTGGCTAATAAATAAATCCTTAGATTCAAGGATTCGTACATCGGCAGGAATCATATCACCCGCTGCTAAATATACAATATCGCCCGGTACCAACTCTTTAATATCTATCTCCTCTTCGGCCTCATTGGCACGCTTCACCAAACAACTATTGGTAACCATTTGCATTAGCGCCTCAGTTGCTTCACTAGCGCGCCACTCTTGCCAAAATCGAAGAATGGTACTTCCAATTACCATGGTGGTAATAATAACCACTCCCGTCCACTCTTGCTGGCCCGGCTCGGCCATTAGAACATCTATTACAAGCGATATGATGGCCAATCCCGTCAACACACCAATAAAGGGATTGATAAATGCTTTAATAAACAGAATAAAAGGATTCTTTTTCTTTTCCTGGGTTACCTCATTAGGCCCAAAAGTAGCTGTTCGCTCTTCCACCTGTCCACGGGATAATCCGTTAAGGTTGGTTTGCATTTGCGCAAATAACGCTTCTGCGGGTTGTACTGCCGCCGCGAATAATTTGTCCGCGTTGAATTTGTACTGTAACTGACGTTGTTTTCTTTTCCACATCGTAATTTCTCATTTTTTAAGTTACAAATCGCGTTTCTTATCTCGATGCAAAAGTAACAACGGCTCCTCAAGGAAGCCGTTAGAGATTAATTAGAGTGGTATTAGAAAACCATTAGAATTTTTAAATGTGCTTTAATTCCACAACAAAGGTGGTACCATGCCCTTTTTGCGAGGATACTGCAATGGAACCTTTGTGTAACTGTATAATTTTTTGTGTCACCGTCATCCCAATACCATGGCCTGCAGCATTTTGCTTGTTTTCGCCACGATAAAACAATGTAAATAAGTTAGCCTGATCCTTCTCTGACATTCCTGTTCCATTGTCTGAAAAACGAATTATAGATTTATCCTCCCAAAAAGATATTTGAATTGTAGATGTTCGATTTGCTGAATATTTGCAATTATTCTCTATCAAATTCACAAATGCCGTTGTAAGCAAATAACTATTCCCTACCACAGTAAGCACGTCATCACTATCGGACTCCTGCTCAAAAAGCAAATCTACCCTATAATCAGGATGCGCTTTCAGCACCATTTCTCGTGCATCAAGCAACAACTCGTCCAAACGTACCTCTTTTAGTTTTATTTGCTCGGGCTGATAGTCCGCTTTAGCCAAATTTAACAAGCCGTCAATTAGCTTTATCATTCTATGCGAATCCTGTAACGCATTCTTTATAGCTTGCTGGTATTCCTGAGGTGTGCGCTCCTTGTGTAGTGCCAAATCCAACTCTGCAATCAATGCAGCCATAGGAGTACGCAACTCATGCGATACATTGCTCACAAACATCTTCTGCGATTTAAAGGACTGCTCTAAACGCTCCAACAAATCATTGAAGGTCAAACTCAGTTCACCCAACTCATCCTTTGAATTCCCAACAATCAAACGTCTGTCAATATCCGAAGCCGTAATATTTTCCATCTCTCTCACTATGGCGCGCATAGGTTTCAAAGCTGCTCTTGACAACAAATAACCAATTACAACTAACAGTACAATACCACTGAAAAGAAGAATTAAAAGTATTTTACGCAAAGCATCCCTATTTGCATAGCCATAACCGTCATAAGCTGCAGCTGTTACAACATAATCTTTACCATCATACGGATACACAAAACCTATCCCTTGATACTTATCAACATTGAAGTTTATTTCTTTATCCTCCAATATTCTATTAATCATCTCAGGCGTTTCCGTTATTATATCATTTTGTAGCGCATCATGATACAATACATTAAAATCCGGATCGTAAACAGCAACCTCTACTTCATCAATAAATTGTTTATTGTTTAAATAAATGGATTGAAGCGTATAACTATCAATCTGACTATTTAAAAACAAATGCGCCTTCGTTATAGCTTCACTTTTTAAATCCCTAAAAAAAGTATTACTCCGAGCGCGCTCGCTTAAATAATTTATAGAAACTGCCAAGGCTACAAATACCAATGCCGTGATTAGTGTATACTGTAGTGTGAGTAAAGTACGTATTTTCATAATTTATCCGATAAAATAAAACCCATTCCGGCACGTGTATGTATTAGTTTAGGCTCAAAATCTTTATCTATCTTTTTACGCAAATAGTTTATATAAACATCAATAAAGTTAGTTCCCGTATCAAAATGGGTATTCCACACTTTATCCGCTATCTCAACACGGCTAAGTACACGTTCCGCATTCTCTGCCATATACACCAACAAGTTGTATTCCTTTGGCGATAATTTTATGGGTACACCACCTCGCTGCACATTTTTACCTAATAGGTCTATATGCAAATCGGCATATTGGAGTTGTTCCTGCACTTTTATAGGTGCATCAGTATTACGCTTTAGCAACACTTTAATACGTGCCAATAGTTCGCGCAAATCAAAAGGTTTTACCATATAATCATCCGCGCCAGCATCAAAACCGTCAAGCTTATCATCCGTAGACCCCAAAGCCGTTAGCATTAAAATAGGAATATGTACATTTAATTTGCGAATCTCTTTACACAACTCAAAACCATCCATTCTAGGCAATATAATATCCGAGATAATTAAATCAAACTTGCCATTCTGCGCCAACCGCAATCCCATAACGCCATCATAGGCCACAGCTGTTTGATAACCATTTTCCTCTAGTCCTTTCTGTAGCAAATTCGCCACACGTTGTTCATCCTCTATAATCAGAATATTTTGCATATCAGTTAACAATTATTGCACAAAAATAGAAAAACGCCACTCCTTAGGCAAGAAGTGGCGTTTTATATGTTGTAATTTAATTTTCTACAGTCGGCACAGGACTACTTTTGTCTAATGTCTTTTTCAACATTCGTCTGGCAATAGTAAGCGGTGCTAATGAGCATGGACCATTAATACATCCACCATCACAAGCCATTACTTCAACAAACTGAGCTACCGGGCGCTTAGGCATACTCTTCAGCAATGCCTGATTTTTCTTATCCAATCCCTCTATATTCGTTGTTGTAATACCTTTTCCGCGCTCGCCCATAGCGTTAACAACGGAATCATGTACTCCTCTTGCTTGTGCAAAACCTCTACCAAATTTAGTTACTCGTCCGTCCAAAGCTTTCTCACTGCAATCCTCAGCTTTAATTCCGTAAGCAACCATAAAGGCCCCCAACTCCTCAAAACTCATTACATAATCCACTTCAGGCACGGAATCCGCCTCATGACGTTTTGCCAAACACGGACCAATAAATACAATCTCCGCCTCAGGATAGATTTCCTTAGCACGTCGCGCTGCATAAACCATCGGGCTGCGTGTTTCCGAAACATAAGGTTTCAACATCTGAGCATGCTTATCTACCCATCCCGTATAAGCCGGACAACATGATGTAGTCATAAAAGCCTGTCCTTCCGCCACCTTCTCCAACAACTCATGTCCTTCATGGGCTATCGTATCCTCAGCACCTAAAGCAACTTCAATAACATCATCAAACCCAATTTGCTTAATTGCCGAAAGCACTTGCCCCGGTGTTGCATCAAACTGACCGTATATAGCTGGCGCAGGTATTGCAACAATTTGCTTGTTCGGATTTGTTAATGTTTTGTGTATATCAATAATCTTAGATCTCTCCATTATGGCACCGTAAGGACATGCCTGCATACATTTTCCGCAGTAAATACACTTATCCTTATCAATGTGCTCAATTCCCTGCTCATCTTTTTTAATTGCATTTACAGGACATACGTACTCACACGGTACCGGCGTGTACACAATTGCATGGTAAGGACACACCTTTTCACACAATCCGCAGTTTACACAATCCTCTTGGCTAATACGTGCCTGCCCGCTACGTAATGAAATTGCCGATTTTGGACAGTTCATTAAGCATGGACGTCCCTCACATCCGCGGCACATATTGGTTACTGTATATTGTGACTGAATACATGCACTACACGCCTCATGAACCACTGACAAGATACTCTCTTTGGTATTCTTATTAGCCATTGCCATACGCGCAAATTCAGACAAGTGGATTAAGTCAATCTCCTCGTCAACAATATCAAAACCTAATATTGAGATAATTTTGTGTTTAAGAATATATCTATCCTTATGTACGCAACAACGTACCGAGCGCTTATCGCGCGGACGCATCTCTACTGGAAGATATTTTACTTTAGAAATTAGCTCATCATTTTTGAGCAACTGAACCAATTTAATTAAAATCTCACGTTTCGTGAGCATCGCAAAGTTATCGTATAACATCTGTTTGGGTAACTGAATTTATATCTTTTCTTTAATTCATTCTCATTCCAACAGCACACACACTTATAAATAAGTTGTATTTCAAGCACAAAAGTAATGAATTATTAGCGATATAAAAAAACCGCCCTACTATTTGTAGAGCGGTTTTTTATATTTTAGGCTTTATTATTTTTTGTGGTGAGCCACTTTCTTGCTATCTGCAGCTTGTTCCGCACGAGCGGCTTTTCCAAAGCGACGACGTAAATCGTACGATAATGGAGTTGCTACGAATAGAGAAGAGTATGTACCAACAATAACACCAATTAACAGAGCGAATACAAATCCACGGATTGAAGTTCCACCCCAAACAAAGATTGCAATTAATACAACCAATGTTGATAACGATGTACTAAATGTACGACGTAATGTAGAGTTCAACGCCTCGTTAGTAACATCCATCTCATTACGTTTTGGATACATAATGTGGTACTCACGGATACGGTCAAATACAACCACCGTGTCATTGATTGAGTAACCCACAACTGTTAAGATAGCCGCGATAAACGCTTGGTCAATCTCAAGAGAGAATGGAAGTAAGCCCGATAGGATTGAGAACGCACCTAACACTAAGATCGTATTGTGTGCCAAACCTAACACTGCTCCGGCTCCATACTGCCAGTTTGTGAATCGAATCATGATGTAAAGGAAAATTACAATCAACGCTAAAGCAATTGACCATACAGCAGCGCGAGTTACATCCTCAGCAACAGCTGGTCCAACTTTTTGCGACATCTGGCGGTAATCCGTTAAGAACACATCTTTCGTAGTTCCGTCAGGTAAATATTGTTTTACACCTTCGTAAAGTAATGATTCAACCTCATCATCGGCCTCTACACCTTCACTTTCAATCATGTATTTTGTTGTAATCTTAACTTGGTTAGGAGAACCAAATGTTTTCACCTCAGGAGCACTTCCGTAAACCTGTGCCAACGAAGCTGACATCTCTTCAACTGCGATAGGTTGGTCAAAACGAACAGTATAAGTACGTCCACCTACAAAGTCAATACCTTTATCTAGTCCAATTGTAAACAAGGCCACTAAACAGATTACTGTCAATGTTCCCGATACAGCATAACTAATTTTACGTTTTTGTAAGAATGGTATATGAGCGTTACGTAACCAATCGGCAGTTAATCCTGTTGTGAAAGGTACTTTACGTTGTTTGTTCGATGCTGATTCTAAAATTAAACGAGTAATAAAGATTGCTGAGAACAATGAAGTAAAGATACCAATGATTAACGTAGTAGCAAAACCTTTAATTGGTCCTTCACCGAAATAGTAAAGAATAAATCCGGTTAATAACGTAGTTACGTTACCATCAATAATTGCCGAATAAGCTTGGCGGTAACCATCCTTAATTGCAAGTTTCATTCCTTTTCCTGCGCGTAACTCCTCTTGAATACGTTCAAAGATAAGTACGTTAGAGTCTACCGCAATACCCATTGTTAACACAATACCCGCAATACCCGGTAAAGTTAACACAGCACCCATAGATGCAAGGATACCAAACAAGAAGAATAAGTTAGTCAACAACGCGATGTCAGCAGCTAAACCTGCTCCACGGCTGTAGAAGAAAATCATATATGCAAGGATCAAACAGAATGCAATAACAAATGACCACATACCTGCATTGATTGACTCAATACCTAATGATGGACCTACAATCTCGTCCGCAATGATGCGAGCAGGTGCAGGTAATTTACCCGATTTAAGAATAATAGCTAAATCCTCAGCCTCTTTAACAGTAAAGTTACCGCTAATTTCCGAGCTTCCTCCAGTAATCTCACCATTTACGTTAGGTGCAGATACTACGTAACCATCAAGAACAATTGCCAATGGACGACCTACGTTCTCTTTTGTTAAACGAGCCCATATTTTAGCACCTTCGCCATTCATTCTCATACTAACAGTTGGCGCAGAGCTACGTTGACCGTCAAATTGTTTTGTCGCATCAACCACAGCACCTCCATCAAGTGGAGCTTTACCGTCACGTGTAGTTACTTTTAAAGCATGAAGAGCAATAACGTCACCGTTAGCTTTCATATCCCATGCCAAACGTGCGTTACGTGGAAGCATAGCTTTAACTTGAGGTAATGCTAACATTGCATTAACCGCAGCTGTATCTTTTAAACGAGCATAACCTACTGTCGATCCGCCTGTAACAATACGTCCGCTTTGATCCATTACAGGATTTAACAGAGCGAATAAAGGATTTTCCTTTTGGAATGCAGCGAAATCAGCGCTATTCTCAATTGTTTCCTCTTTAGCAGCATTGTCAATTAACGAATTCGATGCAGCAGAGTCTGCCACCACTTCAGCTGTTTCTTCAACAACTTCAGTTGTTCCGTCATTACCCACAACAGCTGTAGCTACAGTGATATCACGTGCTTTTCCATTCGCTTTTTCAAGGTATTGGAAAAATTCTCCGTTAGTGTAAACTTCAAAAAACTCTAATGCAGCAGTTCCTTGTAAAAGTTTACGCACACGTTGAGCATCTGTAATACCAGGAAGTTCAATTACAATACGTCCAGAAATGTCCGCTTTACGGATATTTGGTTGCGCTACACCGAAACGGTCAATACGCGTACGTAAAATATTGAAAGTATTATCGATAGCATCGTTAGCCTCTTGACGTACAACAGCAAGAACCTCTTTATTCGATGCACCCATTTTAATTTTATCCTTCATTTCAACTGTTCCAAACAAGTTTGGCGATGCCAATTGTCCGTTTGGTTCAATACGTTGATATGCTTCTCCGAAAAGAGTTACAAAATCACGAGGATCTGATTGACGCATTTTTACAGCCTCGGCAATTGCCTGATTAAAAGCTGCGTCCTGTGTATTATTGGCAAGATTACGCACAACATCAACAACATCAACCTCCATAATCACGTTCATACCTCCCTTAAGGTCAAGACCCATGTTTAGCTCTAACTCCTTACACTCTTTGTAAGTAAAGTCGGCCATACCAAGGAAGTTATAAATCACTTGATTTCCAATAGAGTCCAAATAGGCTCTTTCAGCAACAGGATCCCCCTGCGCGTACTCGTACGCAGCTTTCTCCACCTGTTTTGTCTTATAGGTGAAAAACAGCTGGTATAAACTTACCAAGGCCAACGCTATGGCAAGCAGTGTAATCGCTCCTCTGTTTCGCATTTTACAATTGAATTTTATATTACTTTAATATTTATTAATACTTAGACTACTCGTCAATGCGCAAAAGTAAAACTTTTTTTCATATTCATGCACATTTATGCCCTCTTTTTACGCATAGATACAACAACTTCCGTTAATAACGACGTGCTCTCCAAGTTAATGTTTTTAGATGATAGTCGATAACAGCGCCATTTTTATAGAGAAAATCCGACCCCAAAAGTCCAACTACTGTACGTTGCAATTGACGTTGATACATCTCATTTACCGACTCCAGATTAATGGCAGCCATCCTTACACGTCCTACAATTTCCTTACCAATTACAAAATCGTCAATTCGCACAATGGCAATATCCTCTATGGCTCCATTAATGGTGCGCGATTGTAACGGCATGTCTATTTTCTTTTTCTCTAACTCTGTTATTATACGTCGGTCCACCACCGATACGGAAGCGCCCGTATCAATAATCATTGCTCCGCTCTCTCCATCCAATTGTACATTAACAAGCACGTGATAACTATTATCCTCTAACGTAACAATTTCAATTGGCACACACTTGTGGACAAAATAGCCCCTCTCTCTATTTTTCTTCATTTAACGGTTTAAATATTGTATGGTACAAAATTAGAATTTTTAATTACTTATACAATTTTGTCTATGAGTTTATTGAAAAAGTTGATTTATACGTTTAGAACGTACCATAACGTTCCCAAAAAACTTTTAATGCGTAACGAAGCTATCTTGAAAAAATAAGCAGAAATCATCCCACCGGCATCTCCACTGTATTGTTGTTGAAAAAGTAACTTTCAATACATATAATCCAATTTACTCCCATTCAATCAACGCATATCCTTCCTGTACGTTTCGACTAGGTTACGACAGGGTTTCGACTAGGTTTCTACCACTATGCCTCCCCAATAGTAGTCGAAACCTAGTCGTAACCTAGTCGAAACCCTTAAGAGAGGTAAGAGAAGCTGTTACCTCATTTCAAGTAACATTTTCCTAAAACACAACGATTGTAATGTTGGGCATATTTCAAGAATAGCACCTATAACTTATTCACATAGACAGATTTACTATCGCTGTAAACGTATTTAAAAACTGGTGTAAAACAGATGATTTGAACAAACATTCCGCACTCAACAACGTAACATCTACGCAATCATTAATTTCTCTTGAAACTTTAAAGGAACAAATTATGGACGAACAAACAAAAAAACAGTTAATGTCTAATGGAGGACGGCCTATTGCTGATAATGAAAACATAAAAACAGCAGGAGAACATGGACCGGCATTATTAGAGAATGTTTGGTTTTTAGAAAAACTTGCCACATTTGATAGAGAACGTATACCTGAACGTGTAGTTCACGCTAAGGGATCGGGAGCTTTTGGAGAGTTTACGGTTACAAAGGACATTACAAAGTACACTAAAGCAGCTCTTTTTTCCACCATTGGCAAAAAGACTAAAATGATAGCTCGCTTTTCTACCGTAGCAGGCGAACGAGGCGCTGCCGATACAGAGCGAGACGTTCGCGGATTTGCTTTAAAGTTTTACACAGAGGAGGGCAATTGGGATTTAGTTGGAAATAATACCCCTGTGTTCTTTGTTCGCGATCCGTTAAAGTTTCCTGATTTTATTCACACGCAAAAACGTGATCCTCGCAATAATATGCGTAGCAATACTGCAATGTGGGACTTTTGGTCCTTGAGTCCGGAGACACTTCACCAAGTTATGATTTTAATGAGTGACCGGGGAATACCTAAAGGATTTAGACACATGCACGGATTTGGTAGTCACACATATAGTTTCTACAATGCTAAGAACGAATTATATTGGGTAAAATTCCATTTTAGAACTCAACAAGGAATTGAAAACTACACCAATGCAGAAGCTGCTCAAATTGTTGCGCATGACCGAGAAGCATCGCAACGTGACCTATTTACAAACATAGAACAAGGAAATTACCCAAAATGGACCATGTACGTTCAAATAATGCCTGAGCATGAAGCACAAACTTACAGAGTTAATCCTTTTGACTTAACCAAGGTATGGAGCCATAAGGACTATCCACTGATTGAAGTTGGCTATTTTGAATTAAACAAGAATGTTGATAATTACTTTGCTCAAATTGAACAGGCTGCATTTAACCCTGCCAATAAAGTACCAGGAATAAGTTTCTCCCCCGACAAGATGCTACAAGGACGACTCTTTGCATACGGAGACGCTCATAGGTATAGACTGGGTGTAAACTATGAATCCATTCCTGTAAATTGTCCGATGCATAAACCACAAAATTACAATAGGGATGGACATATGAGAATTGATGATAACGGAGGAGGTAGCGTAAATTATGAACCAAATAGTTTTAATGGTCCAATGCATGATCCTTGTCTTGAAGAGCCTGCTATGAAGATTGAAGGCTATGCTAAGGCGTATAACAACAGGACTGACATTGATTACTATTCGCAACCAGGAGCGCTTTTCCGTTTAATGCCGGAGGATGAACAAATGCGTACCATAAACAATATTCATGAAGCTCTTGATGGTGTTCCGGACTTTATTAAACTAAGAGTTGCGGGGCGTTTTTATTTAGCCGATAACAAATGCGGTATAGGTTTGGCTCAAAAACTGAACATTGATAATGATGTTTTAAAGAATGTAGCTGAACGGCTATTAGCAGATGACAAAAAACGAGCTCAAGAAAAGAGTTAGGATAGCAATCATATTTTCTATATTCATGGCATAACCATAATGATCTTGCAGATTAATGGGTTATGCCATGTTTTTATTACACAGCTATATTTTGACGAAAGTATCCTTTTGTTTCGCTACATGGAGGTTATTATCCTCTTTAAGATATTTCCTATAAAAACGTAAAAATAGGATATGCGTAGTTAGTGCCGCGGTAATGTCCGATATAGGCTCGGCAAACAGAACGCCGTTCTCTTTCGTGGCAAAGAAATAAGGAAGTATATAGATTAACGGCACAAGCAGTATAATTTTTCGTAGTGTTGCAAGGAATACTGATATCTTTGCTTGACCAAGAGAGAGGAATATTTGCTGACAAATTATTTGTCCGCCAAATATAAATAGCCCAATAAAGTATATGTGAATGTAGCGAGAAGTTATGGCAACCAACTGTACATCCGTGTTGAATATACGAACAAAGAACATGGGAAAAAGCATTAATGACGTACAAAACAACACGTTGTATCCCATACCTACGGAATACGCCAGTTTTATGGCTTTACGTACACGCGGAAGCAAACCCGCACCGTAGTTGTAACTAACAATGGGTTGTAGTCCCTGTGAGAGTCCCTGTAACGGCATTAAAATCATACATGAGATGCTAGTGATAATTGTCATTGCTCCCACAGATAAATCGCCACCAAAGCGAGCCAATTGACTATTTAGCGATATGAGTACAGCACACTCTGTGGACTGCATTATAAATGGCGATACGCCAAGACTAACTATGTTTAATACTGTTTTCCACTCGGGAATAATGTATTTTTTGCGAATGGCTAGTTGACTTTTGCCTGCTACAAGAAAGCGCATTACCCACAATGCCGATACACCTTGCGCAATAATTGTGGCAAGAGCAGCCCCCTTAACTCCCATGTTAAGATAGAATATAAAAATGGGATCCAGTACTACGTTGATGGCAGCCCCTATTATTACCGTCATCATACCCACTTTGGCAAAACCTTGCGTGTTAATAAAGGGATTCATACCAAGGGATAGCTGGACAAATACGGTACCACACATGTAAATGGTTAAGTAATTTACAGCATAATCAATGGTAGCCTCACTAGCTCCAAATGCCCACAGTAGAGGATATCGGAAAAGGATAAATACCGTTGTAAGACATAAGCCGGTGAGAATGAGCATTGAAAAACTATTGGTCATAATTTTTTCGGCTCCTTGCTTATCGCCAGCTCCCAAACGTATAGCACAGCGCGGAGCTCCTCCCATACCAAAAAGCGCACTAAAAGCAGCAACTAACATAATGAGTGGCATGGTTACTCCTACACCTGCCATTGCTAACTCCCCATTCTCCATTCTACCAATAAAAATTCGGTCAACTATGGTGTATAACACATTGACAACCTGCGCCACTATGGCTGGAGATGCTAAACGCACCAATAGCTTCCCTACTGAATCTTTTCCTAAATCGTTCACGTTCCTAATATTTGGGATACAAAAGTACAAAAGAATTTTATTTACATTTGCGTTATTATACTAAAACCTCTATTTATGCAACCATTACAAACATTTGTCGATATTCCTGTCAGTACAATAAATATCAGTTATGCAACTCCAGTAATGATGTTGGGCTCATGCTTTGTTGAAAACATGGGAAAACGAATGGAGGATTACAGACTACCGGTGGTGGTTAATCCCAATGGCATTGTCTACAATCCAAAATCGGTGGCAACAACGCTTGAGGATATTTTAGATGAGCGCATGCCAGATGAGAGTGAGTATCTGTTTAACGAAGGACGTTGGCACTCGCTCCGTCACCATTCCGCGTTTAGCCATGAGGACAAAGCAACATTAATGGAAAGTATTGCAACAAGACAACGAGATCATAAAAGTTTTCTTCGCAGTTGCAAATACATTATCATTACATGGGGTACGGCATGGGTGTACAGATACAAAGAATCTGGGCATGTTGTGGCCAATTGCCATAAACTCCCGGCAAGGGAATTTGATCGTTTTAGACTTAGTGTTGATACTATTATTGATAACTACAAAACATTACTGCTGCGTTTAAGAGAGTTTAATCCGGAACTCAAGGTTCTGTTCACAGTAAGCCCTATTCGCCACGTAAAGGACGGACTACATGAGAATCAGTTAAGCAAATCGACCTTGCTGCTTGCCATAGACCAATTGCAACAGGAGTTTGATTTTGTAGACTACTTCCCTGCATACGAGATTGTGATGGACGAATTGCGAGATTACAGATTTTATGCTGAGGACATGGCACATGTATCGGCAGTAACTGTACAGTATATATGGGATAAGTTTATGGATAATTACATTGACACGAAATGCTTTAGCCTCTTTAAGAGTATTGAGAAAATAAATAAGTTTAGAGCGCATAGACCGTTTAACATAGAAAGTGATGCGTATAAAGAGGCTGTACAAAAAAATGAAAAGCTATCCGAACAAATTGATAAAACCATAAGTAAATACGGTAAATAGTAATTTTAATATAAGAACATGAGAGCAAAAAGAATGTTGTATTTGTTTATTATGAGCTTGGCGGTAATGGCTTGTAATAAAAATAACTCGGACGATAAAGTGAAAGTAAGTTTTTACCTAACGGACGCGCCCGCAAGTATGAGTATTGACTCAGTGATTATTGAGTTAGAGGAACTGGCTTACAATGTTAGTGGCGATAAATGGACAAAAATAGATGTAGACGCTGAAATGATTAATTTAAGTAGTTTGACAAACGGACTAGACACTCTGCTTGGCGATATACACTTAGACAAAGGTGATAAAATTACGCAAGTACGTCTTGTTTTGGGAAATGAAAACTACGCCGTATTGTCGGACGGTACGAGAGTTGCACTTAAGGTGCCAAGCGGACAACAATCCGGGATTAAAGTAAATGTACAATCCTCGGCACCCGTTACAAGTAGCTATAGAGTGGTTATTGATTTTGATGCTAACAAGTCAGTGCATCAACAAGGGAATGGTAATTACATTATGAATCCGGTAATTAGAGCCTATATAGACGAGAACAGCTCTGAAATATATGGTACTATTGTACCAACGGATAAAATTATGCGAGTATATACCGTAAACGGTTCACAAGATACTATTTCGACGTTATCCAATCCGGAGTTAAACAATAAATTTGTTTTGCATGGATTATATACAGGAAAATACAATGTATATGTTGAGGATCCGGGTAGTGCAACAATTTTGTGGCAAAAGGATGCCATTGACATTACGGGTGGCACAAATATAAACTTAGGCGAGATTACACTTGGTAATTAAATAAATGAGGCATCCGTTGGGATGCCTCATTTATTTAATCTTCTGTTTCGATATCTTGCATTGGAACGCGTTTAAGCTCTTGCGCCGTTATAGGTGTACGTACAACATAGGAAGCAGGATAAATGGCTCTTATTTTAGCCAGAGCGGCTACAGCTTCAAGACGTGAGGTGAAGTTGCCTACGCGGATACGAAAGTCGGGATCCATGTACTGCAAATAGGCAGGAAGCGTAGGGAACGCTATTTCCAAATCGTCGCGCATTTTCTTTAGTTTATTCATATCTGCTCCAAGTGAGTTAGTTGAATATACTTGAATGCGATAACCGTTAAGCTGAGCTTGCTTAGCATTTTGTCGGGATGACAAGGAAATAAGCGAATCGATAAGTGGATCGACATGGCGCGTAAGTTTTCCGCCTACAGTGTCCTGATCTAGTTTCTCAAAGATTGAAGCATAGTGAGGTTTTACCACCTCAATAGTATCTGTGGGTTGCGTTTGCGGCAACATTAGTAATGATATGATAATATGCAACATAGCTCTATAGTTTGCTTTGGTTAATTTGGAAAATATCCGGAGTGTAAAAGTAGCAAAATATCTGATGTATGCCAATAGTATGTGCTAGGAAGCGTTAAGGCTGTTAAAAAAGCGTTAATCAAAACTGTACTACTGTACAATATGGTAAAAACAGATATTTTTGTAACCATGCATTTGTTGCGTAAAATAAGTAAAAACTAAATATTAAATCCGAGAATTATGTCTCAAGCTACTGAAGAACAGATTATTGAACTATTGCGCTCTGAAGCTGTCCCGGCATTGGGATGTACTGAGCCAGTTGCATGTGCACTTGCTTGCGCAAGATGTAAAGAAGAGTTAGGAGGAAACCCGGACAAAATAGAGGTGTTGGTGAGTGGCAATATCTTCAAAAACGGTATGGGAGTAGGAATTCCGGGTAGCGGAATGACAGGATTGCCAATTGCAGCAGCATTAGGCGCCGTGTGCGGAAAAACAGAGTACGGGCTTGAGGTACTAAAAGAGGTATCGGTGGGCAATAATCTGGAAATAGCCAAAGCTATGCTTACGGATGGAAAAGTGTCTGTTAAGTTAAAAGAGGACGCTGAAGACAAGCTATATTGCGAGGCAACTTGCACTCTAGGAGATGATACAGTACGCGTTATTATTGTGCAAGGACACACTAATATTGTACTTATAGAAAAGAATGGTGAGAAATTGTTTGAAAAAGCATTTACGGTTGTAACAGGGAAAGAGGAGAAAAAACGTCCGGAACTGTCGTTTGAGCGTATTTGGGATTTTGTACAAACAATTGATACAAACAATATTGATTTTCTTTTACACGGTGCGGAGATGAATAAAATTATCTCTGACGAGGGTTTACGCAATGATTATGGATTGTGTATTGGCCGTACGCTAAAAGAGAACATTGATAAAGGATTGTTGGAAAATGACTTTTTGAATAAAGTAATTATTCGTGCAACGGCAGCATCTGACGCACGTATGGATGGTTGCGAAAAACCGGTTATGACTAACTCCGGAAGCGGTAACCAAGGTATTACTGTTATACTACCTGTGGTAGTGGCGGCTGAGCAGTTTGAAGCTAGCGAGGAGCAACTTATACGTGCATTGGCATTGAGTAACTTGGTGGCGGCGCACATTCACTTCTATATGGGGCACCTATCGGCACTATGTGGTATATTGATTGCTGCTACAGGTTCGGCATCTGCTATTACTTATTTAATGGGTGGGAACAAGGAACAAGTTATTAACACCATTAAAACAATGTGTTCAAATCTTACCGGTATGGTGTGCGATGGCGCAAAACAGGGATGTGCATTAAAAGTATACTCGGGCGTATCGGCAGCTGTACAGGCTTCGTTACTGTCTATGCGTGGTATAAAAACCAACAACGACGGTATTATAGAAGAGGATATTGAAACTACAATCAGAAATATTGGTATACTAGGGACAGTTGGTATGGAACAAACCGACAAAACCATTTTAAAGATTATGTGTAATAAACAATAATTGGTTTTATGTCCGCATTTATTGATATTCACACGCACTTTGCCTATGCGGACAAAGTTGCGATAATAGATATATCTGCACAAGGAGCGTCGCCCACTATCGGTGACGCTCCTTGTTCGTATGGGGTGCATCCGTATTTTATTACGGACGATTACGTTATGCGCCTTGAAACATTATATAGACTAGCTGCTAATGGACAGCTCACCGCTATTGGCGAATGTGGTTTTGACCATAGAGCAAGTACCGATATAAAACTACAGAGAAGCATTTTTGAGAAGCATATTTCCATTTCTGAACAATTCCACTTACCTTTGATTATTCATTGCGTAAAGGGCTTCCCTGAGCTTATTTCTTGCCATAAACAATTTCGGCCTAAACAAGCTTGGATTGTACATGGTTATAATAATAAGGAAACGGTGCTAAAACAGTTATTGGATTGTGGTATTTACCTATCATTGGGCAAGGCACTTTTATTCCCTAATTCCAATGCAAGATTACTGGCCAAAAACATACCGCAGGATAAACTCTTTATTGAAACGGACGATGTACCACTCTCCATTGAGGAGTTATACAGTATTGTTGCTGCACAACGGGGTATAAGCATAGACGAGTTAAAAACGCAAATTGAAGCCAATTTTAAACATGTAATTTATGACAACAGAAAATAACGCTTGGTTGGGCAGAACAGAACTGCTACTGGGAGAGAAGAGATTAAAGCGACTACAGGATGCACATGTACTGGTTGCAGGTCTTGGCGGTGTTGGAGCCTATGCGGCAGAGCAACTTTGTCGTGCCGGGATTGGAGAAATGACAATTATTGATGGGGATGTGGTTGAAGCATCGAATAAAAACCGTCAGTTACCAGCTTTAGACAGCAATGTGGGCAAGCCAAAAGCGGAAATTATGGCTGCTCGTTTTCGCGATATCAATCCGAATATAAAACTACACGTAATTAACGACTTTATTAAAGACGACAAAATGGTTGAGCTATTGGATAGGGCTCAATATGATTACGTGGTTGATTGTATAGACACTCTGGCTCCTAAAATATTCCTAATCCATCTGTCATTGGAACGCGGTTACCGTGTAGCCAGTTCCATGGGTGCAGGAGGTAAGATGGATCCTACACAGGTACAAATTGCCGATATCTCTAAAAGCTACAACTGCCGCCTTGCCAAGATGCTACGTAAGCGTCTGCATAAATTAGGTGTGCATAAAGGTGTTAAGGTAGTATTTTCCAGTGAGATGGTAGATCCGGATGCTGTAGTGCTAGCGGAGAGCCAGAATAAAAAATCAAATGTGGGTACTATTTCTTATATGCCTCCGGTATTTGGTTGTATGTTAGCCTCTATTGTGATTCGAGATTTAGCCGGCGAGAAAGAATAGGTAAACCAATAAATACAATAAATCCCCGACATTTCAAGATAATGTCGGGGATTTATTGTATTTAGTCTTTATCAGATTATTAACATAGCATCGCCATAGGTACCAAAACGGTAACCCTCTTTCACGGCAACATTGTATGCGTTCATCACATGATCATAACCTCCGTAAGCAGCCACCATCATTAATAATGTTGAATATGGCATATGGAAGTTTGACACAAATGCATCGGCTATAGAAAAATCATAAGGAGGGAAAATAAATTTATTTGTCCAACCTTCGTATTCAGTGATACGTTGTTTTGTTGTTACACACGTTTCTAACGCACGCATAACGGTTGTCCCAACAGCACAAATTTTATGTTTATTGTCCTTAGCAGTATTCACAATTTCTACCGTTTCAGAAGAGATTGTCATTTGCTCTGAGTCCATTTTGTGCTTGGTTAAGTCCTCTACGTCTACCTCTCGGAAGTTTCCTAAACCAACGTGAAGAGTTACATAAGCCGACTCAATACCTTTAATTTCAAAACGCTTAAGCAATTCTCTACTAAAGTGCAAACCTGCTGTAGGTGCAGCTACTGCGCCTTCATTGCGGGCAAATATGGTTTGGTAGCGCTCTTCATCCTCCGGCTCAACTTTACGTTGAATAGTGCGTGGAAGTGGAGTTTCGCCTAAATCATAAAGTACTTTTTTGAATTCTTCATAATCGCCATCATATAGGAAACGTAAAGTACGTCCTCTTGATGTTGTATTATCAATTACCTCAGCTACAACGCTATCGTCCTCGCCAAAATAAAGTTTATTTCCAATACGAATTTTACGAGCAGGATCAACTAAAACATCCCATATCTTTAGTTCGCGGTTTAACTCGCGTAATAAGAATACTTCAATTTCCGCTCCTGTTTTCTCTTTATTACCGTAAAGGCGAGCAGGGAAAACTTTAGTGTCGTTAAACACAAAAACATCACTCTCATCAAAATAGTTAATGATGTCTTTAAATAACTTATGCTCAATCTCTCCTGTATTTTTATGTAGTACCAATAGGCGGGATTCGTCACGGTTTTGAGCCGGATGCTGAGCAATTAATTCGAATGGTAATTTATAATTGAATTTAGATAACTTCATGAGCGTAAACTATTTTATAAAACTATTGGGTTCAAAAATACGGATATTATACGTAATCCAAAAGGCAAATGTCGCAAGTTAATCCATATTCTGCAAGTGTACAACTAATTCTTGCATATTATTTGCGTCTATTAACATATATTTATCCACTCTCGTACGTACAAGGCCGGTTAAATGCGCACCCGAATTGCAGGCTTCACCTAAATCACGAGCTATAGAACGTATATAAGTTCCTTTGCCACAAACTATTCTCAATTTAGCAATTGGCGGATTAAACTCCATAATCTCTATTTCCTTTATCTCAACAGGACGTGTAGGCATTTCTACATCATGTCCTTTTCTTGCTTTCTCGTACGCACGAACACCGTCAATACGTACCGCCGAGAAAATAGGAGGCGCCTGTTGAATTACACCCACAAAATCCTTTATTTTCTCTTCGAGTAATTCTCGCGTAATGTGTTCAAACGGAAAGCGCTCATCTATCTCACTCTCCAAGTCGCACGATGGTGTTGTTGCCCCAAACTCAACGGTTGCAACATACTCCTTCTCGCCTGCCATCAATTCCTCAATTCGCTTAGTCCATTTTCCTGTACACACCATAACTATTCCGGTTGCTAACGGATCCAACGTCCCTGCATGCCCAACCTTCATTTTGCCATGTTTTTTACGCAATGTAGAGCGTATTTTATTAACAACGTCAAACGATGTCCATTCCAGGGGTTTATCTACCACAATCAATGCACCCTGCGCAAAATCCCCTTCCTCTTGAAAATATATCATAACAAATTAGTTATTAATCATTAAGCAAACAGATGCCCTACCTTAAAGGCAGGGCTATCTATATATTTAAATATATGGAGTTTTAAATTAACGAAAACGTAATTACTCCCAATCCTACTATCAAGCAATAAATTGCAAACCAGATTAACTTACCACGTTTTACAATGTTAATCATCCATTTACATGCAATCATCCCGGCAATAAAAGCAGAAACAAAACCTACTACCATACTAAGCGGCGGTATTGACGTTTCTGTAGTAAAACCTCCCTTCAAAACATCTAATAATGCCTCACCTAAAATAGGAACCAACACCATCAAAAACGAGAATTTTGCTACCTGCTCCTTATTATTTCCTAACACAATACCCGTTGCAATGGTACTCCCCGATCGGGATATTCCAGGCAACACAGCACATGCTTGTGCACAACCAATAATAAACGAGCTTTTATACGATATAGTATCCTTAGTTCGCGGATGCGCATAATAGGCATACGCCAATAAGCTAGACGTAATTAGTAAACCAACACCAACCACCAATAGTCCTGACGAGAAGTATGCCTCTACGTAATCCTTAAAGAAAAGACCTACAATGGCAATTGGTATCATGGAAAGTGCAATTTTCGAAACATACTGTGTTTCCCAATTCCACTTAAACTTAAGAACTCCTTTCAATAGCTCCCAAATTTCTTTATGTAATACAACTATAGTACTGCACACCGTAGCAGCATGTACTAATACAGCGAAGGTTAAGTTTTCCTCGCCTCCAACACCTAATAATTCATGAAAAATTTGCAAATGCCCAGAGCTACTCACCGGTAAAAACTCTGTTAAGCCTTGCACCACACCTAAAAATAACGCGTCTAACCAATTCATTACACCACTCCTTCTCTATTTCTTTTTGCCAGTACGCATTATTGCCCAAAAAATAAACACAAAACCTGCTGTTATTACTATCGGAGCAAGCGTTATTCGTCTAAACGAGAACACATCCGGATTAAATACATTAGGATCCTCACTGCCTCCTCCCATCATAAGGAAAAAACCTATTACAACAATAGCGAATCCCACCATTATCCATTTATAGCTTCCAAATGGCAATGGAAAATTAGCGCTTTTATCTCCTTCGGGAGTCTTAAAACCTTTTAACATGCTATATCTCTTTATTAAATTAATACAAATCGTTTACATCCTTACGGATATATGCATACGCCGAAAGCCAAGCGCAGCAAGTTGATAAAAATATACCAAACACTACCACAAACGCTACAACAGCTATCAATATCTCTTGATTCAACAAATTTATCATTCCGTCAAATTCTCGTTGCAACACTATCAGCAAGCCCATAAGCATTGTATTGGCAAGCAGTGCCGCTAAGAGTCCATACCAAAAGCCATCCGCTAAAAATGGCTTACATATAAAGTAAGCGCGCGCACCCACCAATTGCATAGTTTTAATTAAAAACCTACGAGAATACACCGTTAGGTGGATGGTGTTTCTTATCAACGTAAAGGATATTATAACAAGCAACAACGATGCCCCTAACAATACCATGGATATTTTACGTACATTTTCATTTAACTTATGGACCAACGATCGTTGATACACCACTTCCTGAATTTGCTCATTCTGTAATAATCGACGTTCAATAATCGATAATGAATCCTCGTTAGCATATAGCGGATTTAACTTTATCTCAATGGATGGTAACAATGGGTTGTATCCAAGCACACCCACAAAGTCCTCACCAAGCTCCTTTTGGTAAGCTATGGCAGCATCCTCCTTACTTATATACTGCGACGAAAGGACAAAATCTCGGGTGTCCAATATTTTATTAAGCTTTTTAATCTCCGCTTCCTCAACATTATCACGTACAATGATCGAAAAACCAATATTCTGCTTAACATAATCCTGCAACTGGCGCGCATTAAGTAACACAAATACTAATACTCCCAGTACAACTAACACCAACGATATACTCAATGTGGAGACTAAATACGAACCTCCTCCCTTTGTTCTTTTTTCCGAAGACATTATCTCAATTTTAATTTCATCACAAATATAATGAATAAAACTATTAAAGATAAAACAGCTCAATTTTTTATTCGTTATCCATCCCCACTGAAACTCAATACAATACCACCTTTTACAGCAATTCTAGGCGATATACCGCTAAAAAAGTTTCATTTTTTTGCTCCAAAATATTTGCAGATTAAAAAATCAGCTCTATCTTTGCATCGCAATAGAGCCCAACTAGGGCGATAAAGTTCTTAAAATACGCGAAAATAGCTCAGTTGGTAGAGCACGACCTTGCCAAGGTCGGGGTCGCGGGTTCGAGTCCCGTTTTTCGCTCAAGCGCTCGGATGGTGGAATTGGTAGACACGCAGGACTTAAAATCCTGTGATCATTGCGATCGTGCGGGTTCAATTCCCGCTCCGAGTACAAAAAACCTCACAAATCAATGATTTGTGAGGTTTTTTGTTTTATATCCCTTAGAATACAAATACGGATATTACCCCCGTTACAACTATCAATAAAATAGGATTTACTTTTGCTAACGACAGTAAAAAGACTCCTCCAAAAATGATCCACGATTTATAATCCGGAAAATTCTCCTTTGTCATTAACACCAATGCTGCCGCAGCTATTAAACCAATAACTGCTTTTTTAAGATAATACATGGCAGCCTCTACATATTTATTATGATTAAACTTGGTATAAAACCTTATAACTATTGTCATTAAAATCAACGATGGCAGTGCTACTGCTAACGTACAAATAAAGGAACCCAACACACCAGCCCACTCCGCATAGCCTTTACCAACCACAGCTGTATATCCCACATAAGTAGCAGCATTAAAGGATATGGTTCCGGGAGTTGTTTGGGAAATTGCTACAATATCAGTAAAAGCCGATGTAGTAAGCCACTCATGCATTTCCACCACCTCATGCTGAATAAGGGATAGAATTGCGTAACCTCCACCAAACCCGAATAACCCGATTTTAAAGAAGGAATAAAACAACAATACGTATAACAATATCAACTCCATAATTAATCTGCCTTTTTTCTAAATATTCCTCCTCTTATCAATATTCCGGCCAAAACGGCTGCCAAAACAATGTATATTGGCGACACACCCAACTGCCATATCACCACAGCCACCGCTACAGGTATCCACACATACTTCCAAGTAACACCTGCACCTTTCCCCATTCTGTAAAGCGGTGCCGCAATCAAACCCACAACAGCAGGACGTAAACCCATAAATATTTTTTCAACATAAGGATTGTGTTGATACTGCGAAAACACCATGGCTATTAAAAGTATTATAACAAAGGAAGGTAGCGCGATAGCCGCCGTAGCTACCACACCACCCCATATTTTACGAGTTCGGTTTCCTATTAATATCGCTGTGTTTAATGCCAAAGGGCCGGGAAAGGATTGTGCAATGGCAAGCAAGTCAATAAACTCAGCTTCAGTAATCCATCCTTTCTTTCCCACCACCTCATTTTGTATTAAGGGAATCATGGCATATCCCCCGCCAAAAGTAAACGCACCAATTTTAAAAAACGACCAAAATAGTTGCCACATAATTATTGTAAGTTACGTAATTGTACAACTACCGTATCACGGACAGCTGCAAATCGTTCCATATTTTCAGCTCGTATTGCCTCTTTCGGTTCGGATTTTATTGTTAATGGATTCACAGGTGTACCATCCTTATAAACTCGAAAATCCAAATGCGGCCCCGTAGATAATCCGGTACTTCCCACATATCCAATCACCTCTTTTTGGCGCACTCTGCTACCCACTTTCAGTCCTTTTGCAAAACCGGAAAGGTGCATATAGCTAGTTTGGTAGGAACCGTTATGTTTAATCTTAACATAATTTCCCCCACCATTCGCCTGAAATCCTTTGGCTACCACCGTACCATCGCCAATTGAAAAAACAGGTGTACCCGTTGGCGCAGCATAGTCCACCCCATGATGCGCTCTGTAACGCTTTAAAACAGGATGATAACGGCTATTTGTAAACTTAGACGTTATACGAAAAAAGTTTAATGGAGCCTTTAAAAAAGCTTTCTCAACATTTTTCCCGGTTTCATCATAGTAGGACACATATCCATCTTGCTCAAAAGGTATTGCATAGTAATCAGCACCCTGATGTTTAAAATAGGCACCTTTTACATTAAACTCCTTTAATGGTCTATCCTCAATATATTCCTCATCATACAACACTCGGAACTCATCGCCTTTGGCAATACCAAAAAAGTCAATTGTCCAAGCATAAATATCTGATAGTTTTACAGCCAACAACGGATCGGCACCATAATTAGGCATTGCATTCCACAACGAGGACTCAACTTGTCCTTTTACCGTTTTAGTTTTCCATTCCACAGGATGTTGTGCCGTATATACTTTAAAATCCTTACGCAAATCATATACTACATAGTCACGTTGACTACTCTCATAAACAAAAAACTCAGGACGTGTAATTAATACCGAATCAATAGTTAAAGAATCCTGAGGTAGAAATACCGCATAATCCTGTCCCAATTTAATTTTACGAGAATCGAATACATCCTTGGCTTTCTGGTTTAAATCATGTATCTCACCCATGGAAAGTCCATGTGCCGATAGAATTGTGGAAAGACTTTGTCCCTTTTTCACTACTCCATAGTTTACATTATAGTTATCAACAGGCAATCCGTATTTATAAACTACTTCACGTAACTCTGTCGAGTCTATTACTGCAATTTCATCCAACTCCTCACTCTTTTCCTCACACCCTTTAGGGCCAAAAATAACTCCCGCAAGTACCACACCTATTAATGCGGGAAGCAACACTTTCCTCTTGTTCGCCATGTCAGTCTCTCTTCTCTTTTTTTATAGTATAATTAAATAATATCCTAATTCTCTCTTTTATTTCTTTCTTCTTTTAGGTTTTCCTTTATCCTTACTTGCATGTGCAAATTTTTGTTTGGACTTAAATTTCTTCACATTTTTCTCTCCATTACGCTGATCACGTTGTTCACGTATTTGTCTATTGGTTTGCGTTTTACTCAAATGCTCATCGTCTGCTGTTGCTAAAGCAAAGTCTAACTGACGCGCAACAAAGTTAGCTTTTGCCACCTTTATTTCCACCTGTCCACCAAGCTCATATATTTTTCCGTGATAACGTCCCACTATTCTGTAATTGGTTTCGTCAAACTCATACGCATCGTCCAAAAGCTCATGTATTGACACCAATCCCTCACATTTCGAGTCGTTTAACTCAACGTAAAATCCCCATTGAGTAACTCCGGAGATAGTTCCCATAAAGTTTTGTCCAATTTTATCCGACAAATACTCTACTTGCTTGTATTTAACCGAAGCACGCTCTGCATTAGCTGCCAACTGCTCCATGTCCGAACTGTGCGTACATGCCTCCTCATATTTTATTGGCGCAACTGAACGTTTTCCATCCAAATAACGCTGCAATAAACGATGCACCATAACGTCAGGATAACGGCGTATTGGTGATGTAAAGTGAGTATAATAGTCAAATGCTAAACCATAGTGACCAATATTGTCAATTGAGTAAACCGCCTTAGCCATGGTACGTACCGCAAGGGTTTCCACCATATTTTGCTCCGGCTTATCCTTTACCTGCTCCACTAATTTATTCATAGATGAAGTAAGCGCCTGTCTACTAGATAGGTTTATATGGTAACCAAAACGGCTGATAAACTTATTAAACTCCTCAAGTTTATCCTGCATTGGATTATCGTGGATACGGTAAACAAATGTAGGCGCTTTTCCATTTTTAGGAAAACCAACTCGCTCCGCCACCTTTTTATTAGCTAGCAACATAAACTCTTCAATAAGCTTATTTGCCTCCTTACTGCGTTTAAAATACACTCCTGTAGGACGTCCTTTGTCGTCCAGATAGAACTTCACTTCCTCTCTATCAAAATCTATCGATCCATGTTTAAAGCGTTTAGCTCGTAACTTTTTAGCCAAATCGTTTAACAGTAATACTTCGGCCTTATAGTCACCGTCACCACCTTCAATCATGGCTTGGGCCTCCTCATAAGTAAAGCGTCTATCAGACTCTATAACCGTACGGCCAAACCATTGATGCAACACCTCTGCCTCATCGTTCAAAATAAACACGGCCGAGAAAGTAAGTTTCTCCTCATTAGGTCGTAATGAACATAAACCATTACTTAATTTCTCCGGTAACATTGGTATTGTTCTATCCACCAAGTACACCGAAGTGGCGCGGCTGTACGCCTCTTTATCTAAAATTGTTCCTTCTTTTACATAGTGGCTAACATCGGCAATATGTACACCAACCTCGTAAGTTCCGTCGTCCAATGTACGCACGGATAAAGCATCGTCAAAGTCCTTAGCATCCTGTGGGTCAATCGTAAAGGTTGTAATACCTCTAAAATCCCTTCGTTTCTCACGTTCTGCATCGGTTATCTCATTTGGAATTCTATCTGCGGCCTTCTCAACCTCTTTAGAAAAAGCCACAGGCAAATCAAACTCTGCCATGATGGCATTCATTTCCGTATCGTTATCTCCCGGTTTTCCCAATACCTGAATTACCTCTCCAACAGGATTTTTTTGATGCTCCGGCCAATCGTTTATTTTTACAACTACCTTATCGCCATTCTGCGCCCCGTTGAACTTATTTTGCGGTATAAAAATGTCATAAGGCAGTTGTTTGCCCGACGGAATTAAAAAAGCATACTGTGGCGAAGCCTGCAATACACCTACAAAAGTATCTTTACGTCGTTCTAATATTTCAACTACTTCGCCTTCCGGTCGGCGGCGTCTACTCTTAGCGTAAACCAATACTTTAACCAAATCCCCATTCAAGGCATGTTTTAAATTTGGAAATGCAACAAATACATCTTCCTCCGAATCGGGTGAAACAATATAGGCCGATCCGCGCTGCGTAAGCTCCACCGTTCCCGTAATATAGGACGTGGCATTTAACGCGCGGTAACGTCCCACCGAAATCTCTTCCAGCTCTCCACTCTCCTTCATCTCCACCAACAGCTGAGCTATATTACGTTTATTGTCCATAGACTTCAACGCCAAATGCGCAGCAAGTTGCTTATAATTAAACACTTTAGTTGGGTTATTTGCAAACACCTCTACAATTAAAGGTTGTAATTCCGCTTTACTAAAGTTATGTTCCGTTGCTTTCTTATTTTTCGACATGTCATTCGGTTTTTATATTCAATCGTGACTATAAAATTAGAACAATAAAAAGGAAAAAGAGTACTATTGCCTTTATTTTTTCCAACAATTAATTCCATCCACTCTCATTACCATTAAATTATCCTATTAAGAGTTTATAACTATTATTCGACATATCCATCCGTTTAGTTTCACTTTACATTTCATTCACCTTTCATTCAGCTTTCATTCGGGTTTCATTCAGGTTTGGGGTGTCATACCTGAATGAAACCTGAATGAAAGCTGAATGAAACCTGAATGAAACCCTAAGAAGGTGTGAGCAGAGTGCAATTAAGGTGGGTTTCAATAGTTTTAAACAAGAGGCAATAATTGATAAAAAGTAAAGTATTCATATTTAGATTATTAGTTTTTGTATCTCATACATGAAACAAGTTAACACGATAATTATTTACTTTATATTACACTTGTATTTATTATCCTATTTTCATCCTTATTAAACATACACAACCTATTGACACGAAAGCAAAATGATGCTTAAACTATATTTTATATTAATTTATTTTTATTTTTGTATTTATTAACTATAAAATTATTCTATGAGACTATTATTCATCACTGCTATCTTTATAGCTTTTCTGTCACAAACAGCTATTTTAGCAACTGCACAAAATCCGGACAAGAAAGCCCAGAAACGCGAATTGAAAGAGAAAAAAAGGGAAATTGAAAAATTAAATTATTTAGATATAGAGGTAAAGTATTCCCAACCTGCACGTCGATGCGCAAATATGCAATACATCATGAATAATAAAGATGGTATAAATAATAAACCATATGAGTTTACTAAAGGGAACGTTCATCGATTTGTAAATGAGAATATTGAACGACTTCCGAAAGAGATATTTGAGCGAAAATTGCAAGGGAAAGTCCATGTTCAGTTTATGATTGACGAGAACGGTGAGGTACAAGATATACGCGTTGTTCAACGCGCTCATCCATATCTGGACAAGTTCACTGTTTACCAGATTATGAAAACATCCGGTTATTGGAAACCAGCAATAAAAGATGGGAAACCGGTTTCTGCGATGTATGATTTTCCTATTAAGTATTCCTATAGATAAAAATTAAAAAACATGCCATGAAGATTTTAAAAATCACAGCTATCTGTTTATTCTTACAATTTCAAATAACAGATACATATGCTACATTTAATAATTTTGAAGCTCCAGCGGAATTAGGTGAACAAAAAACAAAGAAGAAAAATAAGGATAAGAAAGATGTTTTGAATTATCAGGACATTGAAGTGAATTACAACAGATCCAATTATAGCCCTTCTGCAACTCATTATGTAATAAATAATCCTGATAAAGTAAACAATTACCTACCTATTTTTACAAAAGGAGATTTGGCAACCTATATAAGGAAGAACATGCAAACACCTAAAGAGATTTTTAATCAGAAAATTCAAGGCAAAGTATACGTAGGCTTTGTTATTGATGAAAAAGGGGAGATGATAGAGATAAACGTTGCCAAGGGGGTACATCCACTGTTGGATAAACTAGCAGTATATCAGATAATGCAAACAAAAGGTTATTGGAAACCCGGATTAAAAGACGGAAAACCATGCACATTTTCAATGATGCAACCAATAAGCCTACAGTTTAAATAATACAACAACGCCTCATTTCTTTTGGAAATGAGGCGTTGTTTATTATATATCTTATTACTCCGTGTAGCTTGAATTATCAAAACAGTGAGTACAAAGTTTTTCTTTTGGAAGACCAATAGCTTCAACAAGATCTTCTAGGCGTTGGAAACGTAAAGAGTCCAACTGGAAGTGTTGGCGCATAACTTCGATCATTGTGTTGTACTTATCTGAGTTTTGATTTGAGTATTCGGCTAACATCTCATCTGTTAAATCCTCTGTTCCTTCAAGGTCGCGGATTACACGGCGTGTAAACAAATCAAATGTAGAACGCGATGTTGAGAAGTTAAGGAATTTACATGGATAAACCAATGGCGGACAAGCAATACGCATGTGTACCTCTTTTACGCCTGTTTCAATAAGTTTTACAACATTATCTTTAAGCTGTGTTCCACGAACAATTGAGTCATCAAGGAATACAATACGCTCACCACGTGTAAATGCTTCGTTAGGCAATAGCTTCATTTTTGCTACAAGATCGCGCATTTTTTGATTTGCAGGCATAAAGCTTCGTGGCCATGTTGGCGTATATTTTACGAATGGACGTTTGTAAGGTATTTGACGTGCATTAGAGTAACCAATGGCATGACCAACACCTGAGTCTGGGATACCTGCAGCGAAGTCTACCTCTGTATCTTCATTACGCGCAAGAGCTGCACCACAACGGTAACGAGCATCCTCAACATTGATTCCTTCATAGTATGCCGATGGATAACCGTAGTATACCCATAGGAATGAACATACTTGACTACGACATCCTGGAGCGATAATTTGTGTAAATCCGTCTTTTGATAGACGAATAGCTTCATTTGGTCCTAAATCGCGAACAATATTGTATCCTAAGTTTGTAAACGATGAACTCTCGCTAGCTACAACGTAACCAAATTCATTTTTACCAATTACAATCGGTGTACGACCAAATTTGTCACGACAAGCAAATATTCCGCTTTCCGTTAACACAAGGAATGAACATGATCCTTTTACAGAGTCATAAACATGTTGAATTCCTTCTTGGAATGTATCTTTTTGATTGATAAGGATGCTAACAATCTCAGTAGCATTAATAGATCCTGCAGATAGTTCGGCAAAATGAATTCGCTCATTTAGCAATTCTTTTGCAATTTCTTCCAGGTTGTCAATACGTCCAACAGTAACTACGGCAAAACGTCCTAGATGCGACGTTACCACAATAGGTTGAGACTCTGTGTCGGAAATAATACCAATTCCTAACTCCGATCCGGCAAAACGCTCTAACTCGGGCTCAAATTTGTTACGGAAGTAAGCACTTTCAAGGCTATGAATTGAACGAACAAAATCTTTACCATTGAAGAAAGCCATACCGGCTTTTTTTGTTCCTAAATGCGAATGATAGTCTGTGCCATAGAAAACGTCAGCAACACACTCTTTACGTGAAACGCAACCAAAAAATCCACTCATTTGTTTATTTGTTTTATTAAGGGTTTTGTGCCGCGAATTTAAAAATTTATTGGCAAAGGGTATAGTGATTTGTAATATAATTTGAATGTAATTGTCACATTATTATTTTGTTACACCTGCAATCGTTATAATAAAAAGAAGTTGTACAATGCACTTGCAGTGTGTGTGTTTTTTGTAGTATCTTTGTTCCAATTACAATATAGAATTTTTACTATAAGATTTTATATTATATAGAAAATTCGAATATTAGTTACTCCTATATCTTATCCCCGAACCCATTATTTATATGTACTTTTGCACCGCTTTATATAAACGGAGCTAATTGTTTGTGGCTCTTTTTATTTTGGTGTGTAAATAGTAATGACTAATTCAATTAATAGTTAAAATGAAAACTATTCTCGCTTTTCGTCCCAAAATACTTGACGTATTAAAGGGATATTCAAAAGACAAGTTTGTAAAGGACTTAGTGGCGGGTGTTATTGTGGGTGTTGTAGCATTGCCTTTATGTATTGCTTTTGGAATTGCTTCGGGCGTGAGCCCAGAACAAGGTCTTATTACCGGTATTGTTGCCGGTTTCGTAGTTTCTTTATTAGGCGGATCGATTGTACAAATTGCCGGACCTACTGGTGCTTTTATCATCATTGTTTATGGAACTTTGTCCCAATACGGGATGAGCGGACTTGCCCTATCGTCCATTATGGCAGGGATTATGCTAATTTTATTGGGTTTATGCCGTTTGGGTAGTTTTATTAAATTTATTCCATATCCAATTATTGTTGGTTTTAATACCGGGATTGCTATTTCTATTTTCTCTACACAGATCAAGGATTTCTTTGGTCTCACCATGGATAAGGTGCCTGTAGATTTTCTTTCCAAATGGAGTGCTTATTTCCATGCTGCGGATACGTTTAGCTATATTAGTATAATTATTGCTGTTGTAACTATTATATTGATACGCGTAATTCCAAGAATAAACAATAAAATTCCGTCCATGTTATTGGCCATTATTATTGTAACAGTTATAAGCTACTTGCTGCGCAATTTTACAACTTTGCAAGGCATAACAACCATTGGCGACAGATTTACCATCAATGCATCCATGCCAATGCCTCAAGGTGTTCCTGTAAGTATGAGCGCTATTATTGAGTTATTCCCGGTGGCATTTACCATTGCAATTTTAGGTGCTATAGTGTCATTAATGTCTGCAACTGTTGCTGACGGAGCTGTTGGCGAGCGTCATGACTCCAACACAGAATTAGTGGCACAAGGAGCTGCTTGTATTATTGTTCCATTCTTTGGAGGTATTCCGCCTACCGGCGCCATTGCTCGTACAATGACCTCTATTAATAATGGCGGACGTACACCAATAGCAGGAATTGTCCATGCCCTAGTTTTATTGATTATATTCTTATTTCTTGGTCCACTAACCACACATATTCCTGTGGCTTGTTTAGCAGGAGTGTTGGTACTTATTTCATATAACATGGGAGATTGGCGCACAATTGTAGAGTTGGCGCGTAATAATAAGTCTGAAAGTGTTGTGTTATTTACTACGTTAGTGCTTACCGTTGTTGTAAATTTAAGTACCGCAATACAAGTGGGATTATTACTTGCTTTGGTTATGTTTATACGCCGTATAAGCTCAATTACAACAGTATCAGTTGCAACAGGGGTGTTAGATTTATCGAACGAGAATGAGCGCTCCCATGAGGACGAAAAACTCATTATCCCTAGCGGCGTTGAAGTATACGAGATTGATGGTCCCTTCTTTTTTGGTGTTGCTAATAAGTTTGACCAATGTATGCGAGAAATTGGAGAAAAATCGAGTGTCCGCATAATACGTATGCGTAAAGTGCCACTGATTGATGCTACCGGCGTGCATAACTTGACAAGTTTGTATAAGTTATCGGCAAAGGAGAATATTCAATTTATCTTATCGGGAGTAAATCCTAAAGTACGTGAAACGCTACAAAGTTCGCAATTATACAATATGATTGGGGAAGAAAATATATGCGATAGTATTGACCAGGCATTAGCACGCGCTACGGAATTATTGGAAAAGTGCGACGCCAATAATACATGCGCATAGTGAAAGTAATAACCGTATTTTGTCTTTATCCGTAGAAAAGAGAAATATTAATTGTTTAGCATATGGCACTTTGGCTTAGTATTGTTTTTTTAATAGTTGGTTTGGCTTGTCTTGTTAAGGGAGCTGATATGTTAGTTGATGGTGGTTCAGCGCTTGCTCAACGTTTAAAGGTTCCTGCCATGGTGATTGGTTTAACCGTGGTTGCCTTTGGTACTTCTACACCGGAGTTGGTGGTGAGTACAATGTCTGCAGTGCAAGGAAGTCCCACTTTGGGACTTGGAAATATATTGGGTAGCAATATATTTAACATATTAATAGTGCTTGGTATTACGGCCGCCATATGTCCTTTACGTGTTAACAGTTCTACAACATGGGTAGAAGTTCCACTTACTCTCTTGGCAGCAATTATGATTTTAATTATGTCATGGAATGGTGAATTTGGTGCTTTTAAGACAGATGTAATTAACCGACCTGATGGATTAATTTTAATTTGTTTCTTTATTATATTTATGGCTTACACCTTTAATTTGGCCAAAACAGGGAATGTTGAGAGTCCGGAAATTAAAGAAATGAAGCTGTGGAAATCCATATTATTTATTATTATTGGTTTAGCCGGCTTAGTGGGCGGTGGAGAATTGTTGGTAAAAGGAGCGGTAAACATTGCGCATAGATGGGGTGTTTCCGAACGCGTTATAGGACTAACTATTGTTGCTATAGGCACATCATTGCCTGAATTGGTAACTTCTATCATGGCTGCAAGGAAAGGATCTGTGGATTTAGCCATTGGTAACGTTATTGGTTCTAACTTATTTAATGCATTCTTAATTTTGGGTATTACAACTACAATTACACCAATTGCAGTGAATCAGGATATACTTTTTGACATACTTGTAAATATTGGCGCCTCATTGCTCCTTTTTTTAGCTATCTTTGTTGGACGAGGAAGAAAAGTGAGTCGCTGGGAAGGCATTCTTTTTGTGGCATGTTATGTGGCTTATTCAATCTCGTTGTGGTAACAATGTTAAAATGGCATTGTTTTTGATTTACTAACAAAGAAGATTTTAAAACACAAATTCTATGAAACAATTTTTAATTGTCCTTGGGGTGCTTGGTGCCCTACTTATTGGGACTTACGTATGGTTTAAGGGAAGTTACAATCAGATGGTACGCCTGAGTGAAGCAGTATCCTCGCAATGGTCAAATGTTGAAAATCAATACCAACGCCGTTTGGATTTAATTCCTAATCTTGTTAACACTGTAAAAGGATATGCTGCGCATGAGGAAGGGACGTTTACTGCGGTAACAAATGCACGTGCCAAAGCAACACAAACGCAAGTTTCCTTTAATGAGTTAACGGATCAGACAATGCAGCGTTTAAATCAGGCACAAGGTGAATTATCATCGGCTTTATCCAAACTGCTAGCAGTTAAGGAGGCATATCCTGATTTGAAAGCAAATACAAACTTCCTTGACCTACAGGCACAGTTGGAGGGAACAGAGAACCGCATTGCTGTTGAAAGAAGAAAGTATAATGATATTACACGGGAGTATAACTCATATATTCGCAGTTTTCCAAAAAACATAATTGCCAATATGTTCAATTTCCCGCCTAAACCTTATTTTGAGGCGAACGCAGGCGCACAAAATGCACCACAGGTTCAATTTTAATTCTTAATGCTCTGATTTATGTCGCCAAAAAACAGATTTACGGATGCCGAACGGCAGCAAATGGTTGCCGCTATTGAGCAGGCAGAGTTAAATACCTCTGGAGAAATACGTGTACACATTGAAAACAGATGTAAACATGAAGCGCTTGACCGCGCAACGGAAGTATTTGCAGACCTCAAAATGCATAAAACAGCGCTGCGAAACGGGGTGCTAATTTATATAGCATTAGACGACCATAAGCTTGCTATACTTGGTGATGCAGGAATTAATGCCGTTGTCCCTGCCGGTTTTTGGAGTAAAGTGAAGGAGGAGATGGTGTCTAGTTTTAAACAAGGACACATAGTGGACGGAATATGCCGGGCCGTAAACGAATGTGGAGAACTATTGAAAAAAGATTTTCCGTATCAGGACGATGATATTAACGAGTTATCTGACGATATCTCATTTAATCAGAACTAATAATTCATGAAACAAAAACTAATCATTCTATTTACATTGCTTGCTCTTGCAGTGGCAGGTATGTGTCAGGATTTCCCTGCACCCATGCTGCCACGTCGCATTGTAAATGACTACGCACGCATATTTACACCACAGCAACAAAATGCTTTGGAACAAAGGGTACGTGCATTTGATGACAGCACGTCGACACAAATAGCAATTGTCACAGTATCCGATTTGAATGGATATGCGGTGAATGACTATGCGCAACGCTTAGGCGAAGCATGGGGTGTTGGACAAAAGGGAAAGGATAACGGAATTGTAATTTTAATAAAACCTAAAACTGTACGCTCACGCGGAGAGGTTGCAATATCTGTTGGCTATGGATTAGAGGGCGTTATCCCGGATGCTATTGCCTCGCGTATTGTAAGAAATGAAATGATACCTGCATTTCAACAAGGAAGTTATTACCAAGGAGTTGTTAACGCACTAAATGTGATAACCAATCTTAGCCGTGGCGAATATACGGCTACGCAATATGCAAAACATGGAGCACGGGCAGGAAATGGCGGGAATTTCCCATTTTTCGCTTTGCCTTTTGTGCTGTTCTTTATACTACCACTATTTTTTAAACGCAGACGCGGTTTTACTACCGGATCACATACGCACGGAAGCGTTCCGCCCATTTTCTTTGGCGGTATGGGCCACTCGCGTGGTGGATTTGACTCCTTCAGTTCCGGACGCGGAGGTTTTGGCGGCTTTGGCGGAGGAGGCTTCGGCGGAGGCGGCGCAAGTGGAAGTTGGTAAGACATAATAAAAGCTCTGTTCTGTTGGACAGAGCTTTTATTATGTCTTAAAAATCAATCATTATCCCCATTGTTGGCAAGCGAGTACCGCCAATTTTATTCTCCGTTTGTTCCATAACATAACGGCTGGGGTTGTTAACATCTACAATTTTATTACCCTCTGCAGAAAGCACAGGTTGTAATAATGGATCGCCGTATGAACCTTTATTATACACATTCTGCATATCAAAATAGGCAACTAAGGACCAACGTTTAAAATGGAATGCTTTTTCTATGCGTACATCAAGTTGATGGAACGGTTTTAGGCGTCCTTCGTTGTATTGAGCATAATCCAAGTAAGGTTGTTGTTTAGCATCCCAGGCATCTATAATGGACGAAGTTTCAATATCAAAAGGTGTATAAGGAGCTCCGCCAATATAACGCCATTTAGCTCCTATATTCCAATCGCCCCACAAACGCTGATTTACAATAACGGACAATAAGTGTCTGTTATCCCAGTTAGCCGGTATATAACTATTAAAACCACCAATATTACTACAAAACTCACTCTTATACCACGTATAAGCTGTTAATAATGTCATGCCTTTTATGGGCTGTCCCTTCACTGTTAGTTCCGCTCCATAACTACGGCCTTCACCAACGGAGGATACCGGTTCATCACCACTTATTCCCATATAATCGCCACCCTTATTTGCCAACGAAATTGTATCTATCAATGACACCGGATACCTATCATATTGTTTATAAAATCCCTCTAGTGTTAGTGATATTCGTTTTCCCGGGGTCACTTCAACGCCAGCTCCATATTGTTTCATGGCTATAAAGTTTACACCATTATCACGATTAAACTGTTGTCCATCTCTAGCATATCCCAACGTGGTTAATGATGGTAATTGTACATATCTGCCGGCTGCGACATTGAATCGTACTGCAGAAGTAGCGCTATACGATGCGGAGAAACGTGGTGACAACTGATTTCCTATTTTACGCGTCTCCACATTATAATCTGCCCACTCTGCACGTAATCCCACATTGACCAGTAAACGTTCTGCAAGAAAACGTCTACTCAACTGGCCGTAAACACCCACTGCAGGAAAGGACAAACGCGCATGGTAGCGCTCATCAACCTTCTCTTCGCCATTAAAGCGTTCACGGAAACTACAATTCCTGTAATCATACCACACGCCATTAGCACCAACATTCATTAAGAAACCTCCTAAAATTGTTCGTGAAAACTGATATGTCACCCTATTCTGATCCTCGCGAGAAACTATATTCATCACACGCCCTAACTCCTCAATGTTATCTCTATCCTTAAATATATGATTGTACATTGAGCTCCTGCTCATTGTAGCCTGATGACGGCCTCCATTGCTGTAATAATTGTAACTTAAACCAAGTGTATACAACCACTGATCGTTTTCTGGCAAATACCCTAACATATAACGTTGGTCGGCCGTCGGGCTTGCAATATCCCTATTCAATCTATTATAATCCAACGCACCCAACCCAATCACGCTTATATCACTCTTTTCTGACAATTGAAAACGCAATTTAAATTGCATATCATTATATACAGGCAAAAAAGGTAACTCTAATATTCCGAATAACATTTTCAAATAGCTACGTCGAACCGAGAATATATAACTCACATTCTCACCTATTGGTCCGTCACATGACAATCCATAATCCGTTGCTCCAACAGTTGCGCGTCCTTTGATTTTATATGGATTTCCATTTACAAACTTAAAATCCAATACGGAGCTCAATGCTTCACCGTACTGCGCCGGGAATGTCCCTGTCAATAGTGAAACATCCTTTAAAAAGTCCACATTCACAATACTTACCACTCCTCCGGCGGTTCCTTGTGTAGAGAAGTGATTCAGTACAGGAATATGTATTCCATCAATATAAAAGCTATTTTCGCCGGGGCCTCCACCACGAACAATCAAATCATTTCTAAAAGCTGGCGATGATAACACACCCGGCATGGACTGTACCACACGCGAAATATCTCTATTCCCTCCCGGCATCTGCTCAATAACACCTAAATCGATACGCTGAATACTCATTGGTGCCGTTACTTGCTTACGCGACGGGGTAGCCGTTACCACAGCTTCAGCCAATTCTGTACTTTGCTCCTCCATTGTTATCTCCACGTGCTTTACGCCAAACGCGGTTATATAATGATGCTCGGTTACCAAAGTACGATAACCCACCATTCTAACCTCCAACTGTACATATCCGGGCGTAATTCCCTCTATGCTAAACTTGCCATCTACATCGGTTACAACACCTCTATCCGTTCCGCGTAAAACCACCGTTGCTCCGGGAAGTTTATCGCGCGACTGACCATCAAAAACAATTCCTGACAATGTCCCCTTTTGCTGCGCTACAGCTAAAAGAGACATTGTCAGGAACAATATTGTCAAACTAAAAAATCTTTTTATACCCATGCTTTCATATCATCATCCGCCGTTGAGATTCCGGTAAGCTCATATTCGCGAATAATGAAATCACGCACAGCAGGCGATAAACATGCAGGCAAAGTAGGTCCAAGGTGTATATTCTTTACCCCCAAACTCAGCAATGCCAACAACACTATCACCGCTTTTTGCTCATACCACGCAATATTAAACACCAACGGCAGCTCGTTTATTGATTTTACCTTAAAAGCTTCCGCCAGTTTTTGCGCCACTACCACCCAGGAGTAACTATCGTTACACTGACCGGCATCAAGCACTCGCGGAATACCATCTATGGTGCCTAAGTTCAACTTATTATATCTGTACTTAGCGCAACCAGATGTTAAAATTACACAATCTTTTGGTAATTCCTCCGCAAATTGGGTATAATATTCGCGTTGTTTAAAACGGCCGTCACAACCGGACATTACAATAAGCTTACGTATTTTCCCAGCTTTTATTGCATCTATCAGTTTATCTGCTATTGCCAACACTTGGTGATGCGCAAAACCTATTGTTAATTTCCCCTCTTCTATTGCCTCTGGAGGCGCGCATTTCTTGGCATGCTCAATAATAGGAGTAAAATCCTTATGGTCATTATCATCCGGCTTAATATGCGGACATCCGGGATATCCTGCCGAGTTTGTAGTATAAATTCTATCTGTATAATTCGCATTTGTCCTCGGCGGAACAATACAATTGGTAGTAAAAAGAATTGGTCCGTTAAACGTTTGGAACTCATCCGTCTGTTTCCACCATGAATTGCCATAGTTTCCTTTCAAATGTTTATAACGTTTAAGTTGCGGATATGCATGTGCCGGTAACATTTCACTATGTGTATAAATATCTACACCACTTTTCTTACTCTGCTCCAGCAACAACTTCAAATCGCTTAAATCATGTCCACTCACCAATATTCCCGGACGGATACCTACACCTAAATCGACCTCCGTAATTTCCGGATTTCCGTAACTGTGGCTATTGGCTTTATCCAACAAATCCATTACAGCAACACCGCAAAGTCCGGTCTTATTTACAGCATCAACATACTCATTTCTTGACATTGGTTTATAAGCGATGTCAGCCAGTAGCATCTGTAATTCACTATCCACTTGCTCATCGTCCTCAAACCCCAAAGCTGCGGCATGCTCTGCATATGCAGCTACACCTTTCAATCCGTAAGTAATCAATTGCTTTAACGAGCGGATATCTTCATTCTCTTCAGAAAGTACACCTACAGTTGCCGCTTTTTCCAAATATTCACGGGGAGTTGCTGTCCATAGCAACTCATCTATTGAGGGCAAATCTAAATCATATCGCTGGGCACGGCGTATAAGTCTATCACGTAATTGCAATCCACGCTCAATGCGTTCACTAATTGCCGCTTCATCAAAATTGGCATTTGTGATCGTCGAAAACAAAGCATCCGTAATAAACCTATTTGCTGTACGACTCTCTTTTTTTACATTTCGAAGTACACAATTTACAACTGCAATACCTTGCACCGCATAAACTAACAGGTCCATTAACTGAGCCAAATCGCTTTCTTTACCACAAACGCCTTTTACGGTACAGCCGGTTCCTTGGGCGGTTTCCTGACATTGATAACAAAACATATGTCCCATTGTTTAGTATTTTTTAATTATGTTTTACTATACGTAGGACTATCTATTTTTGTTAACCAATTATCGCATTCCATTCCTCCTCTTTGAATCCCACCAGGACACGTTTATCATCCACCCACACAGGCCGTTTCACTAATCGTCCGTCTGTTGCCAATAGTGCTATCTGCTCCTCATCGGTCATTCCGGGTAGCTTGTCTTTTAGTGACAATTCTTTGTACATAACACCACTGGTATTGAAAAAACGTTTCACCGGTACTCCGCTGCGCTTAATCCATGATGTCAGCTCATCAAGAGTTGGACCTTCTTCCAATATAGGTCTATCTAAATAATTAACGCTGTGAGCGTCTAACCATTTCTTTGCTTTGCGGCAAGTACCACACTTATTGTATTCTAAAAATAAAGGTTCCATAATTATTTAATTTATCTTATATAGATTGCTATTCTCCATATAACTTACCATTTAGCTTATCGTGTCTCTTCTATTTCTTTTTCCACTCTCTTCGGATTGGCCGGAAACCAACCTTTCGCCACCCTCTCTCGCTGCTCAAAAAGCTCTTTTATGGTCCAAAACGATGAAAAGCCAAATACACCGGCAGCAGAAGACACCAAAGTACTCTCCACCATTACCGACAATGCAAGGCTGGCAACGCCCAACACCAAAAATATCCACCAGCACTTTACACCCCAGTAGTACTCCGCTTTCACCACTACCGGGTGAAAAAGCCCAATGATTAAAAAAGTGGAGATACCTATTACTATGCCCTCCCAATTCAATGTTTCCATATCTTTATCATTTATTCCTTCAAATATAAACAATTTGTAAGTTAAAACCACAAATTACTAGAAAGGATTAGATATCTCCACCCTCATATATTTACATAGTCAACACTGCCCTTATGTCTTTCACCACCTCCTCAGGTCTATGCATTGGCATCTTGGCATCCGGATTTACTATTTTGCCATCCTTATCTATTAACACATAGGTTGGAAATTTGTTGACGTTAAGCAATCGCTCCAGCATACTCTGTTGCTCCTCCGGTAAACGATGGTGAATTACATTATCGCCCGTAATATCGTAACGACTTATCACTTTTTTCCAACTCTCTTCCGGAGAGCGATTCGCCAAGTACAAGAATACCACATCCTCACCCTTTAACGCCTCCTTTACTTCCTTCGCCCAAAGCATATTCTCGCAGCATGGATCACACCAAGTACCCCAAATATCCATATAGATAACCTTACCACGATAGGGTTTAATAATTTCCTCAAACAATGCTTTTGCCTCCTTAAACTCGGACAAATTATCATTACCGCGTAAAAAATCCACGTTCTTGGCGGTCAACGCTATATAGTATTCATTCAAATTATTTAGTTCCTCACGTACAATCGGCGATGATATACAATTTAAAGCCTCCTGTAATGCACGTGGAGAAAGAGGTATCAACGACTGTTTTATATCATTGGTAATTGCCCGAGATAAACAAAAGTCCGCAGTTAACGAATCCGGAATTATCCGTTTAAGTAAATCCTTATGATATCTCAATGTTAGTATCCTGTTATTCTCCCTGCATAGTTTAGAGTTAAAAAAATCATTTATCACCTGTCCCATTACTTGCTGTTGTTCCTCTGTTACAATAGGTTTATTTGCAATGTAAACATCATTTAGCAAAGCAATCTGTTCATCATTTAAATCATTTTCATTTTGAAGCGTATAACGAACCAGATCTTTGAGTGAAACTTCTGTTGAACATAATTGTGTATTTCCACGAAACTCAATAATCTGTTCACGTTTATTGTACTGTATCCACCAATAAAACATATTACCATTACTGCATATTGCCTGATTGATATCACCTCGTGTCACCATCCTATAAATTCTCTCCTTGATTAACGCTTCATTATGTGGAACGAAAAACTTTTGTTTTAACTCATTTAGGAGATGGGTATAAAAAACACCTCGTAAAAAATTGCAATCATTATTTAGTTCCTGCAACATTCTATACCGATAAGAAAGCGTTGGGAATTTCTCCAAACTCTTTGCTAACTGTTCCTTATTTTGCGCCTCATACTTTTCTAAATTGGTAAATAACTCCTCCTCTGTCTTGTATTTTACAAAATGTGCGTTACTAATCATATCCAACACCCCACAATGTGAATTTTCATTGTGATAGCGCGCATTACGTCCCATAAAAGTCACATCCCTATCATAAAGCCAATATGCCTCACGTGCGTTTACGTTTTGACGCTTTAATAAATCGGATATATCCGCACACATCATTAACACCTCACCCGGCTCAACATATACACGCTCGCCCAAAATTTCCCAATGCAATGCTAACTCACGGAAACCAGTAACCGGAACTATACACTCAAATCGGCCCACCGAATCAATATCACATCTATAATCAATTGCATTTTCATCATTATAGTAACTTGAAGCAGAGGCCTTGAATGCGCTGTACTTATTCCTCACCTCAACCGGCACCTTCTCCCAACCCCTATAAAAGCCACGTATCACAACACTATCACGTCTAAGCGGTATATTCGGTAAAGGTAATGTATCCGTGGTAGCATAGTGTTGTAGCCCCTTTTGCGTTTTCTTCAGGTAGGTCAGTGCCTTCCGTGTTCCCGGAGCGGTTATTGTCATCACCGTGTCATTTGCCATACGCAAACGCAATTTCAGCTCCTTATCGCCCTTACTTAATGTTAAAGCATAACCACCACGCTTTGCCTCTATCTGTTTATACTCCCAGAAGTCCGTATCCCAAACGGCAAACTCAGGATAAAAACCATACTCCCATTCCATGCTCTCGGAATTGAGCCAGTTACCAATTAGTTGTTGAGGCGTTTTTGTTGTTTGCGCACTACTTACTATTGGAGTAAATAAAGTAAACAGCAAAACAATAGAGATGAATGTTCTTTTCATTTAACATTATGTTTAAGTTAGTTTCAATAATATAAAAATAATCAATTGTTGTAATATTTCAATACTATTGAAAATATTTATAAAAGTCTATCCGCTCCACACCTTCTCCTCATCCGCCTTACCCCTGCCTTACCTTCGCCATACACCCTCCTTACCTTCGCCATACACCCTCCTTACCTCCGCCTTACCCATAACGGGGGTAAGCAAGGGATATAGAGGATGCTATGATGGACTATTTTAGATACGGGCAAGAGGTGGAGTTACTTATTTGTTATCATAGATTGCTTAGCACAACATTTGCATAATAAATAATATCAATGCTGTGCTATTTATTAATCCATAGTCCTTATGGACTGAGATTAATGCCCCTACTTCAAATTCACCATGAAATAAAAACAACAAAAGGTATAGATTGATACACGAGTAAATATTATCTTTAGGAGAAACATTTTTTCTTCTTTACGTAAATACTACAAAAAATAAAATATGGAATTCAGTTGGCACAATATATACATCGCATTTGGATTAACTTTATTTGCCGGTTTGGCAACAGGCATTGGTAGCGCAATAGCCTTCTTAGCTAAGAAAACCAATAAACGTTTTCTCTCCCTCTCGTTAGGATTTAGTGCAGGGGTTATGATTTATGTCTCGTTTGTAGAGATATTTCCACAATCGGTAGCTGCACTTGCAGGAAGTTTTTCTGATCGGATGGCTGAGTTTATTACAGTAATCTCTTTTTTTGGAGGTATGTTGTTAATTGCAATTATAGACAAGGTGATCCCCTCCTATGAAAATCCACATGAGCCCAAGAGTATTGAAGACATTGAGGACAAACAACATCCCGGCAAACTAATGCGCATGGGAGTAATGTCTGCACTCGCCATTGGTATCCACAACTTTCCCGAGGGCCTTGCTACCTTTATTGCCGGGATGACTAATCCGGAAGTAGCCTATCCCATAGCATTTGCTATTGCCATACATAATATCCCGGAAGGTATTGCCGTGTCTGTGCCCATATTTTTTGCCACAGGCAGTAGGCGCAAAGCATTTACCTACTCATTCCTGTCGGGGCTGGCAGAACCTATTGGAGCCATTATTGGTTTTATGCTCATTTATTGGTTCTTTGGTGTTAATGACACTGTACTTGGCATTATGTTTGGACTCGTGTCCGGGATAATGGTATTTATTTCTTTAGATGAGTTGCTGCCCGCCGCTAAGGAATACGGCGCACATCACCTTTCCATATACGGACTTGTGGCCGGTATGGGTGTAATGGCATTGAGCCTCTTAATGTTTTAGGATTACTTTAACTCCTTTAGCAGCTGATACAATTTATTATTTTCCGAAGGACGAGGTGCTTTGTAATGTTCAAGCTTTCCTTGTCTATTATAAATTAGGAAATGGGGAATTGCATCTATTTGCATAGTTACGGGTAAAGAATCGTCTACAGCAAAATACTGACGTGACGGATCTAGCTTCATTTCCTTAATCTTTGCTAACCATTCATCTCGGTTTTTATCGAGTGAAATGGAGATAAACTGAATATCGGTATCTGTATACGTTTTTTCCAATTTCTTTAAATGCATAAGCTCCTCTCGGCAAGGTGCGCACCACGAGGACCATACGTCAATGTACAAGGGTTTCCCTGTTAACTCTGTCAGTTGTATACGGGAACCGTCAGGACGTTCCAAGGTAATATCCGGGAGCGATGCTCCTTTCATTTTATGACGGCGAGACATAAATTTATCAATATATTTTTTACCACTGTCGGGAAGTTGAGCTGTGGCTTTTGTTATATCGGCAAGTCCCGTCTCATAACCATTATTGAAGTTATAAGTATCTATATAACCATTTATCAGCGCGTCAATAAAGAACTCTCTGACCTGAATATTTTTAAATTTCTGCTCCAGCGTTTTCACCTGTTTTTCTAATACAAACTTGCGCTGACGTATAACGCCAATGGCATATACGGGACTATTAGGAAACAGTAATGCCTCGGGCTTATCTAAAATGGAAAGAATATATTTATCCTCCCACTCCTTTAAGCGTGGAACCGGTATCTTAAACATGTTTATACTTATGTCACGCACAATGGCAATGGTGTTATAATACTCCTGTAATGCCCATATGCGCATGTAGTTATTAAAGGAGTCTGGCCCATTTACTACTTTTATTATAGAGTCGGCTTTACTTTTATAGGATTGTAATATTGCACTTATATAATCAGGGTGTGGCTTCTCATTCCAAACGCGCTTCTGTTGTTGCGTGGCATATGTAGCGTATCCATCCATTAATTGTTTCATTTGCTCAGTTTGCCTAAACGGCAAATTATCTACAGCAGGTATTCGCATTTGCTGTGCAAACAAGGAACACAGGGGGTGTACCAAAAGAAATGTTATTATGAATATCAATCGTTTCATAGGTCATTACAATTTAAAGTGTTTCATAGCCCAAACGGTTGTATATAAACAGGGTATGTTTTATGTTATACGTTAAGCAGGTGGGAATAGCTGTGTAATATTAGATAAAAACGATATATAAAATCAACATGATCCGTTGAGCGAATCATGCTGATTTGTATGCTGTTTTCGTGTTATTCTTCAATGAAAACTTCCATCACTTTGGCTGTCTGAGATGGTATTAGGAATATATTTTTGAAACATGCAGGCACCAATACGGTTTCTCCTTGCTGTACTTTAATTGATTCCTTTTCGTTATATACTAATGTAAATTCACCTTCAAGACACATGTAAATAACAAAAGAGTCAATGGTAAAGTAATCTTTCTCAACCTCCTTATCAAATACAATCAAATTGGTTGTAAAATAATCGCATTTCACCAATCTTTCTGTATCATTTAACTCCTGAGGAACACGTATTTTGTGCTTCGGATAGTAATTAAAGTCAATTACATCTGTGGCTAACTCTGTGTGTAACTCTCTTGGATTTCCCTCTTTATCACGTCGATCATAATCATATATGCGATAAGTAATATCGGATGTTTGTTGAATTTCTGCAATATAACATCCTTTGCCAATGGCATGTACCATACCGGCAGGGATAAAGAATGCATCATCCTTACTTACATGTTCCACGTTTAGAATATCGGGCAATTTATTGGTATTTAATTTCTCTAAATACTCCTCTTCGTTACTCTCCTTATTGAATCCCATAATTAATTCGGCATCTTTGTCGGCATCGACAACATACCACATTTCGGTTTTTCCATAAGCATTATGACGCTCGTGAGCTTTTTCATCGTCCGGATGTACTTGAATAGACAGATTATCACATGCGTCAATATATTTTACTAACAATGGAAACTCAACGCCAAAGCGCTCATAAATATGGTCGCCAACTAGTTCGCCCATATAAATTTCAATTAGCTCTTCCAAAGTATTCTCTGCTAACGCGCCATTACTAACAACAGATACGTTGTCCTGCACTCCGGATAGTTCCCAACTCTCTCCAATATTCTCCTTCACATTCGGATCGCTACTTTTATCGGCCAAGCGCTTGCCTCCCCAAATTGTTTGTTTAATTATAGGGGTAAATTTCAATGGATATAACATAACATGTTAATTAAATATATTGTTTCAATTTTACATCTCTTAAATTTATACCAATATTCGTTTTCTACGTAAAACGGCATAAAAGTTGTATCTTTATGGCAAAGGTAATATCCTTTATTGACATAGTAAACAACAAGGTAATAATATTGACAATTAACATATAAAATATGATGTACAGAACTGTGCTTGGGCTTTTTTTATGCGCACTGTTTATTAGCAGTTGCGGCAAAACGGAGGATGACGAAGGTATTTCCTTTAGTAAAATAACCGGAAAATATTGGTACCGAAATCAGTGGCAAGGAAGTCCGGGATTTTTTACACTAGAGGATCATATTACTGCTATAAAACTAGATGCAAACGGTAAAGCCTATGAACTTAACTGTGGCGGACGCGAAATAAACCAAATTGGCACTTGGAAAGGTACGGGAAACTCACTGGTAATTATTCGTGACAAAGCCGAATTGGGCTTTAGAGAGGAAAAATGGAGCGTTTTGAGAGCCACCGATAAGGAGCTTGAAATTATTGTAAATAATCAGAAGGTGGTATTGGAAAATGAACCAGATAACATTAAAGGTCTGATGGTTGATGCATTTTTTGTTACCGAATACAGAAGTAACGAAGGCATGGCCAACTATGTGGATGTACGCGTATCCGGAAAAACAAGTATCAGAGAAGGATTATTTATTATTGACGATAAAACGAACTATAAACTAATAAACAGAGGTACATACTGGGGAATGGACAGGAAAACGGTGCAACTTTCGGTACCGGACGAACCTAGAAATGTAAAATTCTACTTACGTATTGGTCATTCGTACAATGTAAAATTCATTGATCAGCTTTACAACACCACAATTCCTGAACGTCAACCGAGCGAAATGAATATCACAGCTTCCAACAATGGAGGTGCATCTACACTTGCTGTAGGCTGGGTTCCTTATGAAGAAGACGATGTTTACTACAGAGTAGAAGTTTTGGATATGAATAGGGATGTTATCAATCCTTATTTTGTGAGTGTATTACAACAACCGGGTGCCTCTTCGCTTATTATTGACGAGGGTACAGCAGGTGAAAAGAATAGAATTGTAGATTTAAAAACAGGGACAAACTATATTTTACGTATTTCCGCTATCCTATATGAGCCGGGCATTGACCCTATGAACAGAACATACGGCGAAGGAAATAAACAAGCGGTAACTTATTTTGAAAAACAACTAATATGGGAATAAATAAAGAGAAAAGATATAAAAACATTGTGTGGGATTGGAACGGAACATTGCTTGACGATGTTGCCGTGAATGTGGAAACTCTTAACAGCGTTATGCAATCATGCAACTTAGAACCGATAGGTGTTGATTTTTATAAAGAACAATTCATTTTCCCCGTAAGAGCTTTTTATGATAAGCTTGGCTTTGATTGGGAAAAACACGACTGGGAAAAGATATCTGTAGATTTCATTGAAACTTATATGGCGTTATCCGCAAACGGATTATCTCTAGCGAAGAATGTAAAACAGGTACTTACTGAACTTAAAGCACGAGGCTTCCGTCTATTTGTACTATCTGCTTTGAAAGAGAATGTCCTAAAAGAGATGCTCGAAACTTATGAGCTTACTGATCTGTTTACAGGCATTTACGGAGCCTATGACATCTATGCAGCCGGTAAAGTAGAACGCGGACGCGAACTTGTTGCCAATGAAGGCATAAACGTTAGCCGTACCGTCATGATTGGAGATACGCTCCATGATGCCGAAGTTGCCCATGCACTCGGTTTTGACGCCATTCTTTACAGTGGTGGTCATAATAGTCGCGCCCGTTTAGAGAAAATAGCTCCCGTAATTGACAATATGGAGGAGTTACTAGAGCTGAGAAAAGCAGAGAAACGTACTACAGAGGCTCAACTAGCATAAAACTTCCAAAAGGAATCATTTTTAGAACCTATTAAATGAGTTAATTACGGGTCTCCCCTGTGATTAACTCATTTAACATTAAAACAGTACAACATTACAAAACCACAGTAAAATAAGCAATTTACAGGGTAATGTTACTCAATACAACAATAAAGGCCAATAAGATTTCATTTACAATCATCTAAGTATATTTTATACTCTCAACAAAAATTCTATTTTTGTAACCGTATGTGGGTACTACGTTTTTTACATATATGGATTCATTTGCTGCTATTGGCCGAGGTGTCAGTGGCACATACTCATATTATCCATGACAGTAGTGCGTGCAAAGAAAGCTTTGCAACTAGAAATTCTGTTCGCAGTGAGCAACACAATTATTATTTTTCATGCAGCTGCAAGCATCTAGAACACAAATCCGATCCGTTTAGACACAGTGATTTAGGTTTATTTGTTCTACCTGCCGAACAGGCTAAAATTCATGTTGCAACTAAACCCATAGGTAACACACTGCCTGCTTATCACTATCACGCTTGCGATAGTCCTGATAATCATGCTCTTTTCTTGCGTCCACCCCCACAATTTTCCGTTTGTTAATAACACAGTATTTACCACTATGACATGTACGATTTGTTGTAGTGGATTGTTGTTGTATAAATGGTAAATTATAAAATATGTTTAAAGATATTATACGTTTTTGCATTAAGAATAAACTATTTGTTCTTATTGGAGTTATTGCATTGCTGTGTGCCGGCATTTACGCCACAGTAACGCTTCCCACCGATGCGGTACCTGACATTACCAATAATCAGGTTCAAATTGTTACCGTATCTCCTACACTGGCACCACAAGAGGTGGAGCGCCTTATTACCTTTCCGGTAGAAATTAACATGTCCAATATTCTGGACGTTCAGGAAATTCGTTCCATTTCTCGTTTTGGCCTTTCGGTTGTTACTGTTGTCTTTGCCGATGGTACGCCTATTCTAGATGCCCGACAACTTATTAACGAGCAACTGCAGGCTGTTGCCGAGGAGATTCCCTCTGAGCTAGGAACACCACAAATGATGCCCATTACCACTGGTCTGGGAGAGATATATCAATACACCTTGGGCGTAAAACCTGGCTATGAGGAACAATACTCCATCATGGATTTACGCACCATACAGGATTGGATTGTAAAACGTCAATTAGCCGGCATTCCCGGAATAGTTGAAATTAGTAGTTTTGGCGGTGATTTAAAACAGTATGAAGTTGCAGTAGATCCCGCCAAAATGCGAGCACTTGACATTACTATTGACGAGGTATATACAGCACTTGAAGATAATAACCAAAATACGGGAGGTAGCTATATTGAGAAATACAATAAAGCCTACTACATCCGCTCCGAAGGAATGATTGAGTCTATCGACGATATCAGTGACATTGTTGTTGCTAACCGAAACGGACTGCCAGTTTACGTTCGCGATATTGGAATTGCTCAACCGGGTTCGGCATCACGCTTTGGTGCCATGACAAAGAACGGACAGGGCGAAACTGTTGGGGGAATTACCCTTATGTTAAAAGGTGCCAACGCCTCACAAGTAACACATGATGTTAAACAACGCGTGCAAGAAATACAAAGCATGTTACCTGAAGGTGTTTTTATTGAGCCTTATCTTATCCGCTCTGAACTGGTGGAACGCAATATGAACACTGTAATCAAAAACTTGGTGGAAGGCGCCATCATTGTTCTACTGGTGTTAATGCTCTTTCTAGGTAACATCCGTGTTAGCCTAATTGTGGCATCTATCATACCATTAGCAATGTTGTTTGCTTTTATCCTTATGCGATTATTTGGAGTATCGGCAAACCTCATGTCACTCGGTGCTATTGACTTTGGTATTGTTATTGACGGAACAATTATCCTCGTAGAGAGTGCCGTTGCTGCTCTTTTCATTCGTAATCGTGGCAAGCATCTCACTCAAAAAGAGATGGATCATGTCATTGCCGAGTCTACGGGCGATATTGCTAAATCGGCCGTTTTCTCCGTACTCATAATTCTTATTGTATTTTTCCCCATCTTAACCTTGACGGGCATTGAAGGAAAAACCTTTACTCCTATGGCTAAAACACTTATTTTTGCTATAGTAGGAGCACTTATCCTTTCCCTTACCTATATACCGGTAATGTTATCCATGTGTGTACGCAAAAACATCCCAGACAAAGAGAACTTCTCCGATAAGATGATGGCTCGCTTACAGCGTCTTTATGCACCTGTACTTAACAATGCACTTCGCCACAAAGTAACCACTCTTACACTTTGCGTAGCTCTTTTTGCAGCAAGCATGGTTGTGTTTATGCGTATGGGAGGAGAGTTTATGCCAGTATTGGACGAGGGCGATTTTGCCATGCAAATGACTCTGCCACCCGGAAGCTCGTTAAGCGAAAGTATAGAAATTGCTACCCGTGCAGAAAAAGTACTTATGAACCGTTTCCCTGAAATTAAAAGCGTTGTTTCCAAAATAGGTACTGCAGAGGTCCCAACAGACCCAATGGGCGTGGAGGATGCCGACATCATGATTGTTATGCATCCGCGCGAAATGTGGACAAGTGCCACCACTCGCGCAGAGTTAGTGGATAAAATGAAACAGGAGTTGGAAGTGGTAACCGGTGCGGAGTTTAATTTCTCTCAACCCATACAGTTGCGTTTCAACGAGTTAATGACTGGTTCCAAAGCAGATATTGCCGTCAAATTATATGGTGAGGATATGGAGGTATTATACCAAAAAGCCAACGAGGCAGCCGCACTAATTGAGGGCATTGAAGGTCCGTCGGACATTATCGTGGAACAAGTGGTAGGATTACCTCAATTGGTGGTTAACTACAACCGTAAACAACTAGCACGTCACGGACTCAGTATCAAACAGCTCAACACCATTATCCGTACTGCCTATGCCGGCGAAACGGCAGGTGTAGTGTTCGAGGGAGAACGGCGTTTTGACCTTGTTGTCCGTTACGACAAAAAACTGCATTCGGATTTCAATATTAACGACATGTCTGTACGCACTGCCTCTGGAGCGCTTATTCCACTTAGCGAGGTTGCCAAAGTAGAATTTATTGACGGTCCAATGCAAATTAACCGCGACGCAACAAAGCGCCGTATCTCCATTGGGATCAATGTGCGTAATGCAGATGTGGAGCGTGTGGTATATAACATTCAGGAAGCACTGCAAAACATGGAATTACCGGCAGGTTATTATTTCACTTATGGCGGACAATTTGAGAACCTTAAAAACGCAAAACAGCGTCTAGCCATTGTTGTACCTGTAGCGCTTATGCTTATTTTATTGCTCCTGTTCTTTACATTCAACTCCATGAAATATGCATTGCTAATTTTCTCTTCAATTCCACTTTCCGTTACAGGAGGTATTTTTGCCCTTGCATTGAGGGACATTCCTTTTAGTATCTCTGCTGGAGTAGGCTTTATTGCACTATGTGGTGTTGCGGTACTTAACGGTATTGTTATGATTAATCACTATAAACACATGTCGCACAGAGAACACTGTTCAGTAGATGACTGCGTTACCAAAGGATCGTTAGAGTTACTTCGACCTGTACTTATGACCGGATTAGTTGCCTCACTTGGTTTCCTACCTATGGCAATATCTAACTCTGCCGGTTCAGAAATGCAACGTCCTCTTGCCACAGTGGTTATTGGTGGTCTTATCATCTCCACCATTCTCACTCTGTTGGTTATTCCAATCCTATACAAGCTGGCAAACTCGGGCAAGCCCCGTACCAAAGTGGGCGAAATGCTATTGCCTATTCTTGTACTAGGTATGTTGTTTAGTGCAACACCGGCGCAAGCACAGCAAGTAACACTAAATGATGCTTTGCGTGAAGCACTGGAAAAATCCCCACGCCTAAAGAATGCGCAACTTGGCATACAAAGTCGCAAGGCTGAGCGTGGTGCAATTACCGGCGATTTAGCTACTGATTTCAGTTGGACCAAAGGACAAATCAACGACACCTATAAAGGCGATGCGCAATACTCCGTAACCCAATCACTAGGATCATTGCTTACTCCCTTCTATGAAAATAAATTGGTAAACAGACGCGTAGAGAATGCACAATTACAAGCCCAATTGGTAGAGAAAGAGGTAGTTGCCGAGACTAAACGAGCATGGTTTACGGTACTCTACCAAAATGCGCTTACTGAACTATACCGTCAACAAGCCGATTTTGCAATACAATATGGCAAAATGCTTGCTCTACAACATGAAACGGGAGCAGTATCTCTTACCGAACGCCTTTTGGCCGAAACACGCGCTGAAGAGATGAGAAATCGTGCCGAACGCAGCTATTCACAACTCCAAAACAGCTACACTCGTCTTAAATGGATTTGCATGAACAGAGAGCTACCTATGCCTACAGACACATTGACTTTTTCAACATTTGTCAATAACTCTGTAAAAGCGGAGTCCACCATATACGGACAGTTATTAGATGCCGATGTAAAAGAAAAAGAAACAGCCGTTGGCGTTGAGCGTTCACGCTTTTTCCCACAACTATCTGGCGGATATACCAACCATCGTATAGCCGATGATAAAGGATTACAATATTTTGAAGTAGGAGTATCCATGCCCCTGTGGTTCGTTCCGCAACGTTCTAAGGTAAAACAGGCCAAAATAGAACGACAAATGGCACAAAACACTCGTACCGAAGAGATGTACGAGCTAGAAACGCGTCTACAAGAACTAAACCGCGAGTGGAAAAACGTAAACAACACGCTTGGTTACTATCACAATAGCGCATTAAAACAAGCAGCGCAGCTCATGCAAACACTACATGCCCAACGCATAAGTGGCGATACAGACGTTACTGAATTCCTACAGGGAATGTTAACCGTAACGGAAATACGTGAGGGATACCTAGACGCGCTATTGGAACAACACATAGTATTAATTGAACTTGAAATGTACAGATAATGAAAAAAGAACTACTCTATATACTACTTCCGCTTATAGCCGGATGTAAAAGCACTACCGATAACAACACAACGCCTACAGCCGCGCCACAACCTCAAACGGAAAATAATGTGGTAATATTCACAGATGCACAAGTAAAAACAGCCAACATTAAATGGGATACTCTGCACACTGCCAATTTAGCACACCGCGTGGAATGTAGCGGCGAAATTATTCCCGGTGTGCAAGCCAATGCCTATGTATCCATGCCCTACGGTGGTATTGTTAACCGCATTCTAGTTACTCATCACCAAAGTGTACAACAGGGACAACCTCTTGCCATTATCAGCGATGCCGAGTATATAACAATGCAACAGGAATATTTGGAAGCTAAAACCAATGTAAACCTAACGCAAAAAGAGCTACAACGTCAACAAACGCTTATCGCCTCTGAAGCTACCTCCCATCGCAATTTACAACAGGCTGAGAATGCACACGAGTCGGCAAAAGCTGCCCTCTCTGCTGCAAGAGCCAAAATTTCATTGCTAGGCATAGATATGAAACTACTAGATAACGGACACATTGCTCCTGTTATCGCACTTAAAGCACCTATCTCTGGAGAAATTACAGACATTAATGTAACTCTAGGCGGACATGCACAAGCTGGTGAAGCCATGTTTCTTATTACTCGCACCTCAGACAATTTAATCGAGTTGAAAGTATATGAGAAAGATATACCGCACATTAACTGCGGAGATATTGTAGAGTATACAACCGTGGGACAGGACAAACATTTACACACAGCCACAATAACATCTATAAGTAGTGTTGTAAACAATGATAACCGGGCTATAACCGTATTGGCAAAACCAACCACAAACAACGCAGTATTGAAACAAGGCATGTTTATAAATGCCACAATTAACACCTCGCCACGAGATGTTAAGGTTGTACCCGAACGCAGTATTGTTGGCAATGAAAACGAAAAGGGCATTTTTACTGTTATAAACGACACTACGTTCCGTTTTATCCCTGTACAAATTGGCGACGAAAGTAAAGGATTAGCTGAACTTATTAACGCTAAAGACATCAAAACTAACCAACGCATTGTTACTCATGGTGCATATTACATTGAATCTTTGAGAACAAACTAATTTGCCTCTCCCATCACACCCTCTCTATTTCATTCCAGTTTCATCAAGGGCCGTCGCAAAAAAGATTCCCGATGACACTAGAATAAAATAGAGAGGGTATAAATGGAAGGATACAAAAATTTATATAGCAATTATAAGCCATAAAAGACAATAAAACCCTTTCAAACATCAGCATTCGCTATTTTCCTAACAACATCCTTTAGGCAAAGTTAGTTTACGCATATCCTCTTTTTATCCCTAAATAGATATAGATGAGATATAGATGGGATATAGATGAGATATAGATGGGATATAGATACTCCGGAGCGGAAGCAAAGAAGATGCTCTGACGATAGCATTACGCAAAGACAATCTGTGGATGGATAACTTACATGCAATTCACTAGCCAATATCATTATCGCTTTTTTATCCTACCGCCATAGAATTCCATTACACATAGTGTTAAATATTATTATTATTCTTATATCTTTGTATATATTACCAATCTAATATTAAATAATGTATATGAGAAAAGTATTTTGCATTGTAAGTGTTTTATTTCTGTTTATTTCATTCAGCTGTAACAATGAGAAAGAGGACGTTTCGGAGTTTCCAGAAGAAGCCATTATCCTTAACCTTTATAATAAGGATAACGGACATACTACAATTGACAATGGTAAATTTGCCATTGACAACAACAACTTTATATCCGGCGATAGCCGTATGGCAAATTTTGGGAAGCATGATAATGTGTTCGTAAACATTGAACCTACTTTAAAATCAATTAATAATGAAATGGCCGTTCAACCTGGACATATTTATCATTTATACGGATATAATATTTTACAAAATGAGGTAATACGCAAAGGGGAAAAATATTATCAGTTGCGCGTAGAAGCTTATCTATACAACAATGAAAAAGAGATTATTGGAGCTAATGTCAAGTATATACAAAAAGAGATAAAACAAGACATTAAATGGAAGTAAACCTCTGCACTATCAACTACCTAACATCCAATAAATATGAAAAACATAATCCTACTAATAGCTATATGTACAATATTGCTACGCTGTGCATCAAACACGGCGCATGATGAGTTAACTGTTTGTCCACCCATTACCACCGAGCCTACACCGCCGGAGGAGGAGGAGAATAACGAAGTTGCCAAGCAAATTGATACAATTAAACATTACAACGATTTTATCTTCAATACGGACACAATTCCTTTAGGGGGAGCTACGAGCGATTCTAGGTCGTTCATGGGAAGTTTTATTACAGATTTGACAGAGATGACTATTAATGTGGAGTCTAAAAACCATTTTTACATCACATTTAAAGGAGTGTTTTCAAACCTATATAAAAATCCTGATACATTCCAGGAGCATTTAAATCACTACGCTGATACATGTTATTATGGCCCAACAGGTCTTTCACGTACATATGGATATATGCCCCATACATTTTCCGACTTAATTTTTACTAGTGATGCAGACTTTGACGATACACATCCCAAAGGAACTGCATTAAACGACATTATGACTATTCTCAGTTTACAAGCCGGTGAATATATAAAAGCTGGCTATATAGGCGATCCCTATTTTATGGGAAACCTTGCCACTTTTAATTCCAATAGCACACTTTTACTTTGGAATAGAATATTTGTCAGATTTCATAAGTTCCCAACCCGAGCAGGTACCCATACATTTACTGTCCAATGGACTATAGATAGTAAAACTTGGACGAAAACGCTAAATCCTATATTTATGAGTAAATATAATGCAGAATAGAGCTGTCACTTATTAGCTTTTAATTGATTACATACAACTTAATGGCAATATATGAATCTTAAAACATTAATTTTTATAATATTATGTTTTCCCATATTGGATAGCATTGCACAAAAGAATACTATTGGCAATATTTTGGAGAGCGTGGTTATTGCAAATAGATTCAATACTGTT
>JBOGCH010000003.1:0-77945 GCA_051656645.1 Marinifilaceae bacterium
TTTGGCATGCCAAACCTGAATGAAACCTGAATGAAAGCTGAATGAAACCTGAATGAGATGTAGAGAGGTACTAAGGAAGTAGCTTGGGAGTAATTTTGCAATTTGTTTGTGCGGATAGGAAATTCCATGGAGTAAACTCTGTGTTAAATACACATTTTAATAATATAATTAGCAAAAATTAATATATTTGTATTTAATTGATAGGAATTAATTTACACAATGAGCGTTGCCAATCCTTTTGCGTTTAATTTTGATAGAATATTTCACAGCCACTATAAATCGCTTTGCCTTTACGCCTACCGTATAGTAAACAATTTGGAGTTGGCAGAGGACATTGTGCAGGATGTTTTTATAAAGTTGATGGAAAGTAGAACAGTGTTCAATGACGAAAAGCATTTAAAGAACTATCTTTTTATTACTGTGCGTAATAGCTCTTTTAATGCCTTGCAGCATATTGAGGTAGTATCTAAAGCTCATGAACGTATAGCCGAAAATTGGCAAGACAATGTTGATGATAATGAGCGTCTACTTGTTGAGTTGTTGGATATGTTGCGTATTGAAATTGGAAAATTACCTGAATCCTGTAAGCAAATCTTGCTAATGGCTTATGTAGATGGAGCCACAAATATGGAAATAGCCCAGAAATTGAACATTAGTGTTAATACAGTACGTGCCCAAAAAATGCGTGGCAAAGAATTATTGCGTCAACGAGTATCTACCATATCTATGAATATGCTTTTTCTTCTTACTCGAAATAGAATTAAAAATTAAAATAATACAAAAAAAATAAACTTCATTTAGTCTTTTGGGAGTTAGTAACTGTTATCATGTTAAACAGATGTTAATTAATTCTCGAACGATGAAGAATTTACTGTATAAATATATTACCGACAACTTATCTATCCGTGAAAAATCCATATTGAATGAATGGAAGGGACAGTCGAGTGCTAATGCCAATCTTTTAAATACGCTCCTGGATAAACAGAGTGTTTATACAGATGCAATCCTAATGGATAAATTTGATGTAAAGTTGGCCAAAGAGCGGATTGAGAGTAAAATACGACAGAAACAAAGACGAAGACTATGTATAACTGTTTCCTCCATTGCAGCATCTATTTGCGTTATAGCGGGGGGTGTTCTACTAATGTTAAACCCGGATTATGGACAAAATAGCACAGGTGACACCATACAGCTGAGCGAGGCACAGAGTGTTACCTATATATCCTCCCGTGGCGAACAATATAGTTTGATTGATGATAAAGTTATTGAAGATGTTGAAAATAGAGTTGACGCCCAACCTAATGTGTTAACAGTGACAACCAATGCAACGGTAACTAGGACGAAAGTTTCTTACAATAGTGTCCAAGTTCCAGTCCAGAAAACCTTTACAATTAATTTGCCCGATGGTACAGTAGCCTATTTAAATAGTAGTACCACCTTACGTTTTAGAACGGATATTGCAACAGCCTCCACGCGTGAAGTGCTATTGGACGGTGAGGCTTATTTTGATGTTAAAAGTGACTCTCAGCGTCCCTTTGTTGTTACAACTCCGCGCAGTGTTGTGAAGGTGTTAGGTACAGGATTCAATGTTTCTACATATGGATACACTTGGGATCAGATAACGTTAGTGGAGGGTAAAGTAAGTGTAGGAGGAATAACCCCAGAGAGCGCTTCTGTACACTTATGTCCGGGACAGCAGGCTAAAATAAACACAAGTATAAGCGTTGCAGATGTTGATGTGCAAAAAGTATTAGCATGGAGAAATGATGAGTTTGTATTTAGAAATACCAACTTAGAAGAGGTTATGAACACGCTTGGTAAATGGTATGGCTTTTCCTGTTTCTTTCAGCATAATGATTTGAAGCATTTGATTTACTCTGCTCGTTTTAGTCGTCAACAAACACTTGACGATATTTTGGAAAGCTTTTCCTTATTGCGCGAATGTAAATTTATAATTGCGGATAAGGTTGTAACGGTTGAGGCCGCCAATAATGATATGGACTAAAATAGGAAGCTATGATACACGCAACAAATTTTTTTAGACAAAAACTCAAAGCCTTATTATGTTTTGTATTATGCATAATTAGCTTGGCGGTAGGTGCAGAACGTAAGCAGCACTTAACGGTGACGTTGAAAATGAATAATGTTTCGCTAGTAGAGGTTTTGGACAAGCTTGAGGAGCTATCCGGAATGAGTTTTTTATACAATGCGCAAGTTATTAACAATGTTGATAAGATTGACATTCGCGCTATTAATGAACATTTAACGGATGTTCTAAACACTTTATTGCCTCCTCGAGGTTTGTCCTATGTGAAAAATAAGGAACAAATAGTTATAAGGCAAGAAGAGAAAATTGAGGAAGATACTCCCAAACACTATGTGGTGAAGGGGTTAGTAACAGATAAAAAAGCGGTGACATTGCCTGGGGCTACGGTACGTATAGATGGTAGTGCGATAGGTACTGTGACAAATGATAAAGGTGAATTTTCAATGGTGGTGACCAAGCCTAAAGGCTATTTAATAGTGTCGTTTGTTGGATATAAGGAGCAAAAAATTCCTTATGAACTTGATAAACCTTTTGTTGCGAAGATGGAGGAAGAGGTATCTAATCTTGATGAAGTGACGGTAATTGCCTATGGACATAGGAAAAAAAGAGAGCTAATAAGTTCAATATCGTCTGTAAAAGCAGATGATATTAAGGAGATGCCAGTGCCAAGTTTGGAGACATTGCTACAAGGGCGTATGGCAGGACTTGGAGTTCAGCAGCAATCTGGGGCACCAGGTGGTGGTGGAACAACTGTAGCTATTAGAGGTTACAACTCGCTCTTGGATGATGAGAGTGGTTATAAGAATGATGGTTCTCCTTTGTATGTTATAGATGGTATTCCTGTACACTCATTTACATCGCCAATAACCGGAACGAATACCATTGCCGAGATAGATCCCTCTACAATAGAGTCTGTTGAGGTGCTTAAGGATGCAGCCTCTGCTGCTATTTATGGTTCGCGAGCAGCAAATGGAGTAATTCTTATAACTACAAAAAAAGGACGTGCTGGAGAGGGAAAGTTTTCAGCAAATGTGTCCTATACAGGTGCGGTGCTCCCCGAAACCCCACTTCAAGTGGGTGGACGCGCTGAGCGTGCTTATTTACTGTCTATAATGAAAGCTGCTAGGAGTGCCTATTACGATAAAACTACTGGCGAGTGGCGATATCCTACCTCAATGGAGGAGGCTGCAGATAATGATGCTATTTATGATAAATTTTGGAATAATGGAATGGGATTAGGAACCTCTGGTAATGAAGAATTGCACGATTCACTAAACCCATTTTATAATAATTCCACGAATTGGTTTAAATATATATTTCGTCCCGGGAAGATTATTAATGCAAATTTACAGACGAGTGGAGGAAACGAAAAGATTACCTATTTGATAGGTGGAGGTATATATAAAGAGATAGGTATAATGCCCGGAAGTGATTTTATTCGTGGCAATTTAATTACAAATTTCTCAGTGCGTCCTAAAGAAAGGCTGTCAATTGATAGCAGAATATATTTGGCTTATACGGACAGAAGTCGTGGTGTAGGTGGTACAGGGGGAGGAAAATTCGAGTCCCTGACCATTACTCCGGAATATGCATCGACAGTGACAAGTGCGGGTGGTGCTGTTGAACAAAAACTTCTCCAAAAACTAAATGGGCAGGTGGAGAGTAACACATCCTATAGGCTAAGGGGAAATTTAGTGTTAGGGTATGAACTGTTTGATGGGTTTAATATTTCAGTATCGGGTGGATTGGATTATAATCAGGTAAATCAGAATTTCTTTATGCCTAGTTACCTGGAGCCAACCTACAAGGAAAGTAAGTCTAGTGGAGAAGTTGGTAGGGACGTAATGCTAACGAACGAAAATATATTAAATTATAACTTTACCTTAAATAGAAATCATAATTTCGATTTACTTGCCGGACTATCAATGGATCTTAGTAAGCAATGGAGCATTGGCGGATATGGACTTGGAGGACCTAGCGACTATATTCATTATGTAGGAAATAATTTTCCGGATATGATTTATTCACCAATAGCAGATGAGTATAGAGTAATGCAGAAATACCAATCGGATTTCACAGAAACGGCTATGGTAAGCTATTTTGGGCGGATAGCGTATAATTACGATAAACGTTACTTAATGGAAGCAACGTTTAGACGTGATGGCTCCTCAGTTTTTGGTGCAGATGTACGATGGGCAACTTTCCCGTCGGTTGCAGCAGGATGGGCATTCTCTGAAGAGCGTTTTATGCGTAGAATGTGGTGGATGGATTATGCAAAATTAAGAGCTAGCTGGGGACGCACGGGAAGTCAGTTTGGGATACCGTATTTGGCACAAGGATTAATGCAGCCGGGTGGAATATTTGACGGAGTCCAGGGTATGACCCCTAGTGGCGTGGTGAATAGGAAATTAAAATGGGAAGAAGCTGACCAGTATGATTTTGGCTTGGATCTGGATTTTTTTGAATACCGATTAGGACTTACTATTGATTATTACTACAAATATACGCGTTCCCTGATTGACCGAGTACCGCTACCGGGAGATGTTAATGGTGAAGCCAATATACAGTGGCGAAATGCTATGGCAGTGTCTAATGAAGGATTGGAGATTGAGGCAAAATATGATATTCTAAGAGGCAAGGCTGTTGATTGGCGTATGCGTTTTAATATGTCATTTAATAGAAATAAGTTTTGTAAAAGTTATTCGGGGGTTGACACGCCTGGAAAAGTAATAGGTAAAGCGGTGAATGGTATTTATTTGTTTATGGACGAAGGAATTATACAGTCTGAAAAGGATGTTCCACATATCTATGATGAAGAAGGGAAGAAACAAAACTTATCGCCTGGTGGAGATGAACAGTATTTTTATACGATGGGGATGCGGAAAATAGCCGATTTGGATGGGGACGGACAAATTACAGAGGATGACATGTATTATGCGGGCAGCTCATTACCCAAAGTCCATGGTGGACTTTCGAGCGAAATAAAGTGGAAGAATTTCGACATGACGTTTTTATTTATTTATACACTTGGACGTAAAATGGTGAATGCCTTTTCGACAAGGTCTTTAATCTCTGAAAGTTATTTAAAACCCGTATTTGAGGACGTTACAAAGGATATATTTTGGGAAAAACCGGGGGATGACGCTCAATACCCGGCATTAGGTATTTATCCTGTGGGTGCAATGCAGTTAAATGGTTTGTACTCGTCGAATTTAGAGAAGGTGAATTTTCTTAAACTTAAGCAACTTACAGTGGGATATAATTTGCATTTGGCAGTGTGTAAGAAGCTAAGACTAGACGGAGTACGTTTTTTTGTAACAGGAGAAAATTTGCTGTCATTTACTAATTACTCCGGTGTTGATCCCGAATTGGTGAGCATTTATTCAGGAATTGACGATGCGAATGCTTATCCTTTGGCTAGGAAATGGACAGCCGGACTTACTATTAATTTTTAATGGATAGAGCGATGAATATACAAAGGTTATTTTTAGTACTAGTAATAGTAATAGCGCATTTGGTTTGTGGGTGCGAGTCAATATTGGATTTGGAACCTAAAAACTCGGTAACTTTTGATCACTTCTTTCAAACAGAGAAGGATTTAGAAGCAACGGTGGCTCAAATGCATTCCGATATGCGTTCGGCACTTGCTCGTGTAACGTACCATGAACATATGGGAGCAAAAATTGATAAGGTTCACGGTGGTTCGATTGATTTTCAACGTTTACGCCAGCTTGATCCGGTGGTGATAACTGCAGTGGATAAGCAACAACAGTGGAAACCTTATTATAATACACTGCACATGGTGGATATATTTTTGGATAATCAGCATAAAGCGCAGGGAGTCAGTGTGGAACGTAGGCAGTTTTATTTAGGTCAGGCCTATTTTATACGCTCGGTGATGTATTTTTATCTTGCACGTATTTGGGGTGATGCTGTGATTACAGTGGGTAGTAAAAACTCAGAGAAGTTGGGTAAAAGTAGTGCCGAAACGGTAATTGATACAGCTATAGTCAATGCTCTCAAAGCGTATGATTATGTTCCGAAATACGGCAAAATGGTAAACTCGGCAAATAAGAGTTTGGTATCTAAACAATATGGATGTAAGGGAAGTGTAGCCGCATTACTGGCGCATTTATACGCGTGGAAGGGTGCTTTGTATGATGATGAAGTTGCGTATGAAGCAAGTGTGGAATGGGCAAATAAGATTTTGGACGATAAGTTTAAAGAGGATGTTGGCGATTACAGTTTAGCAACTTCAATAAGCGATGTTTGTGATAAAGAGTTGGTACGTAGAGGAGTGGAAAGTTTATTTGAGGTTGAGATAAGCTATACGGATCATTCAAATTATGGCGTTTTTCTGCCTGTGAGTTTTTTATTGAGTTGGCCTGTAAAATATGATAAAAAGAAGGAGGATATAATTGATTGTCAATATCAGATTTATAAGACTTCTGTTAATAAATTGTATGAAGAAACTGATAGCAGAAGGGCAGAATACTTTTACAACATTGATAGTGTGCATTATAATAGCGCCGGTTTAGCATATGTTTATAAATGGCGTAATGCATTGTATAGAGATGGCGGATTTTATGGAGCTTATTATGTGAATATTGATGCTAATAAAGTGATTTTTAGAGTTGCGGATATACAGTTATTACGTGCTGAGTGTAATGCAAAGATAGGCAAGCTTGATTTGGCCGTGAAAGATTTAAATACAATAAGAGGACGTGCAAATGCAACATTGTATCCGAATGGCAAAAATGATGTAACCGGTGCTTTGGGATTACAAAAGGCAATTTTCAGGGAGCGCGAAAAAGAGCTATTTCTCGAGGGGCATAGATACTGGGATGTGGTGAGAAATAAGGGATATTACAAAACAGAGCTCTCAGAGGGTTTTACATTACTCTCGGACAATGATGTACGAAATGGTGCCCTTTATTTGCCGGTACCCAATACGGCATTTCAATACAATGATTTAATGCAACAAAATACTTATTGGATGTCAAAAATGAAATAACTATGAGAAATATATATATAATAATGTTGTTTACTGCGCTGACGGCGTGTGGAACTAAATACGGATACATAGACTCAGGGATATGTAATGGTAAGTTTGAAGGCTCAATGATGGATTATCTTAGGTCTAAACCGCAACATTGGGATTCAATAGTCAAAATAATTGAACGTGCGGGTATGGAACCCATTTTTGAAAAGGAAGATATAACTTTTCTAGGACCTTCGAACATTACAATTAAAAAGTGGTTTTATTGGGATGATAAGAATGGCGGTTATGAAGGTAATGAGCAATATACGCCCCATGGTTATAAGCAGATAAGCGATGTTCCGGAAGCTTTATGTAGAAAGATTGTGTTGAGGCATATTGTTGATGGTAAGCGGATGCGTAATGATATTCCTAGAGTAACATTTGACGAGAAAGGAAATAAGAATGGTGGGGGTGAGATTCTTTCTACTAGAGCTGGCAATAAACTTTGGATATGGTCAATACAAAAACCATATATGAATATTCCGGAGATGGGTCCTGTTTTATTGGACTTAGCTTCCTTAAGCAATAATGGTGAATCTAACCGCTCCATAGGGATTGCTTCTGCAGATATAGAACCATATAATGGAGTTGTGCACTCCTTACCGGATAAATACTCGCTAATAGATATGGGCGAATTGTTGAATCCAAAAGAATAAGTTATGAAATCAATATTCGTATTATTTATACTATTACTAGTTATGGCAGGTTGTCATAACCAGCCAATTGGCTATTTGCAAACGGAGAATGCAGTTTATGCGCCAAATAAAATGGCAATACGTATAGTGCTGGATGAGGAAGAGGATGCGTATAGAATAAAAAATGTGGCACCATGGGTAAGCCCTAAGCTGCAAGGTGTTATAGGAACTTCTCCGATATATTATGAAATTGTACAGGTACACTCTCCTAATGGCGGTGATACAACCTTATTTAAACAATTGATACAGGTTAGAGGGGGAGGCCGAATGGAGTTACCCCTGGTTAGTGATATTACTCCGGGGCAGTATTGTGTAACGTTGCGGGTGTATAATGAGGGGCATAGCTCAATTGTGAAGAATGCTTTTACGTTTGATGTAAACTAATATAAAACATATACTTATGAAAAATATAATAATTCTAATGTTCTTAACGGGTTGTTGTTTGTTAACTAATGGACAAACAAGCTGTAGTGACTTATATAACCAATATAAAGCGAATAAAAGTGACGATCAGATACGAAGGACTTTTTTATTGAGTGTACCAGAGTACTTACAAACACTTGAGGGGAGTATGTATGAACGATGGAGTATACGCGCAGAGGATGTTTATAAGGAATATAGAAAGCAGAAACCTTTGGCGGAGTGGATGAACCCGACAGATTTTGCAATTCTGACAACATACCACCAAGAACCTGTGATTGACGATGAGGTATTGGCATTTTTAAAAACCAATAAGCAAGAGGTGATGGATAAGGTAGGTAAGAAATTGCTTTATCAATATATGTTTACACTCAATACTTTGGTTATAGAGAATATGGCGCGCAAAGGCGATAAACGCTATTTGGAGTTGGTTGAGGAGATAAATGGAGAAATGAATGATGTGTACACTGAATTTATGGATTTTAAGAATATTGATGTGTATACAGGGATGAAATACTTGTATGATGGAGTTTACTATTTATACAATAAACGCGATATGGATAAGTACGTCTCTTTAATGGAGGAATACTTTAGTAAATTGTCTGGAGATGATATCAGTACGGAGTATATCTTGGCGGTACAAACGCTATATGAAGCTACGGATGGGAAATTAAATGCAAAAATGACACAGCAATCCATTAATTGGTTAACAAAAGCTTTGCATGGGGATGTGGAGGAGATGAAACGTATGGAATTGCTTTTGATGCTAGGCGATTGCTACAAATGGCAGAAAAATTATGCGGAGGCAAAAAAAGCATTTAGTCAGGCTTACTTACTATCCTTACAATTTAACAATGCAGGCTTATCCAATAGGGTAAAAGCCTATGCCGCAGATATTGAAAACATGTAAATATTCATAGTATGAGAAAGATTATTTATTTGTTAATACTTTTACTTAGCATAGCATGTACTACCGAGAAAAATGATGCTGTGTATGAGTATGTAGGGCCAATAGCAGGCTTACAAATACCTAAATCGCACTTAAGTGGTACGGAACTAAGAATTACTGGAAGTGGGTTTGTTGAAACGAGTGAAATATTACTACAATTGAATGGCGCGGATCAGGCCGAAGTGACGGAGCGGATACAAGCCGATGAGGACGGAATTACGGTGCGAATACCATCATTACAAATGGGATTCTATATTATTCTATTGCGACAAGATGGTAAAGAATATAAAATAGGAGGTATAAACTTATATACAGACGAGATGTTGGCAGAGGATGTAGAGTTGTATGGTATATATGGACAGAGAGTTCTAGATATCAGACCAGTGTCTGTTAGTAAAAGACAAATTGGTGAGCCTCTTTTTTCTTTACCTTCTGACTTTATGTTTGGTGCCGGATTTATGATAGGTGAAAAACTGTACTATTCTTATTACGACTTGGGAAGAATTCCAAATCCGGGAGGGATAGGATCAACAATGGTTGGTTTTTATCAACTAGGTTGTTACAATACGCAGAATACGGAATTAAAAGCAATACCATGGGAAAACCCTGAATCATATATTGCCATGGGCATACTGAAAGGTAAGTTACATGTGTTGAGTACTGTTGATTTTAAGACATATGTTTTGCAGAGTGTAAGCGATGATGGTGATAAAGAGGAAATAGCGACATTTGATTTTGCCCATTTGGGTGCAGAGCTATTTCTTGAACAAGATGGTAAGTTCCAGTACGTAGAGTCAGAGAATGCTATTTTGGTGGAAGGAATGATGGGACGTGGAGAAGCTATTCGTTATATGGCATGTGTCCTTGATATTGATGCAGGTACAGTAAGGAGCGTAGGTGAAGGAGGATCCCTATCCTACTGTAGTTTAATTATTAATCAAACAGTATTGTATTTTGGAGTAGATGAAAATAGTACAACTGTATTTAGGATTCCTGATATTTATAATTGGAGTTTCCTAGATGTCTCTTTGCGAGAAACCGTAATAAAGAATCACGTATTATATAGTCCAATTTACTCAAAAGATAATGGTGTGGTGTATATGCTACGTAATGAGGATGTGGTAATGTATAATCCGGAATTGAAAGAGTTAGTTGGAGGTAAGTGGATTAGCTCTGGACTATCGGCAATAATGACAATTAAATAACCTACATATTTTATTAACCAATTAATCACTAAACACATGAAAAAATTAACTTACTTATTTGGTATATTGTTATTAGTAAGCAATATGGCCTGTTCAAGCGACAATACAAACAGCGAACCTGAAGTTCCCGAGATTCCTGAAATTCCAAGTGAAGAGGTTGAAGAACCAACACCTATTTTAAATAAGTTGGTAACTTCTGTAAGGTACGTGGATTTAGAGGCTCCAGACTCGACAACATTTTACACTGACTATAGTTTGAAATTCGATGACAAAGATAATGTTATTGGAATCAAGGAGAGTGTTTTTCAAGGCGGTAGATTGGTTGAAGCATTGAGTTCGGAGATTGACTATACCATAGGTGAAGGTAATGTAATTACGTATAGTTATGATGACTACGGGGATGAGTATAAAGTTACAATGAAGAGAAATAGTCAGGGATACATTACCGAGATAGAAGAACTGTATGTGGATGAGAATGTTGTAATGAATAAAATAGATATTGTTCTTAGTGATGATAATAAATTGAGTCAAATTGATATGACATTCTATGGCGGAGAAAAGGAAACAATGTTCAAGGTTGATTATAGTGCTGATGGTAAAAACTGGAAGAGTGTAACTGCATATGATTATGATGAAGATGATGTTCTACAACCAATTGTGATCCCATGTAAAATTAGCGATTTTATGAACAATGCAAATGTTGACTATAATAGCTTTAATCTTGCATTTGGACTTAATGGTTTATTGAATATTGCTATTCTTTCAGGTTATATGCCTACAGCAGAAAAGATTGTGAATAGTATAGAGCCGATTAAGACTATTGGAATAGAGGAAAAAGACGGAAAACTTGTTATGAGAAATTCTGTGGGAAAAAAAGCTATATTTACATTTAAGTAATTAAAACGCAATTAACCGTTTAGAATAAAAAAAGAATACAGTTTGGATTAATCCAAACTGTATTCTTTTAATTTACGGTATAACGTTCTTTCGGATATACCTAATTCGTTGGCTGCAGCTTTGCGCTTGCCTGCATGTCTTTGTAAGGCTTTATCAATCAGTTCTCGTTCATTCTGTTCTAATGAAAAGCTCTCCTCGACATATGGAGTAGTTTCCTGATAGTGCTCAATGCGTGTAGGACGCGAGGTTGGCACCGTGGTGATAAACTCCTGTTCTGGAGTGAATCCGTTGTGAAGGACAATGGCTGTATTGCTCTCTGCAGGCGGTGTTGGAGTAGTCACTTCGTTGCCTTGCATTACACCATACACTAAACGTTTAAGATCGTTCATGTCCTTTTTCATGTCGAAAAGTATTTTGTACAGTATTTCGCGCTCTGAAGCGTAGCTTTGTTCTCCACTACCCTCCGCAGTGCTAAGCATAATTTGCTGCTCCATGTTGGGCAAATATTTTTGTAGCGTCAATGCGTCAAGCTCTCTCTCCTGTTCAAGGATTGACACCTGTTTTGTAATGTTTTTTAATTGGCGCACATTGCCCGGCCAGCGGTACTCCATGAGTAGGTTGGTTGCACTGGCGTCTAAACGCATTGCCGGCATACGATATTTTTCAGCAAAATCGGCGGCAAACTTCCTAAACAATAATGGAATATCCTCAGGGCGCTCTCTAAGTGAAGGAATATGTATAGGAATTGTATTTAAACGGTAATATAAATCCTCTCTAAATTTACCCTCTTTTACTGCTTTGGGGAAGTCTATATTTGTTGCGGCAATCACTCGAACGTTGGTTTTTTGTACCTTGGAGGAGCCAACACGCATAAACTCGCCCGTTTCCAATACACGTAGCAATCGTGCTTGCGTTGGTAAAGGCAATTCTCCAACTTCGTCAAGGAAAATGGTACCTCCGTCTGTGACTTCAAAGTATCCTTTACGTTCCGTTACGGCACCCGTAAAAGCTCCTTTTTCATGTCCAAACAGTTCGGAATCTATTGTTCCTTCAGGGATAGCACCGCAGTTTACAGCAATATATTGCGCATGTTTTCGCGCGCTGAAACTGTGAATAATTCGTGGAAACACCTCTTTCCCTACTCCACTCTCACCTGTTATTAGTACAGATAAATCGGTAGGTGCAACTTGTTTTGCAATATCAAGTGCACGATTGAGCGCAGGAGTATTTCCAATAATTTCAAATTTCTGTTTAATAGCTTGAATTTCGTTCATACTTCTACTTGTTTATTTTAGTAATCTGCAAAAATAGCAGTTTTACTGACAAAATAGCAGTCTGTTATGTTTAATTAATAGCGATTAGACCACGTAAACTATTTTTTGTTGATAGGATAACTATATTCGAATTATATATCTATATTTGTCAGACAAATAGAACAAAAAATAAGATTATATAGCTTTTCTGTAAATCGTTGGTGGGAGGATACTGTTTAAGTGTTGTGATATAGAATGTTAGGTTTGCATTGAGAAGCCTTATTGTACAGTATTACTTAGAAATAATTTATTACAATGAAAGAAAATCAACGACTAACAGGGCTCATTGCGGCTGTCTTTACACCATTTACACCTGAAGATTCTATTAATTTTGACATGATTAATACCTATGCTGACTATATTTTCTCATCAGGTATAACAGGAGTGTTTGTGTGTGGTACTACCGGAGAATCGCACTCACTAACAATTGCAGAACGTAAAGCTATCCTAGAGGCATGGATAAAAGCTGCGCAGGGACGTTTTAAAGTAATTGCGCATGTTGGGCATAATGCACAAAAAGCTGCGCAGGAGTTGGCTGAGCATGCAGGCGAGATGGGTGCAGATGCTATAGCAGCCATAGCTCCCTCCTTTTTCAAACCCTCGAACGTGAATGAGCTGATACGTTTCTTTACACCTATAGCAGCGGCGGCTCCTAATTTACCATTTTACTACTATAATATGCCAGCAATGACGGGTGTTGACTTGTCGGTTGCGGACTTCTTGGTAAAAGGAAAGCTTTTAATCCCTAATCTTGCCGGAGTAAAATTTACTCATAATAATCTAATGGAAATGCGCGATTGTATGACTGTTGATAATGGAGCATTTGAAATTTTGCATGGGTATGATGAAATACTGATGGCCGGATTAGCCCTAGGAGCTAATGCAGGAGTGGGAAGTACCTATAATTATATCCCCGATGTATATAACGGTATCATTGAAGCAATGAATGAGGGAAATTTGGACAAGGCCCGTCAACTACAGTCTCGATCGGTAGATATTGTCAAGATCTTAGTAAAATATGGTGGTGGTGTTCGTGCCGGAAAAGCAATAATGAAACTTAAAGGACTTTCATGCGGTGAATGTCGTTCACCTATAGCTGTGTTTACGGATGAGGAATATGCTCAACTAAGTGCTGATTTGCAGGAATATTATGCTTAAATAGCAGTTCTGTAATACATATATCTTTATTCCTGTAATATCAGTGTAAATAGCTGAATTGTTTGGATAATATATGAAAGCAGTAGAGCAAATTTGGTGTTTCAGCAAATATCAGTTTCTGATATTTTAGCTAACTCCAAATAGTGTATATTACAAGTAGTTAATGTAATTTTGTATTGACAATGGGAACTGAATAGTAGCAATGAAATTGATAAACAAATAATGTTGACAGATTTAAAAATAGAAACAAAATCGACAACTCTAGTAGATCAGGTTGAAAATAGATTATTGAATTATTTTAAGGAACAAGATTTACGTGTTGGAGATGCAATACCTAACGAATTGGATTTAGCGCTTGCTCTAGGAGTGGCAAGAAGTGTTCTGAGAGAAGCGCTAAGTAGATTGAAGATGCTGGGAATGATTCAAAGCAGAACAAGGCGAGGGATGGTTTTATGCGAACCTTCCATTTGGACTGTAATGAGTAAGATGGTTGATCCTAGAATATTATCTGAAAATACATTATATGATATACTTGGTATGCGTGTAGCGCTTGAGATTGGTATATGTAACGATATCTTTGATAATATTACCGATGAGGATATCTCAGCTTTGGAGACAATTGTTAATAACGGAATAATAATTGATGAGATATATTATACCTCAGTTAGTGAATTTGCTTTTCACTCTAAACTATTTGAAATTACAAGAAATGTTGCCATACAGCAGTTTCAGGAGTTAATTCATCCGGTAATGGAGTTTGTAAAGGACAAATACCACGATATGTTTGAACCCATAAACATTGAAAGGAAAGCGAATGGGGAATTCATCACTCATGCCGATTTATTAGAAATAATAAAAAGAAGAGACAGAGATGCTTATAAAACAGCTATAGAGCAGCATTTTGCAGCCTATACCTTGGTTAACCGTGAACGAAAAAAAGAGAATACTATAAATGCGAATGGATAATAATTAGTGTGTTATTAGTCCTTGTGTTGAGTAATTAAAGAGATTATAAATGTCACCCCAATTACATGGTTAACGTAATTGGGGTGACATTCTTTTTTTACCACATATAACCTTGATTGTTGAACCATGCTTTTTTAGTTGTAATTCTTTCCACTAAATTATTGAATGAAGGTAACTCTTCTCCGTTGTGCCACATAAGTTCAGAGATTGCAAATATACGGGGAAATAGTCGGTCGTCAAGCATATCTTCAGTAAGTTCATAGTCTGTCCATAATGCACAACTCATTCCCAATACAAGTGGATTTTGTTCCTTAATATAGGATGGGTTGTTGGTATATATATCTTCTATAGATTGTGTCCTGTCAGCCCCATATCCTTTCCATGGTGTAAGTGGGAAATTTAAATACGTTCCTTTGTTCGTGCCACAAATAACAGGATGTCCCGCTTCCATTGCGTTATTAAGAGCAAGTTTTCTGTGTCCACGCCAGTTCCACCATTGTATAACAACGTTCTCCGGAAGCTTATGTCCTTTTTCATAAACAACGTCACCCCACATAATAGCTTTGCGGCCTTTCTTCTGAATATACTCGGCCATCTGAGACATAAACCATAGTTGTAAATCATGACTGTTTTTTAATCCTAACTCCTCTCTTCTTTTTATACAATCCGGACACTTATTCCAATTGTCTTTTGGCGCTTCATCACCACCAAGGTGGATATAGGCGGAAGGGAATAAATCACAAACTTCGTCCAATACATTTCTTAAAAAAGTCAGAGCATCCTCTTTTCCAGCACAAAAAATATTAGGGGTAAAAGCTGTTTCCGGTATTTTGATAGGCGCTCCAAAACAACTGTATTGCGGATATGCAAATAGTGCCGCTTCTGAGTGTCCTGGCATATCAATCTCTGGTACAACTGTAATACCTTTCTTTTCTGCGTATTTTACAATTTCTCGAATCTCTTTTTGTGTATAGTATCCCTGTTGTTCCTTCCCTTTTCCTACAAAAGCACCCGTCTTAGTAAGTTCCGGATATTTCTTAATCTCAACACGCCATCCCAAGCCTTCTGTTAAATGCCAATGGAAATAGTTCATCTTAAGCATAGATAGCATATCAATGTATTTCTTTATTGTAGTAACCCGATGGTATTGTCGTCCTGAGTCCAATAAAAAGCTGCGCCATTCCACGCGTGGAGAGTCGCTAATCTCAACACAAGGAAAAACAGTACTATTGCCATTAATAACAGCAAGCTGTTTCAATGTTTGTACTGCATATATGTATCCCTGTTTATCCGAAGCAGAAATATTGATCTCTGTAGGTGTTATGCTTAAGCGGTATGATTCGCTCGATAATGTCCCATCTTTAATAAACTTAATGGTAGTCCGATGCGATTGTTTTGTTTTATTCTCTTGAATACTTTTAAGTAAGTCTGTTTTGAATAATTCAAGAGCATACGCTGCATCTTTGTTCGCTGTAACAACAACCTTCGGTGATAAAGTAAATTCTCCATCTTTAGGTGTCATAGAACTAGGTGTCGGAATCACGCTTTGACATAATCCGTTAAGCGTAAACAACAAAATGATAAGTGTGATTAGTGATCTCATAAATGGTGATATTATTTTGGATAAAAATAATAAGTATTTTTCAATTTTTAAACTTATACAATACTTATAAACTTCTACTATATTGATAGATGTTGGAAATTATAAAGAATCTAAGGCTTTGTGAGTGCAAATTGTTTGTTTTTGATGCATGGTAGTATAATTGTGGGGGTATTGTTCTCAAAAATGTATTATTTTTAAAAATATACCCCTAAAAATTTGTTCTGTTGATTAGAATAAATACATTTGTGGTGTTGAAATAATTTTATACAATAAGAGAGAATGAACTATATTAATAACAATACATTCACCCCGGGATTTGCCGGAATGCTTGCGGAACGTAAAAGTTACCGCATGGTGGATCGCATCGAAACGCCCAAAGATGAACGCGCTACATTATGCGCCGGAGAACGTGCCGGAATAAGTAGCAGTGCGGTTGTTTATTGTGCGGTTTGTGATGCAAACTATGTTATGAAATAAAGGAGAAGAGACGCTTAGCGGACTTCTCCTTTATTTTTTTGTTTAAACCTGATAATTAAATATTGCACTATGACGAATTTACGATTTCAAATGCTAGCAGAAGCATTACGCCGTAAGGCCAAAGAGGTAAAACCGATGGAAAACACCCTATCGGAGAATTTTGGAATGAATGTGTTTAACAAAGAGCGTATGGCCGAATATTTATCGGCAAATACCTATCAATCCCTAACGCAAACCATAGACAGAGGTGAGCCGCTAGGACGCGAACTTGCAGAAGAGGTTGCGGATGGTATGCGCAAGTGGGCCATCAAGATGGGAGCAACACACTATACACACTGGTTTCAGCCTTTAACGGGTACTACAGCAGAGAAACACGATTCGTTCTTAGCATTCGACAAAAATGGTAGTGTAATTGAGGAGTTCTCAGCTAAGTTTTTAATTCAACAAGAACCAGACGCATCGAGTTTTCCAAATGGAGGTATTCGCAATACATTCGAGGCGCGTGGTTATAGCGCATGGGATCCTACGTCGCCTGCGTTTATTATGGATACTACATTATGTATTCCTACAGTGTTTATTTCCTACAATGGAGATGCACTCGACTTTAAATCGCCACTGTTAAAAGCAGAGCGTGCTATAGATAAAGCAGCTACTGCCGTTTGTAAACTTTTTGATCCAAATGTGGAGCAGGTAGTTTCCTTTCTTGGATGGGAACAGGAATATTTCCTTGTAGATGAGAGTTTGTGGGCTGCTCGTCCGGATTTAGCTATAACAGGACGTACTTTAGTAGGAAATGAGAGTGCTAAAAACCAACAGTTGGAGGATCATTATTTTGGAGCTATCCCATCGCGTGTTCTATCCTTTATGAAGGAGTTGGAACAAGAGTGTATAAAATTAGGTATCCCGGCAAAAACGCGTCACAATGAGGTAGCCCCAAATCAGTTTGAGTTGGCACCCATCTTTGAGCGTATGAACTTAGCCAATGACCACAATCAAGTGCTGATGACTATAATGAAAAAAATAGCACATCGTCACTCATTCCGTTTATTGCTACATGAAAAGCCATTTAAAGGAGTTAACGGTTCTGGAAAACATTGTAACTGGTCGTTGGGAACAGATCTAGGGTATAACCTACTGTCAACGGACGATAGTGAGGCACGCAACATGCTATTTGTAGCATTTCTTGTAAATATACTTTTAGCGGTATATAAAAATAACGCGCTATTAAAAGCATCAATTTCAAGTGCCACTAATCTTCATCGTTTAGGTGGTAATGAGGCACCTCCTGCCATTATATCTACTTTCCTTGGGGCTGAATTGTCTTCAATATTGGATAAAATAGTAAACTCAGACAGCGATGAGGCTGTAGGAATGGGAGATAAATGTCAGTTTACAATTGATGGTATCAATTATATCCCTGAGCTTTTCAAAGATAATACAGACCGAAATAGAACATCTCCATTTGCATTTACTGGTAACAGATTTGAATTCCGTGCTGTCGGTTCATCTGCGAACTGCGCCGGAGCAATGTTAATATTAAACACAATAGTTGCCGATCAGTTGACGGACTTCCATGCAGCTGTAACTGCCAGAATGAAAAATGGCGAAACCGTAAATCATGCTGCACTTTGTGTAATTAGAGAATACATCAAGGAGAGCGAGCCAATCCGTTTTGATGGTAATGGCTACAGTGAAGAGTGGCAAATAGAAGCCAATAGACGTGGTTTGAATTGCGAAACGTCTGTACCTGCCATTTTAAAGGAGTATGTTAACCCACGAGTAACTGAACTGTTCTCGCGTATGGGTGTATTTTCTCCAAAAGAGCTTGAAGCTCGCTATGAAATAAACCTTGAAATGTATGTCAAGAAATTACAAATAGAAGCACGCTTGTTGGGCGATATAGCATTAAATCATATTGTACCTACCGCAACTCGCTATCAACAAGTGTTGCTTTCTAAAGTATTGTCTATGAAATCTATATATCCGGAAGCACGCTTTAATGATTTATGCTCTAAGGATTTAGCCGTAATAGAATTACTTGCCAATCATATTGCCGAAATACAGACATTGGTGGAAAAACTAAGCCACGTGCGTAAAGTGGTAAATGCCATTGACAGCATGGAGGAAAAAGCGATGGCCTACAATAAAAAAGTGTTGCCGTTATTTGAGCCAATACGTTACAATGCAGACCGCTTGGAGCGTTATGTTGACGATGAGTCATGGCCATTGCCAAAATATAGAGAGTTATTGTTTGTTAGATAGTGGAGAAAGATGAGTGATAGTATAAAACATGAATGCGGTATTGCCCTTGTGCGCTTGTTAAAACCGCAGAGTTACTATATTGAGAAATACGGAACGGCGACCTTTGGGTTAGATACGCTCTATTTGTTGATGGAAAAACAACATAACCGCGGACAAGAGGGCGCAGGAGCTGCTTGTGTACGTATAGATGCATGTCCTGGCGAAGAGTATATTTTCCGCGAACGTGCAGAAGGAAGTGGAGCAATTAACGATGTTTTTCAATCCATTGGCAAAGAAATTAACGAATACCGTAAACACGAGCCCGATGGGCAACGTCCACCGTTTGTTGGCGATTTGTACCTCGGACATTTACGCTACAGTACAACCGGTCGTTCCGGTTTGTCCTATGTTCATCCGTTTTTACGACGTAACAACTGGCGTAGTCGTAACCTATGCGTTGCGGGTAATTTCAACTTAACCAATATCGATGAAATAATCAGCGATTTAGTGGCTACTGGACAGCATCCGCGTCACAATGCCGATACCTTTGTATTGCTTGAGCAGTTGGGTTATTTACTTGACAAGGAAGTTGAGAAAATCCATGCTAACAATCCACATCTTTCGCCCGAGGCGTTAAGTGATACGGTAGAGGAACAACTGGATATTGAAAGCATATTAAAAAATGCCTCGCGTAATTGGGATGGCGGATTTGTAATGTGTGGTCTTATTGGGAATGGCGATGCCTTTGTATATAGAGATAAATGGGGAATACGTCCTGCTTTCTATTTCCGTAATGATGAGGTTATTGTAGTGGCATCGGAACGTCCGGTTATTCAAACCATAATGAATGTACCAACCGAAGAGGTCCATGAACTAACAGCGGGGCATGCATTGATAATTAAAAGAGACGGTCATGCAACAATAACGCCTATCTATACGGATGCAGCAGTAACTCCATGCTCATTTGAACGGATATATTTTTCACGTGGTAGTGATAAGGACATCTATAAAGAGCGTAAAGAGCTAGGAGCTCGCGTACTTCCACAAATACTGGAAAGTATTGACAAGGACATTGACCATGCTGTTTTCTCCTATATTCCTAATACGGCAGAGGTGGCCTATTATGGGATGATAGAAGCATTCGAAAAGGAACTTCAAGCCATGCAGCGCCAGGCTATTTTGGATAATGCTAGCGCATTGACAGAGGAGATGGTAAATACAATACTAAGCACTCGTGTAAGGACTGAGAAATTAGCCATTAAAGACATTAAATTACGCACATTCATTGCAGAGAATAACAGTCGTAATGATTTAATGACGCACGTATATGACATAACTTATGGTGCAATTCGCGAAAATGAGGATGCCATAGTTGTGATTGACGATAGTATTGTACGCGGAACAACATTGAAGAAAAGTATTATTAAAATACTTAGTCGTTTAAATGCTAAAAAAATAGTTGTAGTTTCCTCGTCGCCACAAATTAGATATCCTGATTGTTATGGAATAGACATGTCTAAGATGGAAGAGTTCATAGCCTTTAACGCGGCTATAGAATTATTACTGGAGCGAGGCATGAGCGACCATATACACTCCGTATATCAGAAATGTAAAGCACAACAGGGAAAACCTAAAGAGGCAATTATAAACTACGTAAAAGCAATCTATGAACCATTCTCAGATAACGAGATCTCGGCCAAGATTGCCCAGATGGTAACACCTGCAGGTGTTGGCATGCCGGTGGAAATTGTTTTCCAAACGATTGATAATTTAAGGGCTGCCTGCCCATGTAATAACGGGGATTGGTATTTCTCCGGCAACTATCCTACTCCGGGAGGAAACAGAATTGTGAATACGGCCTTTATAAACTATTATGAGCGCATTTATTGTAACCGATAAAAGACAGTAACAGATAGCCTATGTTCGCGATATGACCATTGGTAGACAACTTGCGCAATACTGCAGGAACAATTCTCCTCTTGGATAGATAGGTGTAAATTCGCTCTCCGCTGAAAAGTGGAGAGCGGAAATCCAAGTTCTTCAAAACATACTAACTAAAATACTACACCATGCAATTTACAAAAATGCAAGGGATAGGTAACGACTATATATATGTATATGGTTTAGATAACTATATACAAATGTTACTACCCCTTATACCCAGATTAAGTGACAGAAACTTTGGAATTGGTAGCGACGGAATGATATTTATTGACCCTTCGTCGACATCCGACTTCCGAATGCAAATGTACAATAGAGACGGCTCACGCTCGGCAATGTGTGGCAACGGTATTCGTTGCGTTGGTAAATATATTTATGATAATGGGCTGAGCAATAAAACAACGCTTAACATAGAAACCGATGCAGGAGTTAAGGTGCTGCACTTACACGTAACGAATGGGAAAGTTGCCTCCGTAACAGTAGATATGGGCGAACCAATACTACTGGCTAAGGATATTCCGGTAATAGCCCCAACAGAAAGAGTTATCCACTCCCCTTTCCTTTTTGACTCACATGTCTTTCACTTAACAGCAGTATCAATGGGTAATCCCCATGCCATTACGTTTGTGGACTCAGTAAAAGAGGTCGAAATAGAACATATAGGTCCTATCATCGAGTGTGATGAGCGGTTCCCCCAACGTGTAAATGTTGACTTTGTTGAAGTAATAAACCATAACGAGGTACGTATGCGTGTATGGGAACGGGGTACGGGCGAAACTATGGCTTGTGGTACCGGAGCATGTGCCGTGGCTGTTGCTTGTTGTTTAAATGGGAAAACAGGACGGGAGGTAAAAGTACATCTTCCTGGAGGTACTCTGGACATTGTGTGGGAAGAGGATAATCATGTCTACATGACGGGACCAGCTTCAACGTCATATACCGGAAATATAGATATTAACAATGTTAATAACATCGTAAACCTATGAGTACAATTAATATAAACCATTTAAAACTTCCGGGAAGTTATCTGTTTTCAGAGATTGCCGGACGGGTGAAAAACTATAAAGAGATGCATCCGGAAGCAAGTGTAATATCCCTAGGTATTGGCGATGTTACACGTCCGTTAGTTCCATCCGTAGTGAAAGCGCTACATAATGCCGTTGAAGAAATGGGCAGTGGAGAGAGCTTTCGCGGATATGGTCCCGAACAAGGTTATCATTTCTTGCGTGAGACTATCTGCAAAAACGATTTTGCGCAACGTAATGTAGACATTACCCCCCAAGAGGTATTTATAAGTGACGGTGCAAAGAGCGATTTAGGGAACTTCCTAGATTTGTTCAATGCATCGGCGCGCATTGCAGTAACGGATCCGGTATATCCTGTCTACGTTGATACCAACGTTATGGGAGGCCGCGCGGGCCAGTTGCAAGAAAACGGAGCGTGGAGTAATTTAATCTATTTGTCGGGAAGCGCTGAAACGGGTTTTGTCCCTCAGTTGCCTCAACAACGGCCGGATGTTATTTACCTGTGTTGTCCTAACAATCCAACGGGTACTACACTAACCTACGCTCAGCTAACAGAGTGGGTAAACTATGCGCGGGACAATGATACCGTAATTCTTTATGATGCCGCTTATGAATCATTCATTGAGGAAGAGAATGTTCCCCACTCTATATATGAAATACCGGGAGCAAAAGAGGTAGCAGTGGAATTCCGTAGTTTTTCAAAAACCGCCGGATTTACCGGATTACGCTGCGGCTATACAGTTGTCCCTACAGCACTCAAAAAACGTAACGGGACAGTATCCTTAAATGCACTTTGGAACAGAAGACAAAGCACTAAATTTAATGGTACGCCATACATTGTACAACGAGCTGCTGAGGCTATTTACTCGGCTGATGGAAAACGTGAGTGTATGGAACAAATTGCTTATTATAAGGAAAATGCGCGAATCATTCGCAAAGCCTTAAACGCATGCGGTTTTGAAACATTTGGAGGCGTTAACGCGCCCTATATTTGGCTTAGAATTCCCGAGGGCTTTACGTCATGGAGCTTTTTTGATGCACTTCTAAATGAATGCCAAGTGGTGGGAACGCCTGGTGTTGGGTTTGGTATTGCCGGCGAAGGATATTTACGCTTAACAGCCTTTGGTAACCGAGAACAAACTATAGAAGCACTAAAACGCATTGCTGCGTGGAAAAGATAATTTCCTAAACCAACCATATCAAACTCGGTGTAAATATTACACTACTGCTTGTTGTGAAATGAGAAATCCTTACCATTGTTAAATTGCGAAGAGTTTGGATTACTCTTTCACAACATAGCTTTTTAATACATGTAGCTTCAACACATGTATTCTCTATCATTAATAAATACCTTCGTAAATATCTCCCGGTAGTGCTCGTACTTTTTGTTGTAACTCCATTTGTAGTAGAGTTGATTGTAACATGGATAGTGGAATCTGTGTCTCTAACATTAAATCGCGCAATGAGGTAACGCCTTTACGCAAGGTTTGTAAAATAAGCTCCTCTTCTGTGGTTGCATTAAAGAAATCGAATTTCAACTGTTCGCCAGTTTTTATTTCTCCCGTAATACCAAGAATTTGCGCAATTTCCTCTGCGTTGGTAACCAATTGAGCCACTTGTCTACGAATAAGTTGATTACACCCCGCAGCAAGAGCATCATCCGGACGTCCCGGAATGGCTAGTACATCTCTGCTGTATGAAAAAGCTACCTGTGCAGTTGTCATAGCCCCTCCTTTTACACCGCTCTCAGCAATAAGTGTGGCTGTGGATAATCCGGCAACAATCCTATTTCGTTGTAAGAAATTTCCTATGTGTGTAGTGGTAGCTGTGGGATACTCCGAAATAAGGGCACCGCCATGAAGGATAATATCCCGGGCAGTACCATTATGCGCTGCGGGGTATACGGTGTGCAAACCATGTGCCAATACGGCAAAAGTGGGTAAATTATGATTGAGCGCACTACGATGCGCAGTGATATCAATACCGTAGGCTAATCCGCTTACAATGGGTAACGATGGAGTCATAAAAGCCAATTGTTCTATAATCTGTTCAATATAGGTGCAACAACGCTTGCTCGCTTTTCGAGTACCTACAATTGCTAAACTGGGAGAGGTTAAAGCTGCTATGGATCCTTTGTAAAACAGCACAAGCGGAGCATCACTACACTCTTTTAGTTGCGCCGGATACTGGACATCCTCATAATATGTGTATTCAATATTTAACCGCCGCATTGTTTCAAACTCGCGTTGAGCGGATGCAATAACGGTAGCAATATTGAAATGATAGCTTGCCGTAAGATTGGTTTGACACCACTCATCAAAACGCTTCTGCCCCATGGTTAACAGATTGGAGAATGACCCTAGCTTTTCAAGGACAGGGAGCATATTAATCCTATTCCATTTTGGAAGAAAGGCTAATGCAATATGAGCAATGTTGGTGTCAATGTGCGACATAATAATTTGAATTATAGTGATTTGCTATTCATTCTATACGTGTAAACGTAATAGTATGTTAATTGATATGGATAATTAGTTTGTACACTTTTATATACATACCGCATGCTTCTTTAAAACAGCTGATGAGGAACACCATCCCTTCTCTTATCTTTCGCCCTGTTTGCTCTCTGCTTACCCTCTGGTTACGCTCTATTAAGTTCGCATTAAATCCGTATCAACTTCGCATTAAGTTCGAGTCTATAGATACGAACTTAATACGAACTTAATGCGAAGTTGATACGAACTTGATAGGGAGCAACCAGAGGGGAACCAGAGAGCGAATAGAGAGATGAGTAAAGGAGGTGTTAGAGAAATTGCGTGGAAATGTAAATGAAGAGCAATGAAATAGGATTGTAAATCCGTAAAAAACATATCTTTGTGTTTAAACGAAAGATTTACAACGATGAGACGATCTGCTATTTTAAACTTATTATTAATTGTTTCCCTCCTTTTTGCCGTATCGGTACAAGGAGCCGATAAGCCTAAGTACATTTTCTATTTTATAGGTGACGGGATGGGAATGAATCATGTTAACTTAACCGAGATGTACAATGCGGAGGTAAACGGTACAATTGGTATTGTTCCGCTGGCATTTACTCAATTTCCATACATTGGGTATGCAACGACATTTTCTGCTAATAGAGGTGTTACCTGCTCGGCTGCTGCGGGAACGGCATTGGCAACGGGTAAAAAAACAAAGAATGGCTGCATTTCCATGGATAGTACATTGACACAACCTCTCACGGCGCTTAGCTACGTGGCAAAGGAGCGAGGAATGAAGGTTGCTGTGATAAGTAATAATCATATTGAGCATGCTACCCCGGCAACGTTTTTGGCAAATCAGCCATCCAGAAGTAATTATCATGAGATGGTTTCTCAAATAGCGGCTTCGGGGTTTGATTTTATTGGCGGTTCGGGTATAGTTACGGAGAGTGATCCTAAGGGAAAACTTGATGTCCCGGCATTAGAAATGTTGAAGCGTGCGGGATATGATATATATAGAGGTAAGGATGCAGTGAAATCCATAACGGATGCAAAACGTGTAATTGCAGCGCAAACAAGCGATAAGCCTCAACAGCTTATGGCGTATGTAATTGATCGTAAACCTGAGGATATGGAGCTTGCCGATTTAACGCAAAAAGCAATTGAACTTTTAATTCCCAATAAAAAGGGTGCTTTCTTTATGATTGAGCAGGGAAGTATTGATTGGGCAGCGCATATAAATGACGGAGCTGCTTTGGTGGGTGAGGTAAATGATTTAAATAAAAATGTGCTGTTAGCGCTTGAGGTGTATAAACGCTTCCCTAAGGAGACGTTGATTATTGTTACCGCCGACCATGAAACAGGAGGTTTGTGTCTTGGCGCAGGTTCCTATCACTTAAATTTAAAAGCGTTGTCGCATCAAAAGGTGTCGAAGAATACATTAACGACCGAACTGAATAGTTTAAGAAAGGAACATGCTTCAGTGACGTGGGAACATGTTAGTGAACTTTTATCCAATAGATTGGGTTTTGGTAAGGAGATAAAGTTGTCCGAGAAAGACCAGAAGAGGCTTAAAGAGCAATATGAGCTGACCTTTTTGAAAGGCGATGGGGAGAAAGTAAAAACGCTTTATGCTACAGACGAGCCTTTGGCGAGTATGGCAATAGCAATGCTGAATAAGTATGCCTGTGTGGGATGGTTGCATGGTGGACATTCGGCCAATTATGTTCCAATTTATGCAATAGGATGTGGAGCCCATAACTTTGCGGGCAAGATGGACAATACAGATATTGCGCAAAAATTAACGACATTAATAAAAAAGTAGTAGCAGTGTGCTTCAAGGTTCTATGAGCTTAAATACAATAATATAGAATTATAATAAATTTTATAAAGCTATTTGTATGTTGATATTTTTTGTGTAATATTGATTTCTGAAACTTGGTTTCGTATTTGAACTCTAACGTATGCGCGCAGAACAAGAAGAGATTAGTAAATATAATGTCCCTATGTTAATCAAAGGGATAGAACTTTTGGAGGAGTTATCGCACCATCACCGTGGTTTAACCATGCAGGAGATGGGACAGCTTTTAAACTTCCCCAAAACAACTGTATTCCGTTTAGCCAATACCTTATTGGATATGGGATATTTGGGCAAGGATGCCGACAATAATCGATATTTTTTATCACGTAAGTTATTTAAATTAGGTCTTTCCGCGTTGGGCGAAACCAACATTGTTGAGCGTGCCATGGAGCCAATGACGCGTTTACGCGATGATGTTAAAGAGTCCGTGATGTTAGGTGTTTTAGTGGATACGGAAGTTGTATTGTTGGAACAGATATTAGGGTCGCATGCCTTTACCTTTGTATTGAAAACAGGTACATCCATTTGTGTACATGCTTCTGCGCCGGGAAAGGTGTTAATGGCTAACCTATCTACAGAAAGACGAGAAAATATTATAGAACGTATCAGTTTTTATCCATTCAATGATAATACCATAACTTGCCGCGAACAATTCATGAATGAGTTGAAACGTGTAAAAGAGCAGGGTTATGCTATGGATATTGAAGAGGAAATTATTGGTGTGCATTGTATTGGTGCTCCAATACACAATCAGGATGGTGAGGTTATTGCATGTGTATGGATGACCGGCCCTAAAGGACGTATGCCACATACCGTTTTTCCGGAATTAAGCGGTAAGGTGCGTGCCTGTGCAGATGAGATTTCATTAAAACTCGGATATAAAGAAACAAATAGAGATCTATGAGAAAAGTACTATTAACCTTAATGACAGCAGCTTGTCTCTCCTTGTGCGGAGTGGATAGCTTTGCACAACAACCTTGGTTTATTACCGACCTCGGTATATTACCTAACAACGAACTTGTAGCCACCTGCAAAGGCGACAATATGATTAGATTGTTGGGACGTGATGGTAAGCTTTTAAAAACAATTCAACTCAATGATGTACCAACGGGTATTGCCGTTAAGGGTAATACACTCTACGTTACTACGTTTTCTAAAGAGAGTGCGGTGCAAGTAGTTGATGCGCAAACGGGAACTGTTTCGAAAACGTTTTCTTTGCCTAATGTGTCTGGACTTACGTCTCCGGTATTGAGCGATGATGGTAAGACACTTTATGTTTGTGCTAAATTTACAAACAAGGTGTATGAAATTGATACGGAAAACGGTAGTATAAAACGTGAATGTGCTGTACTGCGTGAGCCTACTACGCTTTTGTTGAGCAAAGATGGTAAAAATATATATGTAACAAACTTTCTGCCAGCGCAACGCGCGGATATAGACCATGTGGCAAGTGCCGTTAGTGTTATTGACAGAGAAAGTTTTAAAAAGACAAAGGATATCCGTTTGGAGAATGGAAGTAACGCATTGAGAGGAATGTGTCAATCGCCAGATGGTAAGTACCTTTTTATATCGCATAATCTTGGTCGATTTACAGTTCCTACATCGCAATTACAACAGGGATGGATGAATACTAGTGCACTTAGTGTTATAAACACGCAAACACAGGAGTTTGAGGGTGCAATCCTTGTGGATGAGGCCGAACGTGGTGCAGCGGGAGTATGGAGCGTTATGTGCGATGATAAGAATATGTATGTTTCGCACTCTGGTGTACATGAAATAAGTGTGATTGACTATCCCGCTATGGTGAAAAAGTATGAAGCATACAAGGATAAAACCGCTTTAAACTATGATTTACACTTCCTTTATGGTATTCGTAAACGTGTAAAGATGGAAGGGAATGGTCCTCGTTGCATGGTGGTTAGTGGTGATGAGGTGATTGTTCCGACTTACTTTTCAGACCATCTGAATGTTTATAATATTGCCGATGGTAGTGTAAGCAATGTGGAGTTAAACCCATCCCGTGTGGAGAATGATGCGCAACAGGGAGAACGAATGTTTAACGATGCTATGTTGTGTTTTCAAAACTGGCAATCATGTAACGGTTGTCACCCGGGTGATGCGCGTACAGACGGAATGAACTGGGATTTAATGAACGACGGTGTAGGTAATCCTAAAAACTGTAAGAGTCTTTTACTTTCCATTGAAACACCACCAAGTATGATTTCCGGTATCCGTGCAAGTGCTAATATTGCCAATAGAGCCGGATTTAAGCATATTCAGTTCCATGAAATATCGGAGGAGGATGCACTTAAGATAGATGCTTATGTTATGTCCTTGAAGCCTGTTGCTAGTCCGTATTTAGTGAATGGCGAATTATCGGAGAAAGCGAAAAAGGGACGTAAAGTATTCCAGGAACATAAATGTGATGCTTGTCACTCAGGTCCACATTTTACAAATTTACAGAGCTACCGTATAGGTGAGAATGTTGAGTTTGAAAAAGGTTGGGACACTCCTACGCTTATTGAAGTGTGGCGAACTGCTCCTTACTTGTTTGACGGACGAGCAGCTACTTTACAGGATGTATTTGAGGTGTACAAACATGGAATACAGAAAAAGATATCGAAAGCCGATGTTGAGGCGCTTGTTGAATATGTAAACTCGTTATAATGCATACTATATATTATCAGACAGTACAATTTTGGAGCGAGGACTTTAATAGTACAATAAGCGAGTTTATAGCAAATGCCGATTTTGAGCGTGTGGTGCGTGTTGTGTTTTTTGCCAATGTTGCGGATAATGATCAATATATGGCTTATAAAAATGGTATTGCGGCGTGTTTTAGTGCTATGGATATACCAACGCCAACATGGAGTTTGGTTGCCCAAAAACCATTAGATTGTGATATTACGGTTGAGATGCATATTTGTGATGATGGCGTAATTACACATAAAAATGAATATATTGTAATAGACTCATCTCATGCTAAGGAAATTATAGTTTCGGGAATATGTGGTTCTATACGTGATTCTATTTTGAGTCAATGCACATGTAGTTTTGTGAAATTGGAGCAAATTCTGAAAGCGGAAGGAATGCGTACTAATCATATTGTGCGTCAGTGGAACTATATTGAGCGCATAACGGCCATGCAGGATGAGCATCAGCACTATCAGGATTTTAACGATATCCGCACCCTATTCTATGATAAGGTGGAGTGGAATAACGGTTATCCTGCAGCAACAGGTATAGGGATGCAACATGGAGGTATAATTATTGACATTAATGCCGTATTGCCAAAAGACGATGTTTTAACTATAACACCAATAAATAATGAAAAGCAGATTGCTGCTCATCAATATTCGGACGGTGTTTTATTGGGAGAGTCAGCAAAGAAAACAACTCCTAAGTTTGAACGTGCTAAGAGCGTTACCACAAGCGAAACAGGGACGCTATACATATCCGGTACAGCAGCAATTCGCGGCGAAGAGAGTATTTTGGATATGGATATTACAACACAATCCCGCATAACTATGGAGAATATTGAATACTTAGTGAGCGAGGAGAAACTGAAAAGCGAGAGCATTGCATGCTGTGAAAAACAGTATATGTTATTGCGTGCGTACATTAAGGAAGAGAAGGACATGGAAGGTGCCAAGGCATATCTTTCTGAGTATTATCCGGAAATTCCAACCATTTATTTATTGGCCGATGTATGCCGCGATGAATTGCTTATTGAAGTGGAGGGTGTTGTCTATTTATGCAATGACACAAATAAACAATAAATAAAATCATTATGAGAAAACAAATGCTTACAGTAGGTGTTTTAGCCGCAATGTTTACAACAGGGTGCGCCGGAACACAAGAAAGTAAAACAGAAACAAAAACAGCAACTGAAATGACAACAAAAACAGGTTACGTAAAGAAGTATACAAATGCCGATTATTACAAAGACGGTAAATTACAAGCTGATGTAGTATTGAAAGCTTATGAGGAAATGTTAGCTCACTACGGTATTACATTAAGCCCTTTTATGCGTGAAAACCTTTGGATTACTGACTTTGAGTTAGGCGATTTCGAGAATTGCGGTATGGCAGGATTCTTCTGGGTAAATGATGATAACAGCAAATACTTTGCACATGAAATCTATTTACTTCCAGGACAAATGATTACAGAGCACAAACACGTTCCAACTGAGAAATTTGCTGCTAAAATGGAATCATGGGTGGTAAAAGAAGGATGGGCATATAACTTCTCTGTAGGCGAAGAAACACCAAACTGTCCTAAATTACCGGCATGTCAAGAAGGTTTTATTACAGCTAAAAACTATGTAGTTCAAAAACCTAACGAGATTGTACATTTGAAAGAAATTGAAACGCCTCACTTCCTATTGGCAGGTGACAATGGTGCTGTAATCATGGAGTTTGCGTCTTACCATGACGGAGACGGATTACGTTTCACAAATCCTAATGTAGAATTTACTGACGTATTATCTGCACAATAATCTAACAACCAACATAATAATAACCGCTATGAGAAAAATTAATCACTTCGGAATTCCGACAACAACAAGCCAACCGGGAGAAACTTTAGCAGAAGGGTTAAAAGTATGGTTAACAGACTACACATTAAGTCCTAACCGTATTGAGTATTTACGTTTTCAAGAAGGATCTTGGATGCCTGAAAGCATTCAAACAATCCCTCATATTGCATATGAAGTTGAAAACTTAGAAGAGGAGTTGAAGAACGCGAAAGTAATCGTTGAGCCAATACAGTGCTCGGACGAATTGACCATTGCTTTTATTGAAGAGGAAGGAATTCCTGTAGAACTAATGTATTTTACAAAATAATTTTAACCGGAATAACAGCTTACACTATGATCAAATTTATCAATCATACTGACGATATTACTAAAGAACTTCTTGAAGGTTATGTAATGGCCTATCCTCAGCAAGTGAAACTTGCTGCAGAAAACATTGTTGTGCGTACCAATGCGAAAAGCGAAGATAAAGTTGCTATTGTAACTTTAGGTGGTTCAGGACATGAGCCTGCACTTAGCGGTTTTGTTGGTGCCGGAATGTTAGACTGCTCGGTAGTAGGCGATATTTTCGCTGCTCCGGGAGCGCAACGCTTATTCCAAGCGTTACAGTTGTTTAAACGCGAAGCGGGTATTTTACTTGTAGTGTTGAATCACAGTGGTGACTTAATGAGTGCACGTATGGCTTGCAAACTAGCTGAAAAAGCGGGTATCAAAGTAAAAATGCTTGAAACGCATGATGATATCAGCGCGGGACTTGATGCATCGACAGATGACCGTCGCGGATTAGCGGGATGTATTCCATTGTACAAAGTAGTTGGTGCTGCTGCTGAGGAAGGAAAATCTCTAGAGGAGATTTACGAAATTGGAGAGCGTATGAATAAAAACATCGCTACTTTGGCAGTTGCAATGAAATCATGTACACATCCACAAAATGGTGGAATCATTACAGATTTACCTGAAGGTGTGATGGAAATTGGTATGGGACAACACGGCGAAGGCGGTGGTGGACGTGAGGAGTTAATCTCTGCCGATGACACAGCTGAAAAAATGATTTCTTTATTAATGCGTAAAGTTGAGCCTAAAGCAGGTGAAAAACTTTTCCTTGTTATTAATGGTGTTGGTGGAACAACATATATGGAAATGAATATCATTTTCCGTCGCGCATGTCAAGTTTTACAAGAGGCAGGCGTTGAGGTTGTGATGGGCCGCGTTGGTGAGTACTTGACAGTACAGGAGCAAGCGGGATTCCAAATGATTGTTGGTAAATTGGACAATGACCATGTTGATTATTTAAATAATCATATGTCTGATGCACCGTACTGGACTGTAGTTGGACGCTAAGCAATAAATATGAGAGGAGCTTCCCTCCTCTCATCTACTCGTTGAGAAATAAGATAATACAATTTTAAATACAGAAACCCATAATTTATTTATGAGTCTTACATTACAACAATTTCAATCAATGCTTCAACTTGCACTTTCAAATGTGAAGGCACGTGAGGAGGAGTTTTCAAAACTTGATGCGCACGCCGGTGATGGCGATCACGGTACGGCAATTGTAACAGCAATGAACGTACTTGTTAGCGAGGCGCAAAAAGCTACTGACTTCCCATCAATGTTTAACGACATGGGTATGGAAGTTATGATGCAAACAAGCGGTTCTACCAGTACTTTACTTGGAGCTTTCTTTATGGGAATGGGCGAAAATGATAAAGTAGCAGGTGCTGAATTAAATGCCGAGGCTGTAAAAGCAATGTTTGTGTCGGGACTAAAAGGTGTGCAAGAGCAAACTAAAGCGCAAGTTGGAGATAAAACCATAATGGATGCGCTAATACCTGCAGTTGAAGCTATTAATGCTTGCCCAAGCGAAGATATTGCAACAATCCTTAATGCTGGCGCTACTGCTGCATTGGCAGGCGCGGAAGCTACTACGGATATGCAAGCTAAGTTTGGACGTGCGCGTAATCTTGGCGAACGCTCAAAAGGTTTTCCGGATGCAGGAGCAACATCATGGGCTTCTATTTTTGAGTCTTTTGCAAAAGGCTATAAATAAGAATATAAAGAGAATTGGGGTAGTAATAAATTAATAAATAATCAGATGGCAGATTTAGACGGAATCTTAGAAAACAAAGATAAAGATTACGGAATTGGTGTTCCGGTAGCAAATCAAGGTAATTTTTTCCTAAAAGGCTCAGAGCACTATGACTGGGGATTAAAAGATCGCCTTTCTCGTATTTTTGATGTTAACACAGGTAAAACTGTAATGTTAGCATTTGACCATGGTTACATCATGGGTCCTACATCGGGATTAGAGCGTTTGGATTTAAAAATCCTTCCATTAATTGAGTATGCTGACTCATTAATGTGTACACGTGGAGCATTACGCTCTGTTGTACCTCCAACAAGCAATAAAGCGGTATGTTTACGTTACTCTGCCGGAACAAGTATCCTAACTGAACTTAACAATGAGTGTGTACTTGACCCGATTGATGCAATCCGTGTAAACGCATCGGCAATGGCTGTTATGGTTTCTATTGGTGGAACCTATGAAGCTAAAACTATTGAAAACCTAGTACGCACAGCGGACTATGGTTATAAATATGGAATTCCTACAATGGGTGTTACTGCAGTAGGTAAAGAAATGGCTCGCGATGCGCGTTACTTCTCTACAGCATCACGTATTTGTGCTGAAAATGGTGCGAACATTGTGAAAACGTACTATTGCGAAGGATTTGAGAAAGTGGTAAATTCTTGTCCAGTACCTATTGTTATTGCAGGTGGTAAAAAACTAGAAGAGTTTGACGCGTTGGATCTTTGTTACAAAGCTATTAACGAAGGAGCTGCAGGTGTGGATATGGGACGTAATGTATTCCAGTCTGAAGCACCTATTGCAATGATTCAAGCTGTTCGTGCCGTTGTGCACCAAGGCTTTACTGCGAAAGAAGGTTTTGAATTATTCCAAACGTTGAGAAACGAACAAGAATAATTGTAGCAAACAAATCTTGTTACCACAGCCTTATTGGTAGACAGGATTGTTTTATACAATACAATTTAAAATATTGGATAGGTACTATTATTGTATACCTATCCAATATGTAACTTAATTAATTTACGGATAGCGTGCGTTCCGGAATTAATTATTTTAAGTGCTATAGCCTTATATATTTTCAATCATTTAAAACAGAACTATGTGTATTAACAGAAGCTTTGTCTTCTCATTAGTCATGTTGCTATTAGGCACAGGATTAAATGGGATGGCACAAAAAAACAACTCCTGGCAACAGCAATACATAGCTTTAAAGGAGCGTGTAAAACAAGGAAAAGTAGACGGTCAGGTGCCGGCAGTTTCCGAAGTTTTAAGACACCGCAAGCCTGCGCAGAGAATTGTAATGGATGTTTCAAAAATTGACTCGCTTGTATTGACAACCAATGGTACTGCCGATGGTAACAACTGGGATCATGCAGTTTTTGGAAATCCTGTGTTGACGGATAAGCAGGGTAAAACAATCTCTTTAACAGAGATAAAACCAGTGTATGCTAAAGGGGACTATGATACGCCTCTTTACAATCACAACTTTGCTAAGAAAACACTTAAAATTAATAATACCCCTTATGAAAAGGGCATCCTTCTGCATGCAAATGGGAAGATGATTTATAAATTAGATAAGAAATACAAAACGCTTGAAGTGGAAGTGGGTATTGATGACAATGCAACATCGGCATCGTCGGTTCTATTCCAAATAAGCGACACGCGTTTTAACCCAAGTAAGTTACTTGCTACGCTTCCAAACAGTGCGGGTGAGAAAATTACGTCGTTCGCACAGCGTCATCGCCTATCAACAGAGGTAATTCTTACAAAAGCTGATGGTAGCGTTGAGCGTGGAGCTGTAATTGCTGCAATGAAACAATTGCCCGATCAATCGTATTTTACCAATGAGATTGCGAAGATAGAGAAACTTCCTGCAGCCAAACAAATCCCTGCGTATATGGATTTAGCAGACTTGGCAGTTGAAGTTGCTGACTTATCAACTCAACTGAGTTGGGTAAATACAGAGGCGCTAAGTGCTTATGTTGCTGATATGAAAGGCAATAGTGCTTTTGATATAAAGAAAGGCGAGGCCATGCTTAAATCCATTAAGGATAATTATGCTGGAGTAAAAGCACACTTGTATGCCAATCCGGTTGAGTATGCTCCAAAAGCAAAACAGCTGTTAGCAGACAAACGCGCTTTGGTGTTGGATAATCCTTACTTAGAGTCTGACAGAATTGTAGTTAGTCGTTTTAAGTTGGGTGAAGGTGCTCGATCGGCAATGGGACCTAACGTGGGTATGCCTGCAAATAACTGGTCAAGTATGTACTCTGCTTCTCGTCGTTCTGCCGGTGGTGAGATTGCCGAATTAACAAACCTAAAAGGCGATGTTAAAGTGCGTACTATTTACAAGCCAGAGAACAACAAAAATGTTGCGGATTTACAAATTAACTGGGATGCGGATAAATTATTATTCTCATCATTAGATGATAAAAACCGTTGGCAAATATATGAAGTAGGAGTTGATGGTAATGGACTTACGCAAAAGATTAAGGTAGATGAAACCGATCTTGAATTTTGTGATGCCAACTATCTACCTGATGGACGTATTATTGCTTCTTCAAACATTGGATATAATGGTGTTCCTTGTGTGCACGGATCTGACGAGGTAGGAAACCTTACAATCTATGATCCGGCTAAAGGTTCGTTGAGACGTTTAACGTTTGATCAAGATGGTAACTGGAACCCGGTGGTTATGAATAATGGACGTGTAATGTATACGCGTTGGGAATATACCGATTTAACGCACTATTTCTCGCGCATCATCATGCACATGAACCCGGACGGTACAGAGAATAAAGCGTTGTATGGTAGTGGTTCTTTCTGGCCTAACAGTACTTTTGATATAAAACCAATTCCTGGACATTCATCGCAGTTTATTGGTGTAATCTCAGGACACCATGGTATTGCGCGTTCAGGAAGATTAATGCTTTTTGATCCTACAAAATCACGTAAGGAAGAAAAAGGTGTTGTACAAGAACTTCCATTCAAAGACCGTAAGATAGTACCGGAAATTAAGGATTATTTGGTAGACGGTGTATGGCCACAATTCCTACGTCCCTATCCGTTAAACGATAAATACTTCTTAGTTGCAGCTAAATTAAGTCCTAAATCATTGTGGGGAATTTATTTAATTGACGTATTCGATAACTTAACATGTATTGCTGAGTTTGAAGGCGAAGGATTAAATATGCCATTGTTGGTTGAGAAAAAAGAGACTCCCCCATCAATTCCAGACCGTATTAAGCCTGACTCTAAGGAAGCAACTGTGTTTATACAAGATATCTATGAAGGAGAAGGATCGATGGGATTACCACGTGGTACAGTGAAGGAACTTCGTATATTCTCTTATGAATATGCCTACTGGAATTCACCATCTAATCACGATGCTCAAGGAATTCAGTCCGGATGGGATATTAAGCGCTTGTTAGGAACGGTGCCGGTGGAGGAAGATGGTTCGGTAATATTTACTGTCCCTGCCAATATGCCTATATCTATACAGCCTATCGATGCGCAAGGACGTGCAGTGCAATGGATGAGAAGCTGGTTTACTCCAATGCCGGGTGAAACGGTTTCATGTATTGGTTGTCATGAGGATCAGAATCAGATACCAATGCCTAAGCGCGTTATAGCCTCTCAACGTAAACCGCATGCAATAAAAACGCCTGAGAATGGTGTTCGTCCGTTCACGTACGAGTTGGAAGTACAACCAATTTTAGATAGAGCGTGTGTTGCCTGTCATAACGATAAAAGCAATATGGACCTTACAGGTGGACGCATTGATAATAAATATCCTAGTGGAGGTCATGTATTTAGTAAAAGCTACTTGGCTATTATGCCTTACGTTTATCGTCAAGGACCTGAAGCGGATATGTATGTACTTAAACCTTACGAGTACCATGCAACAAACTCAGAGCTTGTACGCATGTTGACCAAAGGCCACCATGGTGTTGAATTGACTGATAAGGAGTGGAGAACTCTATATAATTGGATTGATTTTAATGCACCATACCATAGTGCTTTCCATAACATTAGTAAAGCAAGAAACTACGATCAGTATGAACGTAGAATTGAACTTGCTAATAAGTACAATAATGGTGCGGGTGTAGATTGGCGTAAGGAAATTGAAGCATATAGCAACGAGCTTAAAAATAGAGGAGAGATTGTAGCCGAAATGCCTAAAGCTCCTAAAGCAGTTAAGACTAAAGAGGTGAAACAAGCCGGATGGCCGTTGGCAGATGCTGCTCAATTACAAAATAGCAATTCGCAAACACGTAAAACCATTGAAATTGCACCGGGCGTAAGCATGAATTTTGTATGGGTACCAGCAGGTAAATTTGTAATGGGTGATAATAACGGAGAGTCTGACGCTCGTCCGGCCTTCAAAACAGAAGTGAAAAAAGGCTTTTGGATGTCAGAGTGCGAGGTAACTAACGAGCAATACTGTGCGCTTGTTCCGGAACATGATAGCCGTATCATCGGACAGTTCTGGAAAGACCATACAACAGCTGGTTATCCTGCCAATAAACCGCAACAACCGGTTATCCGCGTAAGTTTTGAGGAAGCAATGAAATATTGTGAGAATCTGGCTTCTGCACACAATGCTAAAATTACATTACCTACGGAAACGCAGTGGGAATGGGCTTGTCGTGCAGGTAGTGATACCCCGTTCTGGTATGGAACTGGTAATACTGATTTTGGTAAATATGAGAATATGGCCGATTTCCAACTTACAAACATGGCAGTGACAGGTGTTGATCCAAAACCACTTCCTCAAGGACATGCCCTACGTAAATATTGGGACTACATTCCGAAGGAAGCTGCCGTTAACGACGGGGAAATGCTTACTGCGTATGTAGGAAAATACCAACCTAATGCATGGGGATTGAAAGATATGCACGGAAATGTTGCCGAGTGGACACGCTCTGATTATGTTTCTTATCCATTAAAAGATAAGGATACACATGAGAAGAAAGTAGTGCGTGGTGGTTCATGGACCGACCGTCCAAAATATGCTGCATCGCATACTCGTAAAGCTTTTTATCCTTGGCAAAAGGTATACAATGTAGGCTTTAGAGTTATTATCGAGGAGTAAATAACCTATTGCTCACTATAAAACAAAAGGGATGTCCATTTAGGACATCCCTTTTTTGTTTTATATGAGAATAGATGATTTTACAAACTAAAACATATATATTAAATAATTTGGTTTATTATTTTAAACATAGTGTAATTAGGATTGAATTTAACAAGCAATTACAAAGATTATTTTTTATTGCGATAGGCATTCCTAATTTTTCGCTTTTTTTGTCCTGTAAAACGTTTGCATAGAGGTGTTGTGAGCTTATAAACAAGGAGAAGGATATTGTAAAAGTAAGGAAACTGCTTGAATATCAATATCGAAAACGTATTAATTATTGTGATTTCAACTATTGTTAATACTCCTTGAGCTAATTTTCTTGAATAGACAGTGATAATTTAAGAGTTTATTCACAAGTGTGTGCTCCATGTGGCGTTGTAGGTGTAGAAAATAAATATAGTCATTCATTTTTGTCAGGCTAAATAACTAAATATTTAATTTTTGTATGAAAAAACAGTGTTTATTCTTTTTTCTGATGCTATCATCCATGGTGGTGTTTGCGCAGAAAGTTCAGGTGAAAGGTGTGGTGCTCGATGTACTCAATGAGCCTATTATCGGGGCAACGGTAATCGAAGCAGGAACAGTAAATGGGGTAACTACCGACTTGGATGGTAAATTCGTCCTTTCTGTTGATGGAAACTCTAAGATTCAGGTAAGCTTTATCGGATACAAAACGGTTGAGTTACCTGCTACTAAAGATGAAATTAAAGTAATTCTAAAAGAAGATTCTAAGCAACTTGAGGAAGTTGTTATCACTGGTTATGGTAGTAGCCAAAAACGTTCTACGTTAACAAACTCTATCGCGAAACTTGATGATAAAGTACTTGCTAAAGCAGCGCTTGGAAATGCGGGACAAGCTCTTCAAGGGTCAATCGCAGGTCTTCGTGTAACAAATGCTTCAGGGCAACCTGGTTCATCTCCTCAAATTGTACTTCGTGGAGGTGCTACATTAAATAACCAAAACAACTCTGCACTTGTTGTAATTGACGGGATTGTACGTTCTATGAACGACATTAACCCATCGGACATTGAGTCTATGGAGGTCCTTAAGGATGCTGCATCTACAGCAATGTATGGTGCTCGTGCTAATGGTGGGGTAATCCTTATTACAACAAAATCAGGAAAAAAAGGAACATCGTCTATAAAATATAACTTCAAGGGTGGTTTAAACTTTGCCCGTGATGGTTATGATTTCTTAGGTGCTGGTGAGTATCTATATTACAACCGTCTAGGTAACAAGCGTTACGCTGATGCAGGTGGAAAAAGAACACTTAGCCAAGTTGACAATACAACAGGTTACGGTACTAATAACGATATGTTTGCAGTTAAGTATGCCGATGGTAATGAAAACCTTTTAACAGAAGGCTGGCAGTCAATGACCGATCCTTATTCAGGTAAAGAATTAATCTTTAAAGATTACGGCGGTCAAATGAAAGATGCAGCTTTCCGCAAAGTAGCTTTCACTCAGGATCACTACCTTGGAATGACAGGTGGTAACGACAAAGCTCTTTTCAATGCCTCTTTAGGATATTACAACGAGCAAGGTCAGGTTGTGGGAACAGCTTACCAACGTTTTACAGGAACATTAAACGCTTCTTATCAAATTCTTGAGCGCTTAAATGTTAACGCTAGCACAAGCTACTCTTATGCTGAGAAACCAGCATTATGGATGGCAGAGTCGGACTTATATTATCGTTCTTTAAGTATGTGGCCAACATGGAATCCATACAATGAGGATGGTACTCCTGCAGCAGGTGTAAGTATGCGTGACGGTAACCCATTATACTGGAAAGACAAACTAGAGCGTTCAAACACTACACAACGTGGTACTTGGACTGTAGGTTTCCAATGGGATATCATTCCTAACAAGTTATTCTTGAAAGAGCAAAGCTCAATCTACTATTTAAATAACTACCAGGATTCATTCGACCATAAATTCAAACCAGAAAATGGTAATGCCGATGAGACTCGTGCTGCTAAGTCTTACCATGAAAAACAAGTTCAGCAACAACACAGTGTTACTTTAAACTATAAGGACACATACGCTGAGAAACATAACTTAAGTGTAATGGCCGGTGGAGAAGCATTTGATTTTAATGCATTCACACTTGAGGCTCGTACAGAGAACTCACCTTCGGATGATATCCCTACATTAAACGTAGGTTCTAAACGTACGTACACAAGCTCATACAAACAAGGATACCGTATGTTATCTGCGTTTGGACGTGCTAACTATGACTACCAAGGTAAATACTTACTATCTGCAGTAGTACGTGCCGACGGTATTTCAAAACTAAGCGACAACCGTTGGGGATTCTTCCCTGGAGTTTCTGCTGGATGGAATATCCACGAAGAAGACTTCTTTAAAAATGCTGGTGTTGGACGTGTAGTATCTACATTAAAGCCACGTGTAAGCTACGGTATTAACGGTAACGTAAGTGGATTAGGTAACTATGATGTTTACGGTCTATATGCAACACAAACTCAATACTATGCAAATACTGGTTTCTTAAATACAGCGCTTATCAATAGCGACTTACGTTGGGAAAAAAGTAAAGCGTTTGAAGTTGGTTTAGATTTAGGTTTAGCGGATAACCGTTTTAACTTTGTAATTGACTACTTTAACCGTTTAACTGACGACCTATTAACAAACATCAACCTACCAGGTTACACAGGTTTTGAAAGTATCAAAACTAACCTTGGGTCGTTAAGAAATCAAGGTCTTGAGATTGAGGCAAAAGCTAACATTATTCGTAATGGTAATGGTTTCAACTGGTCTATGACGGCTAACGTTGCTACTGTAAGCAATAAAGTAATCTCTCTTCCAAATAACGGACAAGAAAACAACCGTCAAGGCGGACACCAAATTTGGGATCCAAAACAAAACAAACTTGTTTGGGTTGGCGGATACCAAGAAGGACAAGGCTTAGGTGATATCTATGGATATAAACAAGAGCTTATCTATAAAGACTGGGATCAAGTACGCGACCTTGCTGGTACACGTGTAGATGCTATTGCTAACCTTTATGGACCGGACAGCGACAAAAAAGGTAGTGGTGGTTATTTACCAATTGAGCCGGGTGATGTACACTGGGCAGATGTGAACGGTGACGGAATCATTGACAGTTATGACCGAGTAAAAATTGGTAATGTATTCCCTAAATTTACGGGAGGTTTCTCTTCTTCATTCGACTATAAGAACCTGTCTCTATATGCTCGTTTTGACTATGCAGTAGGACACACTCTTTACAATGACTTAAGAGCTCGTTCATTAGGACAGTATCAAGGTTCATTCAATATCATTACTGATGTAAGAGATATGTGGAGCGAAACAAATACAAATTCAGATCTACCTAAGTTCTACTACGCAGATCAGTTAGCTAAGAAAAACATTACTCGTTCAAATAACGCTTCTGCAAACTTAGATAACAACAGTTCTCGCTTCTACGAAAAAGGTGACTATTTAGCGTTACGTGAGGTGACATTAACTTACCGTTTCCCTAAAGCATTAGTTGAGCGCATTAAAATGCAAAACTTAAGCGCCTATGTTACTGGACAAAACTTGTTCTACTTAACTAAGTACACAGGAATGTCTCCAGAGCCTGCACTTTCAGGAACTATGGGTGTTGATGCTGGACGTTATCCTCTACCAAAAACAGTATTGGTTGGATTAAACGTTACTTTCTAAGAACAGACTAAAAAATTAAGAATGGCCGAAGCCATTTCGGCCATCTTCTAAAAATTTAAAACTGAAGCAAATGAAAAAATATATTGTGATGTTAGGTGCTGCTTGTGCGCTTTCATTAAGTTCTTGTAACTATCTTGATGTAAAGCCTGAAAGCGTAATCACCGATAATAACTACTGGAAAACTCCAGAGCACTTTGAGTCATTTATGATTGGTTTACACTCGCGTTTCAGAAGCCACTCATACCGTTTCTTTATTCTTGGAGAAACTCGTAGTGATGTATTTGGCGACTCTCCATTTGGAGGTGAGGCTACGCAAGGCCTAGAAATTCTTCCACTTAACAACTTAAGCGTGGATAACGTTGGTTTAAGTAACTATGGTGGTTTCTACACAAACATCAATCAGTTAAACCTGATGATTGCTAAAACTGAAGAAACATCATTATTAACTGACGATAAAAAAGCATATTACCTTGGTCAAGCTTACGGTATGCGTGCTTATTACTACTATCAAATATACCGTTCTTGGGGAGCTGCAGTTCTACAAATTGAGCCAACACTAGGAACTAACCTTGATATTACTAATCTAGCAAAAGAGGCGTCGCCTGCTGAGGATGTACTTGCTCAAGTGGTAAAGGATATCGAGGCTTCTAATGCAGCATTTGGTACAAATTATTCATTCAAAAGTAAAAACTATTGGTCAAAAGCAGCAACACAAATGTTACGTGCAGACGTTATGTTGTGGAAAGGTCACTCAGAAAATAACGTAGCTTATTTTGCTGATGCTCAAGCTGCAATGGAAGAGTTACAAAGTAAAACATCTTTAAGCTTAGTTCCAGAGTTCGTTGATGTATTCGCATACAATAAGAAACGTAATGCTGAAATTATCTTTGCATTACGCTCTGAAGCGAACGAATTCAGTTTATGGGATGGAGCTTTTGCTGACAACTTCCTTCCTCAAAATAGCTACTTAGCAAACTATTATAATGCTGAGGGTGACAAGTGGAATACAATAGATGACAATATGTTTGGTATGATGCGTATGCAAGTAAAACGCGCTCATTTCGAAACAACATTCGATTCTGAGGACACTCGCTTTGAAGCAACATTGAAAGGAGTATTCAGTAAGGAAGAGAACTCTGACGTTTTATCGTATGCTGGATGTTTCCCTAACAAGTTCCAAGGAACAACGCTTTCAGGAAGTAACAAACGCTCAATGATTGATGATTATCCAATTTATCGTTATGCAGATGCTGTATTGATGCTTGCAGAAGCTAAAGCAATGCAGGGTACCGATGCATCTAAAGAGATTAACGATATCCGTTCTCGTGCTTACGGTAAAAACTACGATTCATCTTTCGCTTTCCCTAACCAAGAAGGTGATGCAGATGTAAAAGAAGCTATTCTTAAAGAGCGTTTACGTGAATTCTTCTTTGAAGGAAAACGTTGGTATGACCTACGTCGTTTTGGTAATGAGTACGTATTTAAATACACTACTGCTAACGCGGCAAATCCGGGACGTCTATATTGGCCTATTGACAGAACAACATTAACTAATAATCCGAAGTTAGAGCAAACAGTGGGTTATTAATATTAAAAATAATTATTATCTTTATCACACTTTGATAAAGCTTCATAATTAACTAAGACACAAGTTGTCACATACAAAAATTAATGAAAGAGGTTGCCTTTATCCTAAGACAACCTCTTTTTTAATAAACTAAATTACATTTTGATGAGAAAGTATCTATTCATTATCGCATTGGGAGTGCTTACGTCCCTGAATCTGCAAGCTGCAGACACTGTACGTATTAAAGAATTAAACATCCCTATCCTTATTGAAAGAGAGGATAACCAATTATTCTATATCCGTATAGACGCAAAGGAAAGCAAGGAAATAAACAAAGTTGTACTTAACCTTGGTAATCAAACCAACCTATCGGAAATCAAGTCGGTAAAACTATATTACTCTGGTACAGAAGCTGTAGAGCGTAGTGGACGTGTTCATTTTGCACCTGTAGCTTATATCTCACGTGAAATGCCGGGAATGACACGCAAGGCAAATGCGTCATATAGCATTGAAATTGGAAAAATTAATAAGCCAAAGCAACATCAGTTGGTTTTCAATACTAAGCATCCGCTTTTTGCTGGTATTAACTACTTGTGGGTAAGTGTTGAAATGAAAAAAAACACCTCTCTCCTATCTAAGTTAACAGCGGATATTACAGAAGTGCAATTAGACGGTAAAAAAGCGCCAATAGCTAATGAGCCCGTAAAAACTAAAGTTCACCGTATGGCATATGGTGTTCGTCATGCTGGTGATGATAATGCTGCTGCTTACCGTATTCCCGGACTTGTAACATCAAACAAGGGATCGTTATTAGCGGTATATGACGTACGTTACAATAACAGCGTTGACTTACAAGAACGTGTAGACGTTGGTCTTAGCCGTAGTACTGACAAAGGACAAACATGGGAACCAATGCGCATAATTATGACATTTGGTGAAGATGCTGGTTTACCGTCAGGACAAAACGGTGTTGGCGACCCTGCAATTCTTGTTGACACTAAAACCGGAACCATCTGGACTATTGCTGCTTGGACACACGGTATGGGTAACTACCGCGCATGGTTTAACTCTCAACAAGGAATGGACAAAAACCATACTGCACAGTTAGTATTAACAAAAAGTACTGACGATGGTAAAACATGGAGTGCTCCTATTAATATCACTGATCAGGTGAAAAAACCAGAGTGGTATTTCTTACTTCAAGGTCCGGGTATGGGTATAACAATGGCTGATGGTACATTAGTATTCCCTATTCAGTACATTGATGAGAAAAAAGTACCTAATGCAGGTGTTATGTACAGCAAGGACGGTGGCGAAACATGGCACATCCATAACCACGCACGTACAAATACAACAGAAGCTCAAGTAGCCGAGGTTGAGCCGGGAGTACTTATGCTTAACATGCGTGACAACCGCGGAGGTAGCCGCGCAGTATCAATCACTCGCGACCTTGGTAAAACTTGGGAAGAGCATAGCTCAAACCGTTCAGCTCTTCAGGAGTCTGTATGTATGGCCAGCCTTATTAAGGTTGATGCTAAAGACAATGCGTTAAATAAGGATATTCTTTTATTTTCAAATCCTAACACAACTAAAGGTCGTCATAGCATTACAATCAAAGCTAGTTTAGACGGTGGAAAAACTTGGTTACCTGAGCATGAAGTTCTTCTTGACGCAGGACACGGTTGGGGATACTCTTGTTTGACAATGGTTGATAAAAATACTGTAGGTATTATTTATGAAGGTAGTCAAGCACATATGATTTACCAAAACGTAAAATTACAAGACATTATTAAATAATGCTTTTAGTATATACAACAATGGCCCGGAAATTCCGGGCCATTGTTGTATATACTAAGTGTAATTTAAATTAACTGTTTTGGGCAGTCTCTTCGAAGAATTTTACCTCTTTCAGTAAATCATCTAGAAGAGAGGAGGCTCCTATGCGGAATAACTCCGGCGTTAACCATGCAGCGCCAAGTGATAAACGCACAATAGTAACATATCTGAGTGCCGTCATGGCTTTACCAATACCACCACTCACTTTTATACCAACGCGTTTACCTGTTGCCTCATAAAAAGCTTTAATAGCTTCGGCCATAATGTATACTGCTTCGCCCGTTGCGTTAACTGCAACTTTTCCGGATGATGTTTTAATAAAATCAGCACCGGCATACATGGCTATTAAGGCCGCGCGGAAAATCATCTCTAAGCTTTTTAGCTCGCCGGTTTCCAATATTACTTTTAGAGTGCGTCCTTTACATACTTCTCGTATTAGGGATAATTCTTTCATCACTTCATCGTAGTTCTCTGCCATCAGTTCGCCAACGTTTATAACAACGTCAATCTCTTCCGCACCCGCTTCAACTGCCAATTGGCATTCCAAAAGTTTTACCTCTAAAAAGGATTGTGACGCAGGGAAAGCTCCCGATACGCAACATGCCTTAATATTGTCATTTGCAATTGCTTGTTTTACTGCAGTAATGAAATTAGGGAATACACAGATTGAAGCCACGTTAGGAAGCTTACTCTTTGTGAGTCTTTTCTTTAAATCGGCAATAAAATTGCTAACGCTTTTCGTATTGTCGGTAGCTTTTAGTGTGGTATAGTCCACATAGGTTACCAATTGTTTTAAATTATCGCGTGTATAGGCTTGTTTAGTCTCGCGCTCAACAACGCCATCAAGCGTGTACATCACACGATCGTCTAAATTGGCCCAATTGTAGGCTTCAATTATTTTGTTAATTTCATTCATAACATTAATCACTTGGTAACTACATATAACGCAAGCATTGTATATAAGTTACAGTTTTAGCAAATTTGGATATAGGTGAAATAAATTACCGCACAGCTTATGTTGTAGTAGGTTATTATCAAATATACGTATACGCTTTGAAACAAATGGAGCAAACACGAATATTCTACATTTAAGCAAATGTATATAAATATTCACATAACGCAAATAGTAATAGTACCAATACGAAACAATAGGAAATCTATACCCTCTAGTGACTATCTATACCCCATCTATATCCCATCTATATCCCATCTATATCTCTATAGGGCTATAGATAGTGTATTGAAGATAGTAAAGGAGTGTTTGGAAAGGAGAAATAGGTTTTGAAGCGCTGAATAGATTATTGTAGATAATATTCATGCCTTATGGTAGTAATTTTGTAGTTTACTATATACAACTATTGTGTTAAGTTCTGCTCATGTCTTAAAAGCGGGAAGTGTAATTTGCAGATGAGTATTTCAATGCCATGCGTTTATCTTTTTATAAACAAAAAGGCTATCTTTGGGGGAGTAAAACAAGTGTATATAACAACTTACAGTATATTAGTACAATGGCAAAGAAAAACGAAGACGGCACAACACCGTTGATGAAGCAGTATTATGAGATGAAGGAGCGCTATCCGGACGCAATTTTGTTGTACAGGATGGGCGATTTTTATGAGACATTTGGAGAGGATGCTGTTGTCGCTTCGCGCGTGTTGGGGATTACGCTAACAAAACGATCGCACGGTTCACCGGGGGATGTTGAGTTGGCCGGTTTTCCGCATCATGCCTTGGAAACTTATATGCCTAAGTTGGTGCGCGCCGGATATAGGGTAGCTATTTGTGAGCAACTTGAAGATCCGAAAAAAACGAAAAAGTTGGTAAAACGTGGAGTGATTGAGTTAATTACTCCGGGTGTTTCCTATAATGACTATACAGGCGATGGACGCAGTAACTCATTTCTTGCTGCAGTATCGTTGTTAAAAGAGGAAGCAGGAGTTTCGTTCTTGGATTTATCGACGGGCGAATTCATGACATGCCAGTGTCCTATTTCAGTTGCCGACAAGTTACTAAATGGTTTTCAACCCAAGGAGGTAATTTTTGCACGTGGCGATGAAGAGGTTTTCCGCTCGCATTTTGGTAATCGTTATTACCTATACCCTATTGAACGTTGGTTCTTTGCTCCAGACTCTGGTCAGGAACGTTTATTGCGCCATTTTGGGACACAAACGCTAAAAGGTTTCGGGATAGAAGGGCAACATTTAGCCATTGGTGCTAGTGGTGCTATTTTAAGCTATTTGGAACAAACGAAGCACGATTTGGTAAGCCACATAACATCTATCTCGCGAATAGACCAAGGAGAGCGTATGTTGTTGGACCGATTTACAATGCGCAATTTGGAGTTATTACAATCCACCTATGAGGGCGGTGCATCACTTGTCGATGTGCTGGATAAAACCGCTACGCCTATGGGTGCGCGCAATTTGCGCCGTTGGATAGCGATGCCGTTGAAATCGCCAGAGAAGATTAGTGAGCGCCATGATGTTGTGGAAGCCCTGGTTGCCAAAGAGGATATACGCGATGTGATGACCGATTTACTTGCACGAATAGGCGATTTGGAGCGTTTGGCAAGCAAAGTAGGTTTTTTGCGTGCCGCCCCCCGTGAATTGAATATGCTAAAACAGGCATTGGACACAATTCCTGCTATTAAGGATGTAATTTCTCATGCCGGCTGTTGCGCTATGACGGCAATGGCAGCCTCGTTGGATCCGATGGAAGCCTTGAGTGAGGAAATTGGCAAAACACTTGCTCCCGATGCGCCTATACAGTTAGTTAAGGGAGGGGTAATTGCTCCCGGCATCCATGAGGAACTGGACGATTTGAGAAACATATCCCAACACGGCCAAGAGTTGTTATTGAAAATGCAGCAACGCGAGATTGAGAACACCGGGATACCTAGTTTAAAAATTGGCTATAATAACGTTTTTGGTTATTTTATTGAGGTTACCAAAACGCACAAAGATAAAGCTCCATTGGAGTGGATACGTAAACAAACGCTTGTTAACGCAGAGCGTTACATTACGCCCGAATTGAAGGAGTATGAGGACAAAATACTTGGAGCGAAGGAGCGAATTTTGACCATTGAGAGTGAATTATTTCATAACTTATTGGCAAAAGCATCGGCGGCAATCCAGCGCTTGCAGCAAAATAGTCAGGTGTTGGCTATGCTCGATACGCTATTAAGCTTTGCAAACTGCGCCGTGGTGTACGGTTATCATCGTCCAGTAGTGGACGAAAGTCGTAAGTTAGAGATTAAGGAAGGACGTCACCCCGTTATAGAACGCTTTTTACCGGTGGGCGAACCTTATATATCTAATAATGTTACGTTAAATACTGACAGTCAGCAAATAATTATAATAACCGGGCCAAATATGGCTGGTAAATCGGCACTGTTGCGTCAAACAGCTCTAATAGTTATCATGGCTCAGGCCGGAAGTTTTGTTCCTGCTCAGAGTGCGGAGATAGGCTATTGTGACAAAGTATTTACACGTGTTGGAGCATCGGATAACATATCGCAAGGAGAATCTACCTTTATGGTTGAGATGAATGAGGCTGCTGCCATATTGAATAACATATCCGACCGTACACTAGTTCTGTTTGACGAACTTGGACGCGGAACCTCCACGTATGATGGAATCTCCATTGCATGGGCAATTGTAGAATATCTGCATGAACATCCACGCAGTAAAGCTAAAACACTGTTTGCTACTCACTACCATGAGCTTAATGAGATGGCGAAACAGTATAAGAGAATAAAAAATTATAATGTTTCCGTAAAAGAAGTAAACAATAGAGTCCTATTCTTACGTAAACTTGTAAAAGGTGGAACGAATCACTCCTTTGGTATTCAGGTAGGAAAGATGGCAGGTTTACCGCTATCGGTTACTAACCGTGCTACTGAAATTTTAAAACAAATGGAAAGTGGAGAGAATACTGCGGGAGTAATTGAGAAGCATGTTGAAAAGCTGGCAACGGAACGTCAGGGGGTGCAATTATCGCTATTTGCACTTGAAGATCCGATATTGATACAAATACGGGAAGAGTTGGCAAAAATGGAAATTAATGCTCTTACGCCACTCGAAGCGCTTAATAAACTCAACGAATTAAAAAAACTGTGCGGTGCCTAAAACGGCATTTGCCAAAGGTATTGACCAATGAGAATAGCTATAATAACAACCATAACATTGTTGCTGTGCGGATGCACGCACAGACAACCAATGCCCGAAAAATACATAGCCAAGCAGCAAGTTGCACGTGTAACAACACCTGCCATGGTTGCTAATACCCCGGTTAGACCTGTTACAACAGAGCAACAGGTAGCCGTGCAACAAAATGCACCTCAACAACCGGAGGTGAGGAGTGTGACAGTTGTACCTGAACCACCCAAAGAGCAAATAGTTGTTCGTACGGTACAACCCCAGCAAGCACCGCCGCCACCAACACCAGAGCCACAGCCTAATGTTGCACCACAGCCTACGGTTCAGAATGTACCACAGGAAGTAAAACCGGCTCCAGTATCGCAGCAGCCACCAAGCTCGGCAGTTATTGTACGTAAACCACGTCAGTCTGCCGGGAAAACGCCCGTTGCTACACAAACCACATCCACTCAACCAATTCCGGATGCTCCCCGCGGCTATCATATCATAATAGGTAGCTACACCACCGCTCAACGCCATCAAGCGGAAAAAATGTACCGCTCGCTAATGGGCAAGGGTCATAAAGCCCATCTTATCGCCGACGCTCCCAGCGGCCGCATCCGCGTAAGCATTGAATGCCTCGATAGCCCCGATACTGCCGCCACTGCCCGCGACGGATATATGGTGAAACTGAAGAGGGATGATTTGTGGGTGTTGAAGTATTAGTGAGAATTTATTTATTTCTCCGTCCAATAATAAGAGCTAAACGTTGTTTAATTTGTCTGATTTCTGGGCAGAAAATAAAAAACAATACTGTATTGATAAAACTATAGATAAAGCATATTATAGAACCATACAATATCCAAGTCAATATAGTATCGGGCTTTAGCTTTGCATATTGAATTATAAAATCACTTATAATCGCTGCTCCGAAAGCGATTAAAATATATTTAATCCATTTCTTATAATAAAGGAATGGATTTGTATTAATACCTACTTTGAATAAGAAATAAGGGCGCCATAGGATATTTATAAATATCTGGCTAATGAGGACGCCATATAAAATTCCTTTGATACCAAACCAATATCCTAAAATAATTGAGCCTCCTAGATTTAATATCATTTCTGTTATAGAAGCCCAAACATCGTGATACAATCCATATCCGGATATAAATTGGTCGACTACGCGTGTCATTGCAATAAACGCCAAAGTAATAATTAAATCCACTATGGTAGAATTAAGAATAAATTCCTCGCCTAACCATAGAATTACAAAAGGATTAATAAGGTAATATAAGCAAAAAATAAGAATTGATGCGAACCATATACGTAATGATAATAACTCATTGAATATGTTTATAATTCTTTCCTTATTACCTTCAGCAATAAGATTCCCAATACTTGCGGTGTGACCATAAAAAAATGCATTTAGTAAGGCGCTAACTCCTGTAATAATTAGCATATAGTTTCCATATAGAGCAACATCATCAAGGTTACTTAAGCCAAAGATCACTAATGGTGTTGTTTGTGCAAGTACGTAAAAAGTGATACGATGTATAAGTAATTGTTTTGTTTTAGTGATTATATTAGGGAAAAGTTGTTTGAATTCTTTCCCTCTTTTTAATTCAAGAACGAGCCATGGATAATCATGTAATACTCTATATTTTAGAAAAATAGATGTTATGATTGCTCCCAAACCTTCTAAAATAAGCCAATATATATACCCATGTTTACTGTAGATAATTGCAAGAATCTGCCCTATAACCTTTATAAACTTGATACTATTTATTATCAAGGTTACTTTGTATTCCTTTTGATCAGCAGTTAAGATTATCTGTGTATAATTAACCCAATAGCTGAGTATTTGCGATATAAGTAAAACAGTAAAAGTCGATACAGGATACCATAAATCTAAATCTGTTTTCTTAAATATTGCTGGGAAAAATAATAAAAGAATGCATGCTCCTATAATTACAAAATAAGATATTTTCCGATAAAACCATCCTTGTAATGATACAATACGCGATATTGAAATATGATCTTCTTGTTGTAAAGGTCGATAAAGTGCATAAGCAATAGCAGATGAAATACCAAGTTCTGCTAGATTTAAAAAACCTAACAGATTTACAATAGTTGAATTAAGACCTAATAATTCAGTACCAAGATGGTCAATAAAAACTTTTCTTGTAATAAAAGAAGGTACTAGATTTAACAAAAAGAATGAAACAGAAACACCAATATTTCTAAAACTTTTTATTGTGCGTGAACTTGTCATATGTTTTTATTTCCTGAAATTTTGCGATTAAGTTATCAATAATAATACTCCAATCATTCACTTTTGTATCAATTTGGCATTGATTATACCTATCTTGAAGATAAGATGTATCGTTAATTATTTTTTGTAAAATACTTGCTAGTTGTTCAGCATTATTATGTTCATATAGTTCCCCATAGCCGTATTGTACAAGTTCAGGTGCGACGCCAACCGGAGTTGATACAATGTAGTTATTAAATTTAAAAGCTTCATTTAATACGAGGGCATAACTTTCTGAGATGGAAGATAGGACAAATACCTTCGCATGTCTATAATAATCCCACAATTCTTTTTTATCAAAAATAGGTCCTATTAGTTTAATTCGATCTTTAAGATTTGGGTGTTTTATAAATATTGCTTTAACTTTTTCTTCAAAATGATCTTCTACAGGTCCTATAAAATAGAATTTCCAATCAGATTTGAAGTCGATCTTCTCCAATGCAGATAGGATTAATTCATTGTTTTTAAAATAAGAACCAACTTTTCCTACAAATATTATAATATTATCTTTTTCTTCTAACTTCAATTCAGGAAGATTAAATTGGTCTAGAGTATAGGCATCAAAACCATTGGGGACAATTATAAATTTCGAGATAAAGTTACTGTTGTTTTTATTTGTATTTATCGATAAATTATAATTATAAATAGTTTCAGTTGAAATGACGTCTGTTAGTTTTAGTCCTTTATTCCATAAATAAAGTTTAATGTTGTATATTAAAACATTATCATCTCTTTGCCTCGCTGGGATACATACCTTTCCATCTGCCTTTAAATAGAAAAGTCCATTAGGCATAATGAATTTATAAATTAGGGCGTATATACCAACTCTAATGTTAAAATAATATTTTACCATGATACTATACTTATTTGCATGAAGTAATAGATATAGTATTGCACGAAGTTTAAATAATAAGAAACTATTTAAGCATTCTATTCGAATAAGATTGACATTATGGATGCGGTCTGGAAGATTCTTATTCTCATTAGTACCCGGATACACAATATTCGCTGTAAGGTTCATACGCTTTGATAAATAGTTCATTAAAAGGAACATATCCTTTTCTAAATGACTTTCATCAATTTTGCAATCTAGTATTAATAACATTTGTCCTGACAATGTATTACATAGCTTCATATTTAATTATCTGATAAGTTATAATCTATTTCGTAATAAACTGTGAGTAGTAAAATAAATATAAGAGGACCTATCTAAATAAATATTGCTAAATAGGACACTATATATAGTGAATAAAAGTTTCTTATAATATCGTAATATCTAAACTCAATGTGTGATAAATACAATGTTATCGTTATCCGTATTGTCTACAAATTCATAGTTAATAGTTTTACTAAGTCCGTCTTCTAATGTATAGGGAGGGATAAAGCCTAGTTGTTTAATTTTATTCGCATTAAACTTTGTAGTAGCACAGAATTTTCGAACTCTAACACTACTAACTTTATATTTTTTATTTGTGACCATTGCAAGTATATCAAATAGATATCCTCCTAACAAGCCAATATAAAATGGCATTCGTATCGTAACGTTTCTTTTATGTAGTATTTGCTTAACGTGACCTACTAGCTGATTCATGTTAAAATCAGGAATATCTACATAATTAAAAACTTGGTATCCATGGACTAAATTCTCTATGGAGAATTTGATTACTGCAACTATATTGCCGATATAGGCCATTGATTTACAATTATCGCCATTTCCAATCATAAGAAATCTCCCTGATTGGATTTGTGATAATAGATTGTAAACATTTCCTCGATTACGCTCGCCAAAAATCACAGTCGGGCGAATTATATTTAATACTTTATTGTTCGGATCTGATTCGAACCAATTTCTTAGTACTTGTTCAGCCTCCCACTTACTTTTCCCGTAATGGTTAAATGGATCCGATGGATGTTCCTCATCAGGATTATCTTTATCTAGCCCATATACGGCAACAGAACTAGTGAAGAATATATTTTTAATTCCATTCTTGTCCATCGCATCAAGCACGTTCTTAGTACCTTGCACATTAACATCATAGTATAGCGAAATAGGAGAAATATCATCTCTATGTTCAGCTGCTAATAAAATAACAGTGTCAAAACCATGAATACTGTTGATTACTTTTTGCTTATCTCTAATGTCAAGAAGAGTTGTTATATCTTGATTGAAGGGACCTATTACCTTATCGAAATTTTTGACGCTATAATTTGAGCGTAATATATCAATAAGTCGAGTTCCCACAAAGCCAGAACCTCCTATAATTGCAATATTCTTCATTGAATTTTTATTTATGATAGTAACAAAGATAGCATAAGATGGCGATTAATTAAAACAATACGATATTTTTGTAACGTAGATATATTAAGATAGAATAAAATAATAATTATATGCAAGCATTGATACTCGCAGCAGGAATGGGTAAACGCCTTCAAGAGCTAACTCATGATAATACAAAATGTATGGTTAAAGTTAATGGATGTACTTTAATAGAAAGAATGCTCGATAGTTTAAATAAACTACAGATTAATAAAATAATAATAGTAGTTGGCTTTCAAGCATCTAATTTAAAAGAATATCTAGGTACGGAATATAATGGAATGCCAATAGAATATGTTGAAAATAAAGATTATGCGATTACTAATAATATCTACTCGTTAGGGATTGCTTCCGACCATCTATTGCAGGATGATACAATCCTCTTGGAATCAGATTTAATATATGATGATGAAATATTGTCAAAATTATACAATCATCCAGAACCTAATCTTGTCGCAGTTGCCAAGTTTGAATCATGGATGGATGGCTCAGTTGTAACTATTGATGAGGATAACGTTATTTTAGACTTAATATCGAAGAAATCATTCAATTATAATAACTGTAATGACTATTATAAGACAATAAATATCTATAAGTTTTCAAAAGAGTTTTCGAGGACACATTTTATACCATTCTTGAAAGCATATATTAATGCGGTTGGAGTTAATGAATATTATGAACAGGTCTTGAGAATCATTGTGATGCTAGATAATCCTGACATAAAAGCGCTACCGATAAAGAATGAGAAATGGTATGAGATAGATGATATTCAGGATCTTGATATTGCATCTGTTTTATTTGCAGAAGGTGATGAGCGAGTGCGTAAAATGCATCAGCGTTATGGAGGATTTTGGAGGTTTCCAGAGTTGTTAGATTACTGCTATCTGGTAAATCCATTCTTTCCTACCTCGAAAATGCGTGAGGATATGATGAATTCCTTTAATGTTTTATTGACAGAGTATCCATCAGGATTAAATATAAATAGATTGCTTGCCGGAAAGTTCTTCCAATTGAATCAAGAACATATTTTAATAGGAAATGGCGCAGCAGAGTTAATAAATATCTTATGCGAGTATGTTATTAAAGGTAATGTAGGAGTGATAATCCCAACATTTGAAGAATATACGAATAGATTGAAGGGGTGTAATGTAGAGTATTTTAAACCTCAAAACGAGCAATTCTATTATAATGTAGATGATATAATATCATATTACTCTAAGACTGAAATTGATTGGTTATTATTAATAAATCCAGATAATCCATCAGGTAATTTAATTCTTAAAGATGATATGGAAAGATTAATTGACTGGACTGCAGAAAATGGTATAAAATTAATTATTGATGAATCTTTTATTGACTTTTCAGTTGGCGAACAGTCAGTAATGAAGAACTTTATTATAGATAAATACCCTAATCTTATTTTTATTAAAAGTATTTCTAAGTCTTTTGGAGTTCCTGGAATTAGATTAGGGATCTTAGCGTCTAGTGATGTGGACGTTTTAGATAAAATAAGAACGCATTTATCAATATGGAATATAAACTCATTTGGAGAATATTTCATGCAAATAATTGGGAAATATCATAATGATTATAAGGCTGCTTGTAGTCAATTTATTTCAGAGAGAGAAAGATTTAAGAAATTATTGGATAGTATTTCATTCTTAGAGACGTATCCTTCACAAGCAAATTATTTTTTATGTAGAATAAAAGACAGATATAGTTCTAAAGAGTTGATGCGTATACTACTATTAGCAGATGATATCTTAATTAAAGATTGTTCTTCTAAGTTGGGGTTTGAAGGTAAGAACTATATTCGATTGGCAGTAAGATCAAAAGCTGATAATGACAAATTGATAGAGTCATTGTCAAGGATTGATTCAGGTAATATTTAAAGAAGTTCATTAATTTGACAATAACCTTACTGAACTTAGTAAGGTTATTAATAAGCAAATAAATATAGAGAATACGTTCCTATGAAAGACTATAATATATCTATAATACGTTTAATAGCTACTTGTATGATAGTAGCATGTCATTTTTTACAGTATTATGGAAATTTCCTTGCTTGGTGGCTTAATGTAGGAGTGCAAGTATTTCTTGTTATATCAGGTTTTCTTTATGGGCAGCAGGAACGGACAGTGGATCCATTACCTTTTTATAAAAAGGCATTTTCTAAAATATTGATAGAGTATTGGGTATATCTTATATTAATTATACCTATTTATCTATTGATAAATCCCACACTGATTTCTTTTAATAATGTTTATAATGCATTTATATGTAAATCAACCTTAAAAGGATTAGAACATCTCTGGTTTATTCCTAATATATTGTTTGCTTACTTGTTAACTCCACTATTACAATCAATATGTATAAAATTTAGATATCACTCCCCGATATTGTATTTGAAAGATATACTCTTATTTATAGTTGGATTTCAAATAATTAATAATGTATTTTTATATGAATTCAAAACAGGGATGTTGACAGCCTATGTGTTGGGATTTATTATAGGACATTCTGTGCGAATTTTTGGTGATAGAATACTATCCCTAATACAATATCCGATTATTATATTAGGGATAGTATCTAATATGGTTAGAATACTTAATAGCAGAGATATAATAAAAGTAGGCATTGATTATCAATATCTCATGACTATGATAAATGCATATGCTCACGTTCTTCTTGGCTTATCAATATTTATTATTTTATATTTATATTTCAATGCCAATATGCTTTATAAAATGATACCAGAATCTAAATTGAATCGGATACTGAATTTGTCAGATCAATACTCATATAGTATATACTTAGTACATCAATTTTTTATATTTGGGCCATTTGCTTTTTTACTAATTTCTAGGTATCGTATTCTTAATATAGGTATAATAATATTAGCAATACTATTCTCTGCTATTGTATTAAAGTATATCACAACACTTATTAGAAATAAAATAGGAATAAGATGGAAAATACGATACTTATAGATTCGTTTTGTACCATGTAAATAATCTTCTTATACCTTCTTCAATCTCAACTGTATGTTTCCATCCTATCTGATGTAGTTTAGAAACATCAGTTAATTTTCTCATTGTACCATCTGGTTTAGAATCATCGAATACGATCTCTCCTTGATAATTTATGACATTGGCGATAAGAGTTGCCAACTCGTATATTGAGATTTCTTTACCTGTACCGATATTAATATGACAATTTCTAATTTCGGAATCATTTTCAATTAGATCTTTAAAATTAATATGTTCCATAATGTATACAGATGCATCTGCCATATCTTCACTCCAAAGGAATTCTCTAAGTGGTTTTCCTGTTCCCCATAGCATTATTTGATTATTGGTAATTCCGTATTTCTTCAAAACATCTATGATTGATGCTTGTTTTGATTCCCCATTAATGCCCTCTATAGGTCGCTTATTAAGATCCGATTTAATTATACCCCAATTATCTTGTTTTAGTGCATTGGCGAGGTATATTTTTCGTATCATTGCCGGTAGAACATGGCTTTTCTCAAGATTAAAATTATCGAAAGGACCATATAAATTTGTAGGCATCACTGATATGAAGTTGGTATTGTATTGAATATTAAAACTTTCACATAGCTTTAAACCAGCAATTTTGGCAATCGCGTAAGGTTCGTTAGTATACTCTAAAGCTCCTGTCAGTAGCTCTGTTTCGCTAATAGGTTGGTGCGCTAAGCGCGGATAAATACATGTGCTACCAAGGAATAAAAGTTTCTTCACATTATGCTTATAACTCTCTCCAATGACGTTAAGTTGAATTTGCAGATTGTTATAAATAAAGTCAGCACGATATGTATTATTGGCCATAATACCTCCTACATGGGCTGCTGCCAATATTACAAATTCAGGTTGCTCTGTGTCAAAAAAGTCCTTTACAGCAATGGCATCCATCAGGTCAAGATCAACATGAGAACGTCCAATTAAGTTACTGTAACCTTTTGATTCAAGATTTCTCCATATTGCTGAGCCAACGAGCCCATTGTGCCCAGCAATATATATTTTAGATGTTTTGTTCATACAACTAATTATTCAAGATTGCTTGTTGCTTAACATATTTAAGGTCGTGCTCCATCATTATTCTTACAAGTTCCTCAAATGATGTACTAGTTGGATTCCATCCTAACAATGTTTTAGCTTTAGTTGGATCGCCAAGAAGTTGTTCGACTTCAGAAGGGCGGAAATATTTTGGATCAACTTCAATTAATACTTCGCCTGTATCTTTATTTACACCTTGCTCGTTAACACCTTCTCCTTTCCATTCGATTTCTATTCCTGCATATGCAAAAGATAATGAGCAAAACTCGCGAACAGAATGCATTTCTCCAGTCGCGATAACGAAATCTTCAGGTTTATCGTACTGAAGCATTAACCACATACATTCTACATAATCTTTTGCATATCCCCAATCACGTTGAGCATCAAGATTTCCTATATATAACTTGTCTTGTAGTCCTTGCGAGATACGCGAGGCTGCTAATGTAATTTTACGTGTAACAAATGTTTCGCCTCTTCTTTCACTTTCATGATTAAATAAGATTCCATTGACGGCAAACATATCATAAGATTCACGATAATTCTTTGTAATCCAGAATCCATATTGTTTGGCAACGCCATATGGCGAACGAGGATAGAACGGTGTTGTTTCCTTTTGTGGAACTTCCTGAACTAAACCAAATAACTCAGACGTTGAGGCCTGATATATACGACATTTTTTCTCTAAACCTAGCATACGCACCGCTTCTAACATACGCAATGTTCCGATAGCGTCTGCTTCTGCAGTATACTCAGGAACGTCAAAGCTTACTTTAACATGACTTTGTGCAGCTAAGTTATAAATCTCATCAGGTTGGATAATCTGAATAATTCTGATTAAAGAGCTTGAATCAGTCATATCGCCATAATGTAAATTAATCGCACGGCTGTTTTTCATATCTCTAATCCATTCTTGTAAATAAAGGTGTTCAATTCGGCCAGTATTAAAAGAAGAGGATCGACGTATTATTCCATGAACTTCATAGTTCTTCGCAAGTAAGAATTCGGCAAGAAAAGAGCCATCTTGACCTGTAATGCCTGTAATAAGAGCTTTCTTTTTCATTTTATTATCTTAGTTTATCTAATATCTGTTCAATAATTTTAATACCATATTTAATTATCATAAAGGGATAATTAGAATAGATATTATTTTCTTTGCATGCACGCAAAGTTTCTTTGTTAAGGATATGTCTATTTTTTAATGACTGAGTACTAACACCTCCGCTCCTCATTGTAACAAAATCCTTTTTAATATATTTAGTTTTTATCTCGAATTTACAAATAAAGCGATAGATTAAATCTAAATCGGCTGTGATTTTGTAGTCCGTCTTATAACATCCGTATTTATCAAATATACTTTTTCGGATGTAGAGTGAAGGATGAGCTGGCATTAGTCCAAAATGTGCAGACCATTTTCTGAAATATCTTGAACTATAATATCTTGTTACTTTATCTAGATCAGAAGGATCAACGAAATGTATATCCGCATAAACAGCATCCAGAGTTATATCGTCATTAAAGGCTTTGGAGACTGTTTCAAGTACATCATTTGAAGTAAAGAAATCATCTGAGTTTAATATGCCGATAACATCTCCTGTTGACATAGCAATGCCTTTATTCATCGCATCGTATATTCCTTTATCAGGTTCACTGATCCATTTAAGACGGCCCTTAAATTTTTTATTATATTCCTCAATAATATTAATGGTGCCATCAGTAGAGGCTCCATCTACAATAATATATTCTATATCACTATGTGTTTGGCTCAATACAGATTCAATAGCTCCAGAAAGTGTTGATGCACGATTATATGTGACAGTTATAAGTGATATCTTCATCTTGTAGCTTTAATTATTTTATACGCTGTAATTTTTTATGATAATTATTTAATAATTTAATATCCTTCTGTTTATAGTAAAATGATGCGATACTATTTGGCAAAATATCCTTTAAAATAGAATTCATTTTTAAGATAGCTCTATTTATAAAACTTGTTTTATATACAATAGGAATATTCCATGTTTTTCCATACTCGAAAATAAAGAAATTCATATAATCTTTTGGAATTAAGAATTCTTTATCAATAAAATTAATTGATATACATTCGTCAAGTATGTAGGCTGGAATACGTTCACCACAGCAATTTCTAATATCTCCATCTTTATGGAAAAAATAAATGTCAATATATTCATTATTCCTTATAATTGAAATTAAGCCACGCTTATCGTATCGCGCAACTTTGAAACCATATTCTTCAATAGATGGTAATGATTTAATAAATTGAGCTTGATTTTCTTCAAGCATAAATAAATCGATGTCTTCATCATGAGAAATAAAGTCGCCATCTCTTATAACGCCTAATAATGTACCATAAATTAAACCAAATGTAAGATTATGTTTCTGCATAATCTCATGAAACAGCTGTAAATTTTCTTTTGCAATGGTTTTATTTATTTGTTTACGACCATGGTACAAAGGGATGTTTTGATATTGATAACTGAAGTTGTCTATTTTGATAGTAGGCATATTATCGACGATTTAAAATAATTTGTTTAATCTGTTTTTTTATAGAGAATGGAATCTTTGCTGATATGTAATTATACAGGGAGTTATTCTTTTTATAAAAATTATAATCAAATTCGGCATCTGGGACAATATATTTCGGATGAACCAATGGAAAGCCAAGATCACCTATTTCTAATAATTTTTCTCTAACTATGCCTTGCGTGTGCGTTGCACTCTCACCAAAACCTATATTTGAAATTAAATTTTGACATGGGAATATCGTTAAACAGTTGTTTGCTGCAAGTGTAAAATACCATTGCCAATCCCATGCACTTACGATATTCTTATCGATACAATTTAGTCTATATTTCCAATAATTAATATCTAATGACCGGTATCCCATATTAGCAATGATAGATTCAGTTTGTTCTGTTCCTCGCCAGTCCATATTTATGTCCATAAGTTTCCATGCACGTCTCCAGGTAGCCCAGCCCCAACAAGCTTTATATTTTGAAAAGATATAAGAAGATTCCCTAGAGATTGATCCATTAACTTGATTATAGCCGGCTATCATTCCAATTCTTGCGTCATGCTCGTATCGTTTAAGTAATTCTTCGGCAAATTTATAGAAGGATACTGAGATGATACAGTCATCCTCGAGTATTATCCCAGAATATTCATGGTCGAAGAACCAGTCAATTGCGGTTCTAACTCCGCTTGAACAACCTAAGTTAGTCTCTCTGAATAATTCATGGACAGTACAAGGCCAATCAATCTGAGATACTAATTCTTTACGTAAATTATGGACAATATCCGTTTCATCTTTCACATGAGATCTTGGGCCATCACTTGCTAAATATAAAACGGAAGGTTTTAAATGTTTAATAGCTTTAAAGCTATTGGATGCAATTTCTCTACGATTAAAAAATATAAATAAGATAGGGAGCATAACATGTTATTTAATACAATTCCTCGACATTGAGGCCATTATGGTTATAGTTGGTACGAATTTCAAATTTAGGTTCATTTTGTTGAATCCAATATAATAAATAACTACTATATGGGATATAACAATTGGGTTTAATTAACCAACTATAACCAGTATATAATGCAATGACCAGAAATATCATTTTCATTATATTTCTAGATGTGTTAATATGAATATCTATTATTGAGCAAATTATAAGAATATAAAATGGTAAAGGGAAGAATGAAAATCTTTGGAGTACATTCATCTTATAGGCCACTAAATTAAGAATGAGATAAATAAAGGCCATATTGTATATCCATTCTTTGTCTCTCCAATATTTTATTAATGATTCTTTGAAAGCTAGCATATAAAATAAAACTAGAATTCGGATCAATAAACTAGGCGTAAAGATTGAAGTCTCAGAATTAGCGTTATTTAAATAATAAGCTAACCGATTGTATAAATCGAAATTTATAGTCTTTATAGGCAAAAAAATGTCCGTTATATTAAAAAAAGCTAGATATAAAAATAAAATGGAATATACAATGAAGAGAATCTTTGTTGAGAATCGCTGTTGTGTAATCCAATAAAGGGGTAAGGTTATAATTGCAGTTAAATGCATAGACGAGGCCAAGCAGCCTCCCAATATATACAATAAAGGTTTTTTCTCTTCGATAAATCTAGTGCTGTATAAGAATATTGAAATGGCAATTAATGATCTGAAAGGGCAATCAATGAACAAATATAGACAATATGAGGAGATCAGCAATGTCAGGGCCATATAAATATTCTCTTGATATCGTTTTAAGAAATCCCATAGGAGATAGAAGCATATAAACTTAATTCCACAATGAAACCACCAAAAACTGACTCCAATTTTATGGAATGTATTTGAAAGGAGCATATAACCAGGTTCAACATGTCTGACAGCAAAGTCTGTATAGTAATATTGTTCGTAATTGCGCCAATCACTTCCAGTCATATAACTGAAAGAAAAAAATATAGCTAATATAGTGAAGACTGCATAGTCAATTTTTCGCTGCTGCTCAATATAACTAAGTGCAAATGTCAGAAGAATGATAGCGTAATATATAATCATTGATTAGTAGTAAATTGATTTGACAAAATCATTCCATCTTTTTTTCCATTTTTCATATGAAAAACCTAGCATCGCTGATTCATGTCCATTTTTTACAATGTTACAAAACTCCAGTTTAGGTAAATTAAGGATATGCTCTAGGGCATCATCCAGAGCTTTCTCCTCTGGGGCACATAATGTTCCGTTAAAAGAATCTATAATCATATTAGTCATTCCTCCCACATGTGTAGCAACAACATAACAGCCTGCGGCCATAGCTTCGCATAATGATAGAGAGGTCCCTTCAGAGAATATCGTAGGAACGACTGCTATATCAAAATGTTTATGAAAACTAATACTTTCTTTTGATTCAAAAGATGTAATTGTAACTCGTGCATAATTGTCAAACTCCTTATGCAAATAATCAGATAATAAACCAGATCCTGCAAATGTAATATCTACATGGTCATATTTGTCTAATAACTTCTTAGCTACATTGGCAAACATAATTGTTCCGCGATAATTAACAAACCTCCTAGCAAATAGAATCTTAACTTGATTATTCTGTGATTGTAATTTTCGTGATAATTCATCATTATTGATATATTCAGAACAATAGTTTGGAATAACAGCTACTCTTTTATCTTTTGGTATAGTGTCTAGTGTTCTGTACCAGTTGTAGTAATTATAATCAACACAGATACTATTTCGGACTCGATGAAATCGACTAATATTCCGTAAGCATCTAAGTAATTTGTTAATCCGTGATAACCATAAATTATATCCCCAGAACCCAGGAATAAAATCTTTTGGAATATCGAAAGCTATCCCATGCTGAATAGCAATAGTATACTGATGTTTCGATTTAATATTTATCTGATCAGTTGCTATTATATATACACCATTAGGACCATTCTCTTTAAAGAGAAGATCATATATTTTCTGATATGATTTACTATTGTCTTGAAATGTATTTACAGATCTAATAGTAATTTTATTTACCTGATCTTCTAATTGGTCATTACCAGGTTGGACAATTATTATTTTTTCTGATGAATCCTTCAGTGCAATAGATAAATCACGAATATAAGTTTCAACGCCACCGATATTATATGATCTGGAGGAGAAATTATATATAGGAGGAGTTATGATAATTGTGAAAGGTATCATTGTAAAAGAATATTTGTAATACGTTCTGCACTTTGCCCGTCTCCATATGGGTTACATGCATGGCTCATTAGTGCATATGCATCTTTGTCTTGAATTAAAATACAAAGTTCATTAACAATCTTATCAATAGAAGTCCCAACTAATTTAACTGTGCCTGCTTCTACGGCCTCTGGACGTTCAGTGGTATCGCGCATCACAAGTACAGGTTTTCCAAGCGACGGGGCTTCTTCTTGAATTCCTCCGCTATCTGTCATTATGATATAAGCTTTGCTCATTAACATAACAAATGGTAGATAATCTATTGGTTCTGTGAAGTGTACATTATGAACTCTATCCTTATGAGTACCAAATATTTCTTCAATAGGCTTTCTAACATTGGGATTAAGGTGCATAGGATATATAAAATCGATAGTTGGGAATTTTTCTGCAACTTGTTTTATTCCTAAACATATATTTTTAAAACCTTCGCCGAAATTCTCTCTTCGATGACCAGTGATTAGAATAAATGGACGTGTACCTTCAATATTTTCAATACTGATGCCAGAGCTTAATAACTGCTCTTTTGTATTCACCTTCACATTATCATCAGTCTTTAATACCTCAGAAATATAATGTAATGAATCAATAACTGTGTTACCTGTTATATAAATATGATTGCTATCAATATTTTCGTTCACTAAGTTTTGTTTACTGAGTAGAGTTGGGGCAAAATGGAATGTCGCAATTCTTGATGTTAATTGTCTATTCGCTTCTTCTGGCCATGGGCTATATAAGTTATAAGTTCTCAGTCCAGCTTCTACATGACCTATTTTAATTTGCTCATAAAATGCAGCTAATGCAGCAGCAAATGATGTTGTTGTATCACCATGCACTAATACAATATCAGGTTTTTCTTTTCTAAAGATATCTCTAAGGCCAAGTAATATTTGAGTTGTAATGTCAAATAAATCTTGTCCCGGTTTCATAATATTTAGATCATACTCAGGTTTAATATTGAATAACTCCAATATGCTATCAAGCATCTGACGGTGTTGCCCTGTAACACAAGTTATGATATTACAATCTTGTGCTTTTAATTTATTTACGACAGGAGCCATCTTTATTGCCTCTGGTCTTGTTCCAAATACTGCTATTATTTTCTTCATGTGCGTTAGGATTGATAAAAACCATTATAAAAATAAGTGGAAAACAGAAACTAAAAATGATGCAACCTATGATCAACATTATTTTAGATGTTCCAATCGCAGGGTACACTATATGTGCTTTCTCGATAACGATAAGAGTTGGATCATGTTTTAGGTTCGATATTAGATCTGTTATAGTGCGATTTATTGCTTGTGCATGCAAATAAACATATCGATTCGATAAATTAGCGATAGCATCATTAAAATTGCCATTATTAAAATTGCTATTATAGAATTCTTGTTCAATAAGAATTTTGTTATATACTTGTTTTAATTGGAATACAACCTGTTGTTCCATATTAAGTCTGCATATTGGATTATTAAGATCAGTATTAGGAGATAAGAACTCGTTGTTAATTTTCTGTAGGAGAAAATCGCTTGCGAATACGTAGTCTCTCATGATTAAATTTGAATATAATTGTATATAGAATAATTGTATCTGCAAAAATAAATATCGACAAACTTCTTTATTATATATATCAACTGGAATATTAGAAGATACTAATGAAATATCTTCAATATCCACGAAAGTTATAACGTTCGTGGATACAGAAGAATCGATATAATGTGTAAGATATTCAAAGTTGTTAATAATATTAGTTTGAAGATAATTATTTAATTGTTCTATATATAACGCTAATGAGTTTACTGCGTTGTCTGGGTTATCTACAGTAATTTCAGCGCATATAATGTTTTGAGTCGGTGAACTTATTCTATTGTGCTCAGTCGGATTATCTACACAATTATGATATATTGAATCTATATAATTCATCACATTGGTGTTGAGATGAATGTATTGATTATGATTCCAATATAATCGTGATTCTGTATTATATAAAGTTTGGCCTGGCTTGAAGAAATAAAAATAAGAAGATAATGTAATAGTAAGACTTAGTATAAAAATCCATTTAAAGCGTATTACGATTTTAATAACTTCTGAAATAGAGATATTTTTCATGTTGCAATGATTGTATAGCAGGTTTTAGTTTAGTGGTATTATAGGTTATTTATATATAACATACTCATTCTTTGTATAATAATTTGTTTGCTTTGATTCTGAATATTGAAAAATATGCCATTAGGTAAATATACTAGGCAATTTGAACAATTCTCAATAGATCCATCATAGCCACCTATTACCGCATTCCCATTCTCATCCTTCGGTAGCTGCTCGTATAGTGAGCGCCACGTGCCTAGGTCGCTCCAACCGAATGATGCTGGGAGTACGTAGATGTTATTGGCGCGTTCCATGATGGCATAGTCTATGGAGATAGATTTGCAGGTAGGAAACATGCCGTCTATATCCGCTTGCTCTTGCTCTGCATAGAAGGATGAGGAGAGATGGTCAAATAGAGCTGCTATTTCAGGTTCAAAAGTGCGGAAAGCCTTTTCGATAGTATTAACGTTCCAAATAAAGATACCGGAGTTCCAATAGTAACCGCCTACTGCAAGGTATTGTTCTGCCGTTGCATGATCCGGTTTCTCTTTAAATGCAGCTACTTTCACTATGGAGGTATCTCCTTCGCATTGCTTAATATAGCCGTAGCCCGTTTCTGGACGAGTTGGTAACATTCCTAAAGTAAGTATGTTATCTTGGGTGGCTGTGAAAGCTAAACTGTCGCGTATAATGCGTTGAAATTCTATCACGTCAGTAACCAAATGGTCTGAAGGAGTTACAACTAAATTCGCATCTGGGTTGTGCTGCTTTATTTTCCATGTAACATAAGCAATGCAAGGAGCTGTGTTGCGCATGCACGGTTCAAGTAATATCTGTTGGGTCGGAATACCTGGTATTTGCTCTTCGACAAATTGTTTGTATTTTGCCGATGTTACTACCCAAATATTCTGGGTTGGAATAATTCCTTTGAATCGGTCAACAGTCATCTGTATCATTGTGCGCCCTGTCCCCAATATATCAATAAATTGCTTCGGTTTTTCGGGTGTACTAAGAGGCCAGAATCGCGATCCCACCCCTCCGGCCATTATAACTAAATGATTATTATTTTCCATGCTTATCCTTGTTGCTTTGCACGCAAAGTTATGAAATAGGATTAAGTATTCAATTTATTAATAACAATTTTGTAGCGTGGCTTCTCTTATCTCTGCGTTTTTGGTGTTGCCTTAAGCAGATTCACATAATCTACCGGAGTTTTTGATGTATAGTCCTTAAAAAATCCGTTAAATTCCTCAGTGTTGGAGAAACCAACCTGATTGGATAGGTTCTCAACGTCTAGGATGTAATTTGGTCCCGACTCATAGATACATTGTTTAGCATATTCAATTCTAAGCTCATTTATCCAAGAAACAAATGATTGCTCATATTCCGTGCTAATGTATGTGGCAAGAGCGCGTGGTGTAATGTTTAGGCGTTCGGCAACATCGTTAATGGTTATATTAGGCTGAGTAAAGAAATGCTCATCGACAATCATGGATATAAGTGTTTGTTTAATACTATCGTCCTTAGGGGTCCTAATAGGAGTAGCTTCACGTGTTTTTGTTGTTTTAAAACTTGTACTCTTTGAGGTTTGTTTTATTTGTCCTCGGTTAGCTGATTGTTTATATTGAGTCATCGCATTTGAATATCCTAAATGGATAAAGCTTAATGTAAATGCCACGTAAACGAGTGCCATGACTATAGTCACAACAATATATAATATAGGTTCTGGATTCGCCATATAAACGCAAGCTACAACACCTGTTCCAAATGCAGTATAGAAAATGGTATTAACAATGCGTTGTTCTGCTTTTAATACATTGGTTTGTATTTCATTCTGGGTAAATGGGTTGATACGTTTATGTGCACGGACAAGACGATATTGTTTATAATATTGAAATAGCATATTCATAAATACAACAAACATACATAGTCTTAGAAGTACCGGTATTTTATATACATGGCGCACAAAATCGCCTAAATTTGTATAAACATAGTCTTTCTCAAAGAATATACTTATACCATAAAGTATCATTACTGCTGCTGCAGGTGCAAGCATTTTCAATACTTTCTTTATGGTAACGTCTTGCGGAGCCACCATCATCATGATACCAAAAAATAGTATACAACTTTGAACAATACTCATAATAAGTATAGGCAAGGCAAATACCTCTGCGGCATTAAAATATTTATCTCCCCATAGAAATATAAATAAGCTTGCAAAGGCTACTAATTCAAAACAGGCTGCCAAGATAATTCTAGACTTGAACATTTGTCCCGGAATCTTGCTATTGAATTTAGCAACCAAAAGAATAAACCCGCATATAAACATGGTTAAGATGTTTACAACAGAAACGGTGGTATGTATTGTAGTGAGCATATAATGTGTTTTTTATTGTTTACAATTTAGTTGCACAAGCGGGGCCTGTGTAGATGTTATACGAGTTATTTCTTTCCGGTTTTCATGAAATCCTTTTTCTAAACGCTTTTTTTCAAAGTTTATAGTATATATGATTTTTGTTAAAGGAATAAGTCCCAAGAAACTCAATAAAAAATGGCTCTTGCCACAATGTGTAGCAAGAGCCATTCCAAGTAATAACTAAATATTTGTTTATTTCTGAGATTTCTCAATGATCGAAGTCGTTGAATATCCTTCAACAAAATCAATGGTACATACTTTACCGCCGTTTTGAGTAACAATGTCATATCCAACAATATCCTCAACAGCATAGTCCGATCCTTTTACAAGAATATCCGGGACAATAGCTGAAATTACCTCATAAGGAGTGTCTTCGTCAAAGAAGATTACCATATCAACAAATTCCAGTGCAGCCATTAGTAATGCGCGTGCTTCAGCGTTGTTAATTGGTCGCTCCTCCCCTTTTAATCTTTTAATGGATGCATCAGTATTCAGAGCAACAATTAGTCTGCCCCCCAGGGCCGCAGCTTGCGCAAGATATTCAACATGCCCACGATGTAGGATATCAAAACATCCGTTTGTAAAGACAATTTTTTCATCCCGATAACGCCACACTTTTAATTTTGTGGCTAAATCATTGCTATCAAGGATAATTTTTGAACGTATATGCGCAAGATGATTCATAGGCTTAAATTAATTTATTAGTTGCTGTATCCGGAAATACAAGAGTTGGTTTATGCGATTTAGCTTCTTCAAACTCCATCGCTGCGTAGGAGATTATTATTACAACATCTCCTACTGCGCATTTACGTGCAGCAGGACCGTTAAGACAAACAACACCCGAGTTACGTTCACCTTTAATGACATACGTTTCAAGGCGCTCTCCATTGTTTACATTTACTATCTGTACTTTCTCGTTTTCGATAATATTGGCTGCTTCCATTAACGCCTCGTCAATGGTAATACTCCCCACATACTGAAGATTCGCTTCCGTTACCGTTGCTTTATGAATCTTAGATTTTACTACTTCAATGTACATCATCATTTTTTATTTAAAGTACAATATTGTCAATTAATCGGATTTTACCTGCGTAAACAGCTACGCATACCACACATGTTCCTTCCCAATTCTGTTTGATCTCAAGTGTAGTGTCGTCAACAATCTCAACATACTCAGTCTCAAGTAACGGATTGCTATCTATTTGCTCTTTAATTCTATTTTTTAACTCCTCAACAGTATAATTTGCTTTGTCCTTTTTAGCCTGTTGTAGCACTGCGTTAATATGAGGGGCGTTGGCTCTATGTTCCGGTGTCAACAATTTGTTTCTTGAACTCATTGCCAAACCATCTTCCTCTCGAATAATAGGACATGGCACAATCTCAACATTGTAATTAAGCTGTTGCACCATATTTTTAATAATGGCAACTTGCTGAAAATCCTTCATTCCAAAAAATGCCTTATCCGGATTTACCAAGTCAAATAAGCGGCTCACCACTTGTCCAACACCATTAAAGTGTCCGGGACGATTGGCTCCTTCCATAACCGTGTCAAGATGTCCAAAATTAAATTTACGTGTATCTTCTTCCGGATAAATTTCTTCAACCTCTGGTAAAAATATGATATCGCATCCAACACTTTCAAGTAAAGCTATATCCTCTTGCGGTGTACGCGGATAGCGCTTTAAATCCTCTTTGTCATTAAATTGCGTTGGATTTACAAAAATACTTACCACAGTAACATCACTATTGTTGTTACTTTCTTTAACTAATGATAGGTGGCCTTCATGTAGTGCACCCATTGTAGGGACAAAACCTATGGTCTTCCCTTCCTTTTTTAGGTTATCAATAATGGTAACCAATTCATTTTTAGTGTTTATAACCTGCATAATGAATGATTAAAATTCGGGGTGCAAGTTTACTAACTATTTTATTATACTCAAAGTATTTTACTCTTAAAGCCATCCCAATGTTATCATTAATTAAAAAACAGTTTAACTATTTATATAAAGTGTGTATATTCTCATGCACTGATGTCAATACATCCACCAGTTCTGAGCGGGTAACACCTTCTCTCATTACCAAGAATATGGTATCATCGCCGGCAATGGTTCCTAATATTTCAAAATAGTTCTCACTATCAATTAAGGCTGCTACAGCATTAGCATATCCCGGTAATGTTTTAATAATAGCCATATTACCAGAGAAGTCTATACTCAACATGGTATCCGTGATAATAGACGAAACTTTCTCGTCTCTCTGCTCGTTTTGTATACTTTCTGGGATAATATATATATATCCTTTGTCCTTATGCGGAATTTTAGCAACTTTCATGAATTTCAAATCGCGCGACAAAGTACTTTGTGTTGCTTCAACTCCCATCTCCTTTAGGCGGAATAATAGTTCTTCCTGAGATGATATTAGCTCGTTTTCAATAAGTTTACGTATGGCAATCATACGTTTTGTTTTATTTCGCATAGATCAAATATTAGCTTTAAATTTAAAATGTAAAATTGCGGATTTTACATTGAGAATACAATTTTAAATCCCTAATTTAGCTTTAAATCTTTCATTTTTAAAACCTAATATAAAAAATTATGAAGTGGACGACAGCAATTGGGCTCATTTTAGGAAGTTTAATCCTAGGGCTATTCTTTAGTAGCAGTGTAAAAGTATTTGTAGATAAGGACAGAGCAGTGTACGTTAAAGGCCTTGCCGAGATGGAAGTTGAAGCAAACCAAGTAATATGGCCTATTCCTTTCAAAGAAACGGGAAACAACCTAGAGCAAATTTATACCAGTATAGAAAACAGCCGTAAGCAAGTTATTGCCTTTTTAATGGAAAACGGCATTAAAAAAGAAGAGATATCCATGAATGCTCCGGATATTTACGATTCTCAAGCAGACCGTTATGCCAACCAAAATGTAAAGTTCAGATATATTGCTTCCTCTGTTATAACTGTTAACAGCTCAAACGTTGAGCTTGTTCGCAAACTTATTGACCGACAGGTAGAGCTGCTGAAAAATGGAGTCATTATTAGTGGCGATAGTTATCAAAATCAGGTACAGTATTTCTATACTGATTTGAATAAAATAAAGCCTCAAATGATTGAGCAAGCTACACAGAATGCGCGACAAGCAGCATTAAAATTTGCCGAAGACTCACAAAGTAAACTTGGTAAAATACGTACCGCTACGCAAGGACTATTCTCCATAGATAACCGGGATAGTAATACGCCCTACATCAAAAAAGTACGTGTTGTAACATCAATCACTTATAGACTAAAGGACTAACTAACGACAGCAGAAATCACTTTGATATAAAATCCAGATCGAAGTGATTTCTGTTATCAATACGTCATCTTAAACGGCTAAATCCCTAACCTCCTCAGATATAACTTTACGCTTCATTCTAATAAGCATAAAACTTCCAAAGATCATCGTTCCGATACGTCCAATAAACATTAGTGAAATTAATATCACTTTTCCAAAAGTAGAGAAAGAAGCTGTGATACCGGTACTTAATCCCACTGTTCCTAACGCTGATGTTGCCTCAAATAGAATATCCCTAAGTGGCAGCGATTCACTTATAAAAAGCAAAGAAACACCAACTAGCAAAAATAGCTGATAACTAATAAAGCTGGTTATTGCTGAGTCTACGCGGAAGGTAGGAAGACGTTTTCCACAAAGAGTTACATCGCGTTCATGACTCAGTTTACTTTTCATAAATGCATAAATTGCAGATAATGTAGTTGATTTTACACCCCCACCTGTTCCAGAAGGCGAAGCACCAATAAACATTGCAAGTATTAAAACAAACTGCAACATAAAAGTAGTATTTCCTAAATCTATAGTATTAAATCCAACAGTTGTCATTGCAGACATTGTTTGGAAAAATGAAATTAAAAGTCTATCAGTTACATTAGGGTATACTAACGGATCAATTTCAAGATATACGATAAAACTTCCAATAACGGTGACAAGTGTTGTTATAAACAAAATAATTTTACTGGTAAATGTGATTTTATAGTTTGGTATTCTTATCTTATTCCATACATCTGTAATAACAATAAAGCCCATAGCACCTATATAGGCTAAAATAGCAATTACAAAATTTATAGGTACGTTGGTATCAAATTGCATTAAAGAATCTCCGTAAATACTAAACCCTGCGGTACAAAAAGATGATATGCTATGAAAAATAGCACTCCATAATGGATTACTTATCCCCTCATTTTTTAAAAAGAAATATAAACAAGCAACACCAAGCAACTCAAAGAGAAGTGTAAATCTTATTACATTACGCAATACTGAAGCAAGATCAAATTCGGAGGGAATTGTAAATGCAGTATTTAAAGTTCTCTTTTTTATCTTGTTAAATTGGTGTGTCATGTTGAAAATCAGATAGGAACTTAGAGTCATATAACCAATACCTCCTAACTGTATAAACATTAAAATAATCAACTGTCCCCAAAAGGTATAGGTTAAGCCAATATCAACAGTTCCTAGTCCTGTAGTTGATACTGCCGAAGTAATCATAAAGATATTATCAATTACGCTTACTGGTTGTTTGTGTGTAAATGGAAGAGATAACAAAATCCAACCAATCACAATATAAGTACTATAGCCATAAATAAGATTACGTTCAGGAATTCTGGAAGCAAATCCAATTGAAAGACATTTAACTGTAAAACACTGAATTGTTTGTATATAAAAATGCAGTAAACCAATAACGTTACTCTTGTATTCATTCCAACCACTCATTAACATTTTAGTCTGTTTTGTTGTATTATTATATAGTTGTTGACGATGGCCAAATTTAGAAATTAATTAAAAAAAGACGGATAAGTACTATAACTTCTACAATCAAATTAATTGATCAAACATTCAAAAAGATAGAAAAGATTTAACTATAGTCATCCAACTTCAGCGTCTGAAATACAAAACTTGGCAATAGTAATATGGTTTATCACTATTATCGTCAAAATATCTCATAAATTATTGAGTCTCGAACATTATATAAAGAACCTATATCGCTATCGTATTCAATATAACGAAATCAAAACAAATCACTACTCTCCTGTATAAAACCGAATTAAGGTTATAATAATCATTCCTTTGCAAGTAATTCTAGTGCAACCAATAGTATATATATTTATTGCACGTTATTCCTTATTCTATAATTTGGTAGCAATATAATTTAAATAGAATATTCTTAGCAATTTTCACTATTCTACACATCAAGGGAGATTAAACTCCCCTTCCGGTATGCCGCTCCGTATTAACCAAAACCCTAATATATACCCTCCTTACCTCTGCCATACCCCTATAAAGGGTAAGGAAGAGGTAAGGAGGGTATAAAGAAGAGGTAAGGAGGAGGTAAGGAGGCTCCGAAGAGGGTATAGATCAGATGGGTACGTCATCCTCTCATTACTATTCTGTTCATATATTGTTTTTCCTAATATAGAGTTCAACAATGCTTTTTATTTATAATGTAGCAATGAGTTTTTCTCTTATTATGTCCCATTAATACTAAACAATATTGATGTTTATAACATAAAATTACCAAAACAACTTGAGAAGATTTTGATGCTTATATGGTATTGGCTATTTAAACATTGAAATAGCCAATACGGTACATTATCCCAATATCCAATTAAATAAATATCCCGAAAGAATAATAAAGCCTGCCACAGTGCCAAAGAAGATAAAAATGAGCTTCCATGTCATTACTTTTTTAAGCATGGTGGCTTCGGGTAGAGATAAACCAACCACGGACATCATAAAAGCCAATGCTGTACCAAGCGGTACGCCTTTGGATACAAATACCTGAATTACGGGTACTATACCTGCCGCATTAGCATAGAGTGGTACGGCTAGAACAACGGCAAGAGGCACGGCATACCACTTGTCTGTGGATAGATGATTTTCAAAAAATCCTTCGGGTACATAGCCATGCATAGCTGCTCCAACACCAATTCCAATAATTACATACGGTAGAACTCCTCGTACAATGTGCCAAGCATCTCGTAATATGGTTGGTACTCTTTTAATAAAAGGTACATGTTCACTCTCCCACGCATTGGTTTCCGCTTCGGACTGTTGCTTTATTTGTATAACCCATGGACTAAGAAAGCGCTCTAAGTTAAATAACGACAACATAGCGCCCCCAATAGCACCCAGAGCAATGCCACTAATTACATATACCAATGTGGCGTATACGCCGAAAGTTCCTAAAAACATGGCAACAGCAACCTCGTTCACTAAGGGTGAGGTTATTAAGAAAGCAAAGGTAACACCAAGAGGAATGCCACCTTTAACAAAACCGATAAATAACGGTATTGACGAGCACGAACAAAATGGTGTAATAGCTCCAAAAAGTGCCGCGAAAAGATACTGCGTTCCATATAATTTGCGCGACGTTAAAAAATTACGCAATCTATCAATAGGGAAATAGGCATTCACCACGCCCATAATGGAGCTGATTAGGAATAGAAGGAGTAATATTTTTATGGTATCGTAAAAAAAGAAATTGACAGCAGCTCCTAAGGATGAAGCTGCGTCTATACCCATTACGTCAAAAACTAGCCAATCGGCAAAACGTTGTATCATATATTGAGTTTAAAGGTTAGTGACATTTACAAACATCATTAGCCCCGCATGGGCAGGAACCATCGTCCATAAGCTCATTTAGATAAAAATGAGAGAATTTTTCCCTTATCTCATCACGTACTCTATGAAACTCACTATCAATAAACTCTGGTGTACCCACCGCATGTGATGGATCATCAAAACCAAAATGTAATCTGTGTTTTACCTCTCCATGAAAGGCGGGACATGTTTCATTAGCGCCACCGCACACTGTAATGACATAATCCCAAGGTTCATCAAGATATTTCTCCACACTGTCAGAGGTGTGTCCGGAGATATCAATCCCCACCTCTTTCATTACTCTCACAGCATCTGCATTTAGTCGTCCTGCTGCCTCTGTGCCTGCCGAGCGTACAATAAGATCCTTATCAAAAGCTTGTAAAAAACCATGTGCCATCTGGCTGCGGCAACTGTTGCCTGTACATAAAATCAATACTTTTATTGCCATAATATAATCAAATAATATAAACCAACTCCAATAAAAACTACTGCAATCGCCGTATTCATCCATTTACGAATGCGTTGCAAATTGTTATAAAAACGTCCTATCCCCGATACGCTATAGGCCAAAATCCATGCAATAATTAACACAGGCAATGCTGTGCCCAATGCATAAATCAGCGGGAGCAGATATCCTCCTGTTTCTTTGGCTGCTAACGGTATTAGCATTCCAAAGTAAAGTACACCACTAGTGGGACAAAATGCTAAGGCAAACAGAATGCCTAGTGCTAAGGCTCCTGCATTTCCGCTGCGAGAAACACGCTCTGCATTTCGGTTATATCCCCATTTAGTAATGTTCAGTTTATAACCAAACAACATAAACAATCCTCCCAATATGAGTAGTGGGGCTATAATCATGTCGCCGTATTTACCAATGGTTTGTTGAATAAAATACACACTAGCACCTTCTCTCAATAGCGGAATAACAATAATACCTATACCGCTGTAAGTAACAATGCGCCCCAACGTATATAATGCTCCCCTATAAAATACGGCATGCCTACTGCCAATGTCTTTACCAATGTATCCTACCGCCGTTATATTTGTAGCCAATGGACAAGGGCTAATAGCCGTAAGTACGCCTAGTAAAAATGCCGTGACAAAAGGTAATGTACTATTTTGTAGTAATTGCTCAATCCACTCCATTACTTCTCATCTTTTCTATCTCTTCTACTAATTTGCGCTTAAAAGTTTGAGGACTTCCCACAGCGTGTGCAAATGCCATTATGGTTAAATTCTCGCTCTTATCTTGCTTAACAACAAATAATGACGACCAATTTACCTCATATTTATCCATTAACGCTTTATTATCCTTGTTGGAAATATCCACGGTTCGCATAACAATCTTGGCATTACCCAAGCTATCCACAACCTCCTTTGTAAGCTTCTCAATAGCATTACAGGTAAGACAACGTTGCTTGCTGTGAAAATAATAAACTTCTGTTACATCATCGGAAATGGTAACAGTGCTGGATTGTGCAGACTGCTTTGCTCCCTCGCGACAAGCAACAGCAAAAAGCACAATGATTCCAAAAAGCACTAACTTTTTCATCTCAATCCGCTTAATGGGTCAATATTGTTTTAACATCCTGTAGGGATAGTTTCTTGCCTGCCGACACTACTTTTTCATCAATAACCAATCCTGGCAGTTGCATTACATTGTAGCTCATGATTTTGACAATATCCTCCTCCTTTACAACGGTAGCATCTAATCCCAGTTCGGCTACAGCCTGTTTAACGGTTTCAAATAACGTTTTACATCCGGCACATCCGGTTCCTAATACTTTAATTTTCATAATACTTATTTTTAGAGTTTGTAATTCGCAAAACAACGAACAATAGATATAAATAAAAAAGGTGTAGTTCAACTAACAACACCCTTTACGAGGTTTATACAATTGCCATAAATCAGCCATTAGGTTTTGAGCTAACAGCCAATTTTCAGCGTTTATGCAATACTTTACTTTAGGAGGTAATATCTCTCCTTGTATCAATCCTGCATTCTTGAGCTCGGACAAATGCTGAGAAACAGTAGCCTTAGCTATTGGTAACACCTCATGAATATCACCAAAAAAGCAGGTGTCCTGCAATGCCAAGAAACGCAATATAGCTATCCTTGCAGGATGCCCTAGCGCTTTAGCAAACCGAGCTAACTGTTCCTCATGTTCTGAATAATGTTTTTTCATTTCCGTCTTAATGTGTTCGCAAACATACGAACAATAATTTATTTAGCAAATGATATGATGGAAAATATTACCCATAACTCTACTAACACTCCAAAAATATATTTTGGAGTGTTAGTAGAGTTATGGGTAATTTATGGGGAGCTTATAACTTATAAGCTCTCCAAACCAAGCTAGCAAATCCTATTTAGTCTACACTTTGCGGATTTTAGTGTTCATCTTTTCTTATGTAGATTATAAGAGCAGTAATCACTAGACCTTTACTACAAGCGATCCAATCATGATAATTATTCCCAATAGAAGTGAAATCATATCGTATAATTTAAGATGGATTCTATTTTATAGTTTTTTCCGCTTAATATAGAGGAAAAACCCATTATCCTCTATATTAAACCGCATTAATATTCGGTTCGTGAACATCACTCTTTCGTAACAAGCTCGTTTGTCACCCATCTGTCAGTTCAAAGTCGCGGATTGCTATTTCTCCTCAATGACCTCAACATTTTTGGGAACCAAACATCTCCTTACCTCCAAGGGTTTATTCGGTTTTATGTATACTTTTGTAAGTTCTGGGTTATTTTCGCAGTTTAAATATTGAAGCCTTGGGCAATTGCGAAGATCAAGGATTCGAAACCTATTATTTGTACAGGTTAGGAATACTAGGCGAGGATTATTCTTAAAACTAAGTTCCGTAAGCCTATTAGCACTACAGTCCAATTCGTCAAGCAATACATTATTACTTAAGTCAAGATGTTCTAATTTATTACCAACACAGGATAATTTATAGAGCTTTACACACTTACTCAAGGACAATACACTTAAATTCATACTGTCGCATTGCACCT
>JBOGCH010000004.1:0-18497 GCA_051656645.1 Marinifilaceae bacterium
TTGTGAATGCGGTAAATTTAGTAGTAGATGGCGGAATGACTAAACGGATGTTTTATGTAGAGTAGAGATTAAAAAATTGAACTAAATGAATAAATTATGATTAGAACGATTATTACATTATGTTTTCTTTTACTTGTCAGTAATGTTGTTTTTGCGACAAGTGGTACTCCTCATGTTATCTTCTATAAAGGACAAAAGTGGGATTTATTTTCATATGTTATAGAGAAAAATACAGAATTAGTAAAAGCTCTCAATGTGGTTATTGAAAGAAATAATGGAGTAAGAAGTACGGCAAATTATGAAGGATATCTTGCAACCTTTGAGGTAAAGGACAAAATGCTTTATTTAATTGATATAACCGTTGGAAATAGAATTACTGATAGTGATGGAAGGAGCAATTATATACGGAAAACAGCAGAAGGTTGGGAAGATGTGTTTGAAAAGTATAAAACAAAGGATGGGATCTTGGTAGACTGGGTTAAAGATTTTGAGATTAGACTCGGACAAGGCGCAACAATTATTGATAGGTATCTTGGTTTTTGGATAAATAAAGAGCGAGAAGTTAAATTATTGTTTAAAGATGGGAAGCTGGTAAAAAGCACTCGTGCGAGGAACTTGTTGGTTCGAGGAGAGGATGACTTAATAACTGTACAGAAAGAGATACAAAAAAACATATTGATGGAGGTTATTCAGCTCCCGAGTACGATACGAACAATAGGAATATCTGGCAAAGAAACGTTGACTAGACGAGGAAAAATTAAGAGGATGGAATTCCAAGTATGGTATTATCCCAAAAATATTATAACAGATATAGAGGATAAGGAAGTGAATAAACAAATAGAGAAGATTACAAGAGAGATAGAAAAAGTGTATAAATCCAAGAACTTTACATATACACGTGTCAACGGTGAATATCGTTTCTTAGATTACCATTATAATTACTGGATATATAGGAATCTGAATTATATCAAACCATAAAAGAGACTAATACGCCAATAATGGTAAATCTCATAAGTCTGGGGAGACTCAAATACATTATTATGATAAATTGACGGAAGCTGACCATAAACAACATCCCTCAGGTAGAGTTGGTATTCCGCGCGATATTGTTAACGCTGCGCTATTTCTTGCCAATAAGGAGAATGATTTTGTGAATGCGGTAAATTTAGTAGTAGATGGCGGAATGACTAAACGGATGCTTTATGTAGATTAGAGATTAAAAATTGAACTAAATGAATAAATTATGATTAGAACGATTATTACATTATGTTTTCTTTTACTTGTCAATAATGTTGTTTTTGCGACAAGTGGTATCCCTCATGTTATCTTCTATAAAGGACAAAAGTGGGATTTATTTTCATATGTTATAGAGAAAAATACTGAATTAGTTAAAGCTCTCAATGTGGTTATTGAAAGAAATAATGGAGTAAAAAGTATGGCAAATTATCTCGGATATGTTGCAACCTTTGAGGTAAAGGACAAAATGCTTTATTTACTTGATATAATTGTTGAAAAGAAAGTGACTGATAATAAAGGGAAAAACGATTATGTATGGGAAACTGCAGTAGGTTGGGAAGATGTGTTTGAAAAGTATAAAACAAAGGATGGGATTTTGGTAGACTGGGTTAAAGATTTTGAGATTAGACTTGGCCAAGGTGCAACAGTTCGGGATTTGCACCTTGGTTATGGGATAGATAAAGAGCGAGAGGTTAAATTATTGTTTAAAGATGGGAAGCTGGTAAAAACCACTCGTGTGAGGAACCTTTTGGTGCGAGGAGAAGATGACTTACGAACTGTATACAGAGAGATACAGAATAAATTATCTATGGAGGTCATTCAGCTTCCAAGTACACTAGAAAAGATAACAATATTTAGCAAAGAGACCTTGAATAGACGAGGAAAAGTGAAGAGGATGGAATTCCAAGTATGGTATTATCCCCAAAATATTATAACAGATATAGAGGATAAGGAAGTGAATAAACAAATAGAGAAGATTACAAGAGAGATAGAAAAAGTGTATAAATCCAAGAACTTTACATATACACGTGTCAACGGTGAATATCGTTTCTTAGATTACTATTATAATTACTGGAGATATAGGAATCCGAATTATATCAAACCATAAAAGAGACTAATACGCCAAAAATGGTAAATCTCATAAGTCTGGGGAGACTCAAATACATTATTATGATAAATTGACGGAAGCCGACCATAAACAACATCCCTCAGGTAGAGTTGGTATTCCGCGCGATATTGTTAACGCTGCGCTCTTTTTTTTGCCAATAAGGAAAATAGCATTTGTGAATGCGGTAAATTTAGTAGTAGACGGCGGAATGACTAAACGGATGTTTTATGTAGAGTAATTGATAACATTCCACACTCATTGAGTACAATCCATATTGATACCCTGTTAATGTCCTTAATTTCCGTGAGGAAATAGCATTATACCACAACAATGAATATTTATAATTGGGTAATAAGCGCTCTTCCCCCTGTTAAGTGTTTCGACTAGGTTACGGCAAGGTTACGACTAGGTATCGACTACTATTGGGATGTCATAGTAGTCGATACCTAGTCGAAACCTAGTCGTAACCCTGTAGAAAACCCCAGGAGGGGTATGCTTTGCTTAATTGTGGATTGCAGTGGATGTCTGAATTATAGTCAGTGTAAATATGTCATATTGACATATATTACCGGATGGCATAACTATTGTAATTTTTTTCGTATAAAGAAATTGTAATTATAAAAACATAAAAACGAAAGATATTATGGCAAGTGGAAAAATTGGAGTATCGACCAAGGATCTGTTTCCTATCATTAAGAAATTTTTGTATTCAGATCACGACATCTTTTTAAGAGAAATTGTATCGAACGCTGTAGATGCATCGCAGAAGTTAAAAGTATTAGCTTCATCGGGCGAGTTTAAAGGAGATGCTAGTGGTGTAAAGGTTTATGTAAAAGCCGATAAAGAGGCGGGAACATTAACGGTATCAGACAATGGTATCGGTATGACACAGGAAGAGGTTGAGAAGTATATTAACCAAATTGCATTCTCTGGAGCGGAGGAGTTTTTAGAAAAGCATAAGGATGATGCAGCTACTATTATTGGACATTTTGGTTTAGGTTTCTACTCATCGTTCATGGTAAGTGACAAGGTGGAAATTGTAACAAAATCATACAAAGATGGTGCAAAGGCTGTAAAATGGAGTTGTGAGGGCGAAACCGAATATACGATTGAAGAGGCCGAAAAAGCAGAACGCGGTACAGATGTAATAATGTACATCAACGAAAATGAGAAGGATTTCTTGGATGAGGCGAAGATTGTTGCCTTGTTAAACAAATACTGCAAATTCCTACCTGTTGAGATTGTTGCCGGTAAGAAAAAAGAATGGAAAGACGGTAAAGAGGTGGAAACGGATGAGGATAATGTTATTAATGACACAAACCCGGCATGGACACGTAAACCTTCTGAACTTAAGGCAGAGGACTATGATAAGTTTTACAAGGAACTTTATCCAATGAGTCAACCGCCATTGTTCCATATTCATTTAAATGTGGACTATCCGTTTACATTGACGGGGATATTGTATTTCCCTAAGATTGATAATAAATTCGAAATACAGAAAAACAAAATCCAGTTGTACTGTAATCAGGTATATGTTACGGACTCAGTAGAAGGGATTGTACCAGAGTATTTGACATTATTACATGGTGTTATTGACTCGCCGGATATTCCGTTAAATGTTTCTCGTTCATACCTACAAAGTGATCGTAATGTGAAGAAGATATCAAACCACATTACTAAAAAGGTTGCTGATAGTTTAGCCGATATCTTTAAAAACGATAGAGAGGATTATGAAAAGAAATGGGACGACTTGAAAGTTTTCATAGAGTATGGAATGCTTACCGATGAAAAATTTGCAGAGCGTGCTAAGAGTATATTACTTGTTAAGAATACCGAGGATAAATACTTTACTTTAGAGGAGTATGAGAATTTGGTAAAAGCTAACCAAACAGATAAAGAGAATAATGTTATTTGTTTGTATGCAACGGACAAGGCAGAGCAATATACATACATTGAGAATGCTAAGAAAAAGGGCTATGATGTATTGTTGATGGATGGCCAGTTGGATAATCACATTATTGGATACCTTGAGCAAAAAACACCAACAACTAAGTTTATGCGTGTTGATGCGGATGTGGTTGACAAACTAATCCAAAAGGATGAGGTGAAAGCAACGCATTTGTCAGAGCGTGAGCAAGATGAGTTACGTACTATTTTCTCTAGTCAGTTGCCAACGGAAGGTGCTACCTACACAGTTGCTTTTGAGGCAATGGGAGAGGAGAGTGAGCCGGTTGTGGTTACCCGTTCGGAATTTATGCGACGCATGAAGGAGATGGCTGCCATGAATCCGGGTATGGGCTTTTACGGTGCTATGGGCGATTACTACCAACTTGTGGTAAATAGTGATCATCCAATTGTGAAACGTATTGTCGATGAGGAGCAAAAAGATTTAGGTACGAAACTAGAGCCTATTGTATTTGAAATTGGCGAAGAGGAGAAAAAACGTACTGAAATAAATACGTTAAATCAAGGTAAGAAGGAAGAGGAAATTCCATCAGTGGATTCTGAGCGTTTAGCCGAGATTAATACTAATTTAGAGAAACTTGAATTAGATAAGAAAAATATTCTTGACACATACGGAAAAGAGAATAGATTAGTGGGGCAGTTAATAGATTTAGCTTTACTTGCTAATGGCCTTTTAAAGGGCGAAGCGTTAAACAAATTCGTGAAACGCAGTGTCGATATGATAAAATAATTTAGATTATAATGTCGGTCAAAGAGGAAGGATTTAGAGTCCTTCCTCTTTTTTTTATATTGTTTAATAGAATTCTTAATTAATTATTTTATAAAGTATTTCATAAATCAAATTATTTTCTATTTTTGCTCTGTATTTGCAGAAAAGAGTAATTATAGTAAAGAATAAAATATGTCTGAGATTAAGGTAATTCCCGGAGAAGTGTTTAATGATCATCGAGGTATGATTACTTCATTAAATACCTTCGATTTTGAAGGTGTGGAGCGCTTTTATTTTATCCATCATCCGGATAAGAAAGTGGTACGTGGATGGCATGGCCATCAGTTTGAGAAAAAATGGTTTTATTGCGTTAAAGGATCGTTTCAAATTGCAATTGTTGAACCGGACAATTGGGATGAACCATCGCACGATTTGGAGCCCGAAATGTTTGCTTTAACCGAAGAGGATAGTAAAATAGTGTGTGTGCCTGCGGGACGTGCCAATTGTATAAAGGCTACGACAGATGGATCGGTACTATTGGTATACTCTGGTAAGAAAATGCCGGAGGCTTTGGACGATTCTTGGCGTTATGACAACACTATGTGGGTAGATTGGTCGCAATATGAATAAAATAAAAAAGGTTCCGCAGTGAGCGGAACCTTTTTTATTTTATAGGTTAAGAGCTTTAATTAAAGCGTCTATTTTTATGTTAGCTTCGTCTTGTGCTTTTTTATAATCGGCAGCTGTTGCCATATTAGCACGAGCTTCAAAATAGAATTTTATTTTAGGCTCTGTTCCGGAAGGACGTACAGAGATCTTTGATCCATCCTCTAAATAGAATTGTAATACATCGCTAGTTGTTGGGAAAGTATCCATTTGTGTTGTAGCACCTGTTACCAAGTTTGTTTCGGTAAGTGTGCTATAGTCTTTTTTAGTTACTACTTTAATTCCCGCAAGTTCAACAGGCGTGTTGTGACGTAGAGAGTTCATCATGTTTGCAATTTCTTGCGCTCCGTCTAGTCCCTCTTTTACAATGTAAATCATACGCTCTTGTGAGAAACCGTATTCTGCGTAGATGTCTTTTAAATAGCCGTAAATGGTTTGTCCATGGTCTTTAACCCAGGCAGCAATCTCTGCCATTAACGAAGCGGATGATACAGCATCTTTATCACGAGTGAATGATCCCGGCATAAATCCGTATGACTCTTCACCTGCTCCAATATAACCATCTGCACCATTTTTACGAATCATGTCGGCAATCCATTTAAAACCGGTGTATACATCGTAACAAGCCACGTTGTTGGCTTTTGCAATATCACCAATCAACTCGGACGTTACAATTGTTTTTACTGTATACTCATTGCCTTTCATTAAGCCAAGCTCTTCACGGCGTTTAATGATGTAGTCAGTAAAGATGATGTTGGTTTGGTTTCCGTTTAATAAAGTCCATTCGTCCTTATCGTTCTTAACGGCTACACCGATACGGTCTCCATCAGGGTCGCACGCCATGATTAAATCGGCGTTAACTTCTTTTGCTTTTGCAATGGCAAGTGCAAAGGCTGCCGGCTCTTCTGGATTGGCGCTGGCAACAGTTGGGAAATTACCATCCGTAATCATTTGTTCTGGAACAGTAATTACATTTGTAAATCCCCAGTTGTGTAGAGAATCGGGAACCATTTTGTATGTAGTTCCATGAAGAGGTGTAAATACAATTTTTAAATCGTGCTGACGCGCTATAACTTGCGGTGCAAGACTTACTGTTTTTACAGTTTCAAGATATATTTTATCAAATTCTTCTCCAAGCACTTTTATTAAGGCCGGATTAGCAGTAAACTTAATGTCTTCGGCTTTCACTGTTTTTACCTCATTAATCACGTTTTTATCGTGTGGAGGTACAAGTTGAGAACCATCATTCCAATATGCTTTATACCCGTTATATTCCTTTGGGTTGTGTGATGCAGTGATAATAACACCACCTGTACAACCTAAATGACGGATAGCGAATGACATCTCTGGAGTGGGACGTAGTGACTCAAAAATGTAAGCTGTAATTCCATTTGCTGAAAAGATGGCAGCTACTGTATCTGCAAATAACTTAGAGTTATTACGGCAATCGTAACCAATGCAAACAGATTTCTCTGTACTGTCTTTACATACTTCGTTAATATAGTTAGCAAAACCTTGTGTTGCCGCGCCGACAGTGTAGATGTTCATTCTATTTGTTCCAACACCCATAATGCCGCGTAAACCACCGGTTCCAAATTCAAGGTCGTTATAAAAAGCGTTTACTAAACCTTTGGTATCCGAGTCGCTTAGTAGTTTCTCAACTTCAGAGCGTGTTTGCTCGTCATAAGCGGGAGTCAGCCATTGTTCTGCTTTACTTTTAGCAGTGGAGAGTACTTTATCCTGTTCCATGGTAATATATTGATTTGTTTATGTGTTTACTTTCGCAAAAGTATAAAATTAACGGGATAGTTGAATAGCTAAAAATAAAAAAGAGGCTATCCAATGTGGATAACCTCTTTGTAAATCTTCGTCCAAGAATAGATTACGATCTTTTTTCTTTAATCTTAGCTTTTTTACCAGTAAGATCGCGGAAATAGTAGATACGAGATCTTCTAACTTTTCCTCTTTTATTCACTTCAATCTTAGCGATGAAAGGTGAGTTGATAGGAATAATTCTTTCAACACCTACGTTACCAGACATTTTACGGATAGTGAAAGTTTTTGTAACACCTGTTCCTTTAATTTGGATAACTACACCACGGAAAACTTGGACACGCTCCTTGTTTCCTTCAACGATACGGTAATGTACGCTGATAGTGTCTCCTGTGTTGAACGCTGTCTGCTCTCCTGCAACCTCAGCTGCAAATGCTTGTTCTGCGATTTTAATTAAATCCATTTTGTTTCTTTATTTAAAGATTATGTTTGTCGAACGCAGTATTACGGCGGAGTCTTTCGTCGTAAGAGACTGCGTACGTTTTCGCGTGCAAAGATAGTGGTTTTATTGCAAAAAGCAACACTACTGCACTGTTATTCTGTTACTTTTAGCTTGTCGCCTGTTGCTTCAATAATTTGACGAGTATGCCATTCCGGTAGTTTTGTATTTCCTACTTTAGGGAATTTTTGTCCCGGTACTTTAGTACGGATGTTTCCGTCCATGTAGCGTGCAAATAAGTCGCCGTAGAACTGACGCCATGTATTGGTTAGTTGATCGCCCGTATTACATGAAAAATCAGTAAGATAGTTAATTGCTAATTGTGGATCCTGAGCATAAAGTTTTTGCGCTCCTGCATCGGTCATTCCTACGTATTGTACATACTGGTTCTCTAATTGTTTTTGTTTTTCTCTGATATCAGGATGTATTACATTGTAGCGTCCGTATGCAAAGTTGGTTACTTGGTTAAATACCCAGAATGCAGCATCGTTTGTAAACTCCATTATTGAACCGTTACCAACCATGAATGATTTTGGTACTTTAGTCGACGATGAATACATTGGGAAGTATACAGTGCTTGCTGCATCGTCAACGCCAAACCATAAGATACCTCCAATAGCATCAGGATATTGACTACGGCATTGTGCCACAAATGAGAATCCGGTTTGTTGTGTTGCTGTGGCGCGTTCATGTACATATTGTTGTCCGTCTACTTCAAAGCGCATAGGTCTCCAACGGTAAGGGCACTCAAATGGACCGGCTCCTGGGTCTTTACTCATGTCTAGCTCTGTACCTTCAAGATGATCTCTCATAAAGTCCATAACTTCTGTTACGTCTACTTTCTTAGCAGGTTTAATCCACAGTGGCATGCGGTTGGTTGCATATCCTTTTTCGTCTCTTTTTACTTTACCTTTTGCATAGTCAAAGTATTGTCCCATGTCTGGATTAATAGCATTAAAGAATGCCCATACACGAATTTCACATGCGCGTGCGGCTCCGAAATCAACAGGTGCATAGCTGTCTGAGAAACTGAAATCGCTGTTTTTAGCGTCTTGTGGATAGTAGCCTTTTTCTTTTGCAAAGGATACTACATCTGTGCTATAAGCGGTTGTTACTTCCTTATTGTATATTTTCTGAATATCGTCTGATGTTACAACTGTTTTCCCTTTCATAGGAAAAGTAGTAATACGCGCTTGGTTAGCGTGTGCCGCTACATATCCGTCCGGTACCATGCGTGCCACCCATACTGCACCTTTTTCGCCCTCGCCTTTTCCAATCATTTCCATAATCCACACTTCGTTAGGATCGGAAATTGAGAACGACTCTCCAGAGCTTGCATAACCATATTTATTGACTAAATCGGTCATTACAACTATCGCTTCGCGTGCGTTTTTTGCACGTTGTAGAGTAATGTATATTAAGCTACCGTAATCCATAATAGCACCCTTTTGAGTTCCTAACTCTTCGCGGCCGCCATATGTAGTTTCTGCAATAGCAAGCTGATGTTCGTTCATGTTACCAACAACATTATATGTTTCTGCAACTTGAGGAATTTGTCCAAGGTATTTACCGGTATCCCATTCGTAAACATCTAACATCGCTCCATCAGGCCATTTTTGTGCAGGCCAGTGATACAGTTCTCCGTAAAGTGTATGCGAATCGGCAGCATAAGTTATCATTGTCGATCCGTCTGTGGTTGTCCCCTTGGTAAATAGAAAGTTAGTACAGGCAAAGGTAGCGTGTGTAGCTAACAATGCTAGTGATAGTAGGGTAGATTTAAGTTTATTCATTCTGTCTGATTTTAATATTTAGCTGTTATGGTTTATTAGCGAATACGATCGTATGATTTTATAAGCGCTATATCTTTACCAATGCGTCGCACGGAAAGCATGCAAAGAATTACATTGACAATTGGGAATATTAATGGCACTTTATACAGGATTTCCGACTGTGCGCTTAAATTATTGCATTGTAACCACAATAAAAACAAGAGTCCTCCTTGTAATACAATTTCAACAATAGTTAAGCGGATCTGTGCGTATCTTTTTTTATACATAAAGATTACTACAAATGGCAATACGCAAGCAATAATAGCTAGTATCATGGAATACAAGTTTCTAGTAATATATACTGTTTCCTCTCCATTTACCTGTAGCACCTTTTGTACATAAAAGGCATATACATTCCCATCCATTGCATAAAAGTCAGCCACCGGCCATGCAAACATTAATCCCGAAAGGATTGCCACTATCAACAAAAATAGGCTTTGAATTCTTTGAATCATTTGTTTATTTATTTAATATATTATTTCTCAGTTAAACATCTTAATACATACTTCACCAACTCCTCCATTGCTTCGTGATAGCCACTCAGAGCGTCGCCTGTAGCTCTGTTGGCAATAATTAAACATATGGTGGTTGCATTGTGACCTAGCAAATTACTCAATCCGGTAATTGTGGCACTCTCCATTTCGTAATTCGTAATCTTGTATCCTTGGTATGTAAAACTAGCAAGGCGTTCATTAATCCCTTGCATAGCTATTGGTAAACGTAATTCTCTTCCTTGGGGTCCGTAAAAACCTACAGCAGTCAATGTAACGCCTTTTACGCACTTATCGTTACTGCACAGTTTCTCTACCAATTGGGGAGCAGCACTTACCACATAGGGTCTGGCTACGCCATCTACCCATTGACAATGCTCAATTAGCAGATCCTCAAATACACGATCGCATACCTTGTTGGCACCTTCGTAAAACCTAATTACACCATCACAACCAACATGTTTCTCAGAGACAACGTAGCTGCCCACTTTAATCTCCGGCTGTATAGCACCACTAGTACCAATACGTACAATATTAAGGCTACGTAGTTTGTCTTTTACCATGCGGGTTTTTAAATCAATATTGGCAAGTGCATCAAGTTCATTAAGTACAATATCAATATTGTCTGGCCCAATACCGGTAGAGATTACTGTTAACCGTTGGCCTTTGCAACTTCCGGTTAATGCAACAAACTCTCTATTCTTTTTCGTTACTTCAATATGTTCAAAATGTTTTCCAATCATTTCTACTCGTGCCGGATCGCCAACAAGGATTACATTATCTGCCAACTCCTCTGGAAGTAGGTGTAGATGAAAAATACTTCCATCACCGTTTATTATCAATTCAGAAGCTGCTATCTGTTTATTCATAGCTTTACTGTTTTATTTTAAAGATATTGCATCAAAAATAACTATGTTTGGCATTATAAACAAAAAAGCTCCCCATAAAATGAGGAGCTTTCTATTTAAAAGATATGTTATTTCAAATAAGATAAATTATTTCGCATAATTAATGGCGCGTGTCTCACGAATCACAGTTACTTTTACTTGTCCTGGATAAGTCATTTCATCCTGGATTTTCTTAGCAATATCGAAAGAAATTTTCTCAGCTTCAGTATCAGTTATCTTTTCACTTCCAACAATTACGCGTAGCTCGCGTCCTGCTTGGATAGCGTAAGTTTTAACTACACCGTTATAAGAAAGTGCCATTTCTTCCATCTCTTTCAAGCGTTTGATGTATGACTCTACAACTTCACGGCGAGCACCTGGACGAGCTCCTGAAATTGCATCACAAGCCTGTACTATTGGAGCAAGTAATGTTGTCATCTCAACTTCTTCGTGGTGTGAACCGATGGCATTGCAAATATCCGGTTTTTCCTTATATTTTTCAGCCAACTGCATACCAAGAATTGCGTGTGGTAATTCCGGTTCATCATCCGGTACCTTACCTATATCATGAAGCAATCCGGCACGTTTTGCTTTCTTAACGTTCAATCCTAATTCTGCAGCCATGATTGCACAAAGATTTGCAGTTTCACGAGCATGCTGTAATAGGTTCTGACCGTAAGATGAACGATATTTCATTTTACCTATTAAACGAATCAACTCAGGGTGCATTCCATGAATACCTAAATCGATAGTTGTGCGTTTTCCGGTTTCAATAATCTCCTCTTCAATCTGTTTCTTCACTTTATTAACCACCTCTTCGATACGTGCAGGGTGAATACGCCCATCCGTTACTAGTTGATGAAGTGCTAAACGAGCTATTTCACGTCTAACAGGATCAAATCCCGATAATACAATAGCCTCTGGAGTATCGTCAACAATAATCTCAACACCTGTTGCAGCTTCTAATGCTCTGATATTTCTACCTTCTCTACCGATAATACGACCTTTAATCTCGTCCGATTCAATATGGAAAATAGAAACCGCATTTTCAGTAGCTGTTTCCGTTGCTACGCGCTGTATGGTTTTTATCACCACCTTTTTAGCTTCCATATTAGCTGTCATGCGCGCCTCTTCCATAATTTCATTTACATAAGCTATGGCATCGCTTTCAGCCTCTTCTTTCATTGAGTTGATAAGTTGGTTCTTAGCCTGCTCACCGCTCATTCCAGAGATGGATTCTAATTGTTCAATTTGTTGTTTTTTTATCTTTTCAACCTCTTGTAACTTCTTGTCATACATGTCTTTTTGTGAAGCTACTGCCGATTGTTGACCTTGCACCTCTTTCGCTTTACGTTGTAACTCTTCGTTTTTGCGATTTAAGTCCGACTCTTGTTGCTTTAATTTGTTCTCAGCAACAAGAATTTTGTTGTTTCTAGCCGAAGCTTGTTTATCATGCTCTGATTTTATTTGCAGAAATTTTTCTTTGGCTTGAAGGATTTTATCCTTCTTAATTACTTCGGCTTCAGCCTCCGCTTCTTTTATGATGTTCTGGGAACGGTTCAACACACTTGCACGTGTAAAATACCATCCGCACACAACACCTAGAATTATAGCAATAGCAGTAGCTATAGATAGTATCAATATTGGCATTGTTATTAATTTAATTATTATACTTATGTTATATTTATTTTAATTGTTCACGTTTGGACATAAAAAATCCCGCACTGTTCCAATTCCAAAAAACCCCTTAATGACATGGGTAGAGCTGCCATTCGATTCAGACTTCCACTGTCCCAATGGGAACCCTTGCGGGTTGAGGCCTGTCTTGTGCAAATAAAGCATCTGCTCTAATTGAATATGTGTTGAGTTTTTCGATTGATTAAGAAACAATGCGGGAAAGTATCTTATTTCTTTTTCAAAGAACGCTGTCTATCTTAATGTAATTATTATCTATCCTATGAGATAACTTCATCCAATTCCTGTAAGAGTACATTCAATTCATCATCCAGAATAGTTTGTTTTATAAGCTTTAGTTTGTATTCTAAACAAACGCCGGCCAAATAAAAGTTATTCTCTCCTTCCACAACCCCAACTCGGGATTTATACTCCAATACACGTTGATTAATTTCCTTTGCCGCGCGACGATAATGCTCCTCTTCCTCCTCCGTTCTCACGGTGATGTTCATCGGCACTCCGGCAATGTTTATATTAATATTACGTTTTTCGTTCATATTTCGTTACTCAATAGAGCGATACATTTATCAATTTCCCGCACTAATTGACTTATTCGGCGTTTGGCAACATCGCTACTCTCGGTTCCCCTCAATGCTCCGGCCGTACGCACTGCTTTCAACTCTTGTTGTAAGCTTTCCTTTTCAGTCTGTAAAAGTTCAACTTTGCCTTCAAGGTCATTTATCTGTTCCTGCAGATGATGATTGGTAGCAAGAGCTGTCCTATATAGTGTTATCAACTGCTCAACTTTCGTTTTAAGTGTCTTTCCGACGCTCTCATTACTACTTGCCATATAGTTGTTTTTGTTACATTACAATACAAAGATATGTTTTATTCTTTAATATATCAATAGTGTTAGATATATTTGCCATGCAATTATACAAAGAATTTCTGATTATTTTTTCACTATGATTAACTATTTATTAACTATTATAGCATTTAATATCCTGTTTACTACTCATTTATTTGCACAGCAGAATGATGTAATACAACCTGTAAACGGCGAAATTTCTCTAAGTGGGAATTTTGGAGAACTGCGCGCTACACACCTGCATGCCGGCATTGATTTCAGAACAGGCGGAAAAGAAGGACTGCCTGTTAAGTGTGTTAAGGATGGAATGTTGGCAAGAGTTGCGGTTTCGCCCACCGGTTACGGAAATGCTCTTTACATTGAACATCCCGATGGGACAACTTCTGTTTATGCGCATCTTCAGCGTTTTAATGAACAGTTGGCTCAAAGAACGCGCTCCGCTCAGTACAGACGTTCCTCATTTGCAATTGATTTAAATGTTAAGGATCAGCGTATATATTTTAAACAAGGTGATATTATAGGATACTCCGGGAACTCCGGATCTTCGGGTGGTCCCCATTTACACTTCGAAATGAGGGAAACGGGTAGTCAACATCCTAAAAACCCATTACTTTATTACAACATAGTAGATACAATCCCGCCGCAAATTAAGCACATTGTACTTTTCGGTATTGACTCATTGGGAGTGGAACAACCAACACATAACGTAAAGACGCCATTTGCAGATACTTGTTTTACGCCCTACACACAGGTGGGATTAGCAATCCATGCAGAGGATCGAATGAATAACTCTGCCAATAAATTGGGCGTCTATAAAATGTCACTTTGGGCAAACAATAAGGAAGTTTACTGCTTTACATTGAATAAAAGTTCCTTTGCTCAGGGCAAATATATTAACGATGTAAAGTATTATAGCGACTATCGTAACGGTCGTACAACGTATAGATGTTTTGGAACAAAACAAAACAGTGTACTCGGTCTTAATAATAGGGATAATGGCGTAATTACTCTATCAAAGGATAGTGCTGTAATAATAAAATGTATTGCTACGGATATAAACGGTAACACGTCACAAGTACAATTTGTTATTTGTCAGCGTGGTAATATAGAACCTATTGAACAGGAAGTGCTGAAATACGGTAAAAAACATATACTGCAATCGGATTCTGTCGAATTACACTTACCCGAAAATGCACTTTTTTCGTCCACAGCAAACTGTTTCTCCGTAAAAACGGACTCTGCAACGGCCCAACTTTACATTTCAGCGGCAACGCAACCTGTACCTCTGTTTGAGAAAGGACAATTAATTATTAAAGGTAATTATCCTCGCACAGCGGTAATATGTGAGAAAAATAGCGCAGGACGTCTCAGCGCTTTATCCACACAAAACAAAAACAAACAACTAAAAGCAACTATAGGTTCACTATCAAACTATACTGTGGCATTCGATACCATTGCCCCAACCATAAACTATTTGGGCGCTACCGGACAAAGGTTAAACTTTAAAATTCAGGACAATCTTTCGGGAATTGATAGCTATAAAGGAGAAGTGAATGGTAAATGGACGCTATTTGTGTACGACGCAAAAAATAAATTACTATATTGCAATATGAACGAGCCGGCTTTTACTCCCAATGCTCAAAATAAAATTGTAATAACGGTAACGGACAAAGTTGGTAACAAAGCAAAAAAAGAAATACAATATGGAATCAAATAAGACCGAATTATCTCCGGATGGTGTACAACTTAAAAATGACATGTTAAATCATCCCGATCGTGTTGTAAATAGCTACACGGACGTCGTTTATACCGAAGTAGGTGAGGAGTTCTACCGAATAGGCAATACAATTCTAGCTCTTAACTGCTTCAATAAAGCGGTGGCTATAAACGCCTCAAACCAAAAAGCCAAAGCCTACGCTGATATGATACGCGAGGTGTTGGATTTTTATCATAAGGATTTGTTAAACCCTTAACGTTTATTACATAACATCGCATATCGTCTAACGTATTGAATACAACCTTTCTGAAAAAAAGAGAAGGTTGTATTTTTTTATAATAAAAACTAGTACAATATGAAGAAACTGGGGTATATCATGCTGCTATTGGTTATAACCATTATGGCAGGGTGCGCAAGTAAAAAAGACTTACGTACGTTAGAAAAGCTTACTATTGCGAATGTTTCCGTAACTCCTGAACTATGGAAACAGGATGGTCAGCAAGTTCCTTTCCAAATGCAAGTGCAAATTCAGCCATGTGAGTTTCATAAAAAATGGGAGTTGACGCTATTGCCGCAGGTTGAAACTGCTGCTGGCATACAGCAACTAAGTCCAATTGTATTTGCAGGGCAAAGAGTCAAAAACGATAATGCTATCACTGTCATCAAGAAAGAAGGGTATGCCGGATCCCAACCATATACCTTTGCTTATAATCCTGTAATGGATAAAGCAGTATTGGTGGTAACAGGAATATTAACACATAAGGGTAAGGAAATTGCACGATACATGTGGAAACCTTATGACTCTCGCATTGTTGCTCAGCCTCCTGTCATTCCGCAGGACTCTGCAAAGAAATTCATGCCAGGCGAGATGAAAGCTGTTATCACTTTCAAAGTTGGTACAACTAACGTAGCTGCTGGAGAAGAATACATCAAAAATGTAAAAGAGAATTTGCAAAAAGTATTTTCTTATAAAGGTGCATACCTTACAAAAGTAATTTACTCTGCTTCTTGTTCGCCAGAGGGACCATTAGCATTGAATAAGCAGTTAGCAAGACAACGTTATTCTGTTGGAAAAGAAATATTCGACAGTAAACTTAACTTGCAAAATTTACCGGGATATAATAATCCGGGTGTTGTACAATCAGAAATAATTGCGGAAAACTGGCAGGCCTTGTACTATTTGATGGAGGATTCTAGTCTTGAAAATAAATATCAGTTAATTGATGCGCTTAAAAATGCACCGACTTTAGAGGCTAGACAAAAAATTCTTAGCGGATATATTGCAAAATATCCGGTATTTAAAGAGCAATATCTAGTAGTATTACGCAACATGTGGATAACTATTGAATATATGGTTCCTTATCACAAGATTGAACCTACAAAATATCCGCCAATTGGACCATTTACACGCTAATGTGTATTAAGCAAAATAAAAGACAGAGCTATTTGTATATTACATACGGTAGCTCTGTCTCTTTTTATTTATTGCTCTGTTTCCAAAAGTTCATATCTAAAATAAGGAAGTGGAGAGTTTAAACAATTTAAAACCTTCTCTTGCTCCATGCCATCCAATGGGTCATGTTTTGAACCAAATGTTGTTTTAATTCCCATGTTTATAAAGTGTACAGCTCTATCTAGTGCCACGGGTAAGCTATCTCCTTGCAACAGCGCGCCAACAATAGTCGCAGCAAAGGCATCGCCGGTTCCCGGATAGGATGTCGGTACGTAATCACATGTCACACTCCACACGCGCTTGTCCTCTCTGTTATAAGCTAAGGTCACAACCTCCCGTTCCTTCTTAGATGGTGCGGAAGTAATAACCACTTGCTTTGGTCCTAGTTCACTTAATTGTTTGCAATAATCTATCGCATCTCTAAGTGTAATATTAAGAGACGGATCTTTCCCAAGCAACAATGCAGCTTCGGTCATGTTGGGTGTTATAATATCTGCTTTTGAGCACAATTTACGCATACAAGTAATCATTTCATTGCTCATTCCGGGATAAAGCGCCTTGTTGTCGCCCAATACCGGGTCAACAAGGATAAAATTACTTTCAGTTTTAAAATCATCAAAAAAACTGCTAATAATATCGGCTTGCTCTGCCGATGCCATATAGCCGGAGTATAATGCGTCAAAACGCAAACCCAAAAACTTCCAATGAGAAATGATGTTGTGTAACTCATTTGTCATATCAAAGCAATAAAACTCCGGATACTCACTGTGAGCGGAAAGAATTGCTGTAGGCAGGGGACAAACTTGAATTCCCATTGATGATAAAACAGGAATGCTAACTGTCAATGAAGCTCGTCCGTAGCCCGATAAATCTTGTATAACCGCAACTTTTTTTATTGTCATCGTTAATTTCTTTACTTACAATGTAAATACTAATGCAACTTCAAAGATAGTGTTTAATAATTTTATTTTATTCAATATTCAGTAAATACTGAGTTATCCCATAATAGATACCGCTATGGATACAGGAAAAGCAACACAATAAAGGCGTTGTCAACCGCTCCCGTACCTTATTCCCCTTTTATTATAATTAGTATTCCCAGCTCCGAATCAGACCAGAGTAGTAGGTAGACTAAAATTATTGTATTATAAACGGACAGAAATATGCACTATGTAGTAAACACTCCAAATAGGAAAGTATTTTAGAGGTGTAGGAGACATGAACAGTTATTTAAAAGTTATGTTTAATAAATATTTTACCTCAAAATAGGATAGCAAGCTCCTTTGTCCCTGTTAAGGGTTTCTACTAGGTTACGACAGGGTTACGACTAGGTTACGACTACTATGACACCCCAATAGTAGTAGTAACCTAGTCGTAACCCTGTCGTAACCTAGTAGAAACCTACACGAAGGATAGGTATAGATTTATTGTGTTTTGAAAATGGATACGGTATATAGTGTAAATTCAAGTAAACATTCTTTATTGTGTAGGGCAAATGTTTGGGTGTAAGTCTACCAAAGCATCTTTTTCTTGTTGTTTAACTCAGTTTAGACAGTGATTATGTGGTTTTGGAGCTAAGAGGAGGTGTAATTTGTACTAATTGCTCCATTAATCTAGCAAAGAAATGAGATTAGTGAGGGAGAAATATGCCAAAATTCCGCTGTCAAGCAGAATTGATTCTATAACATGATATTTTTTTTCAAAAAAAATGAGGCAGCTAACTACTCATTCTGTTAACACTTTAGCCTAAGAGTGGCGAAATGCCTCGAAAAATAATTTGCGAAATAATTTGGAGGGTAAGAAAAAAGCTCTACTTTTGTATCCGCAATCACGACACAGCA
>JBOGCH010000005.1:0-184632 GCA_051656645.1 Marinifilaceae bacterium
TAACCAACCGCCAATAGTATTTACCTTGTGTTGTGTATTCCTGGCATCGTGCTTGATGGCCAACGGTAAACTCATTTTGTTTTTTACCCTCTGCGGTTTCGATGTAGCATTTATAACCATTGTCTAGCTCTTCTACGGTGGTTATCTTACCTGATGCACCCGATAAGATGAGTTGTCCGCCTTGATGTCGCATCTTTGAGATAATCCACTCAATGGCCGTAAATGACTTGCGTGCTAAAAAATTATCAGCGTGGATGTCACTTCCGATAGTACCAGCTCCATACCCAAGAGGACCAGGGGAAAAGCCTTTTGTTTCAAAGGATTTAGAAATCACATTGTTGAATTCAACGTCCTTTAGCAGTTGTGCAAATCGAGCATCACTTCGTAGCGCAGAATAAACATTGAAATCAGTAGGAGAGGTGTTATCATATTTCGATATGATATAGATGCCGTTACCATTATTGACACCTATTCTTTCAGCGTATTGTGACTGTTTTATACTGTCTTCAATTTGCGCTAATCGTGAATAGGATGTGTTATCTCCAACTGTATAAACAGTGTCATATTTATCATACAATGAGCGTTCATAACCAATAATACGTGAGGATCTATTCAAACCCGTACCTTGAAGTAATACTTTTTGTCCCAAATCAAAACACTTATCATTATTCGTACAATAGATGATATTAGAAGGACATTCATAGACGCTTGTATCTTTTGAGTTTTTCTCAACCCACGATGTGGCAACCTGTAATAACTCTGCCTCTGCTTTGTTAATTCGCTCTTGAGGTAATGATACTCCAGTAAGTATAAACTTGTCGCCAATCCTAGGTTTTATATTGTTATTGGGGATAACAAGTGTTTGATCTCCGGATGTTTCTGTAATAGCTTTGATTTCGAATTTTTGATTGAATGGTGAGCTTATGATTAGTTCAAACTCCCTACCATATAAATCGCCAGAATCAAACACACATTTCAATGTATTCCCTTCAATGATATCTTCAGGGCGGAATGGGGTATTTGCTCCAATAATGTAAGCAGTAAACACATCATCGCTATTATCAAAGGTTCGATCAACCTCTTCAACACTGTTGACGATATCAATGTTTTTTGGATATACATCTTCAAAAAAGGCTGTTTGATGCACAATCTCATCGCTTGGTAGGTTAGGATATGCATCAATATAATTCTGTCCGTTTGGCAAGCGTAAACGAATCTCTGAAATATGATTTACAATATTACTTTGTCCGTTATAATTTGAAGTAAGATTACGCGCTGAACCATAACAATAAAAACGAGTTCCGAAATTTGAAGAATCACCTTCTTTCCTTTTCATATAAGTGATTACTTCTTCATTTCTGAATATTTCTTCTGTACCTAATTCGAGTTTTCCAAAACTTAAAACATTTCCATTTATCCACCATTCACATTCGAACTCGTCTGCAATCATATTACAGGCATCAAAGAGTTTTTCGCCTTTGAATGAGATTGTTTTTTGTCCTTCAATAATCTTATTGATACTAATTGTCCAAGAAGTACCAAGTTCGTGATTGATACAATCGGCAACGAGTTGAGCAAATGAAGCTATATCTGTAGTAAGAGCAAATGCTATTTCTTCAATGTTATTGGACCTAAGAAAGACATTAAAACGTCTTAGATGGCCATCTTGTGCATCGAACTGAAGAGAATAGTCATATCCACCTGTTTCCTTATTGTATTCAGGATAAACGTTCGACATAATTTCAAACTTCTCATTATCATAGAGGATATAAGAACCCTTCTTGAACTCGATGTAATCGGGATAGTTGAAATCCAATATTACATAGTTATCTGCCATGAGAACCCTTTTACGCTTATGGTTATCACTTGTGCCGATATTATGTATTAGCTCGTTTCCTTTATATATTGAAATATTATCCATCTAATCTATCATTAGGATTTGGTTCATTAAATCGCACAGTTAGCTTCCCGAATGTCTTATAGTAACCAAATGCTGTTGCATTAACATATACAAGTTTATAGGTGGTGCCTAATATCTTAACTTCGTTGGGGTATATCTTTCCCTGTATTATCTTTCCTGACACGATAAACTCTGTAAACAATTTGTATTTAGAAATGAATAACTCCTTCGTAGGTTGTTTGATACCAAATACAAGCGTTACATCACGTTCTTTCTTCTTAATGGATTTAATTAGAATATCTGTTCCATGATTGCTTCTGAAATCATTTTTTACATGCTCTTTAGTAGGAGGGGGCAGTAGTAAATTATTATAACTTGTTTCCTCTAGAAACACTCCAAATTCTGTGAAGATATCCACTCCATTAATTATACATTGTCCTTTCATAGATTGCTTGTATTATCTTTTATCTTGTTTAAACTTTCTTCGATTTTTACAAGTCGCTTAGTATTCTCTTTTATATCATATAGATGTTCATTCCTAATGATTGCTAGGTCTGTAAGAGCGACTAAACTTCCAGCGCACGATGTTGCCTCATTCAATAGATTTCTTTCGTTATCAAGCATCATCAAGCGTACTTTATTGGCTTCTTCTGTCATCATCTGAATAGCTGTGAATCGTCCGTTTAACTCGGAAGCAGTATCTTGGCTTATTGTCTCGAATCCCTTTGACGCGCTTTGTCCTTGAGTGCTTGCATCTGTAATCCCAAGAGCCTTTAAAGCATCGTCATATTGTTGCTGTGCTTTATTTACATAGTCTTCGTATTTGGATCTCAATTCATTTACTTCATCTGGGGTGAGAGTGCCATCAGAAGAGTATTGAGTAAACAAATCATACCAATCCTCAAGTTGTTTACTTTGGGCAAGGCCTTTCTTTATTCCTTGTACAACTGATTGTTTCATCATATCCTCAAACGATCCGGATATGTCGCTAAATTCACCCATAATGATAGAATCTAATCCGCTCATCATGTTTTCGAATGTATTCCCTGTTACGCTTTCTTGTTCTGCCTTTTTGATGTTTCTAATACCTTCCTCGATATCACCGTAAGCATCAGCAATTTTCTTTAGCTCATCATAATTTTCCCACTTATATCCACCGTTATTTAAAAGATCGTTTACATACTGTTGTAATTTGATAGAGTCAGAATCTGTTCCATAGAATAGCTTCCAAGCATCTTCAGCAGTGTTGATACCCAAATCAGAGAGTGATTTGTTATTATTCTTTCCTTTCTTCTGTAAAAATGAGGATGAGTTTCTCATTTGGTTATCAAGGGCAATTTTCTGATTAGTCAATAATTGCTCTGTATTGTTCTTTAGAATACTTAATTCAATGCCCTGAACGGTCTTTAATAATTCAATCCTTCTTTCTAGTGTAGAGTTGATTAAATCCTGTGTTTGACTAAGGACCTCAGCTCTCCGTTGTGCTTGGGCCTCTTTATCATCCTTTTTATTAAATAGTTTAGCGAATGTTGTGATTAATCCAACACCTCCCTGAACAATACTCATAATATCACCACTTGCTATACCTGCAGCTAATTGTCCGGCACTTTGCAAACCTTCAATAACGGATTTGATATCTTCATTTAGTCCGTTACCTCCGAATGCTTGAGATAATTGATCGCCGGCACTAATAGCCATATCTCCGATATCATTCAGGCTTAGTGATATTCCCTTTAAGGATTCAGTCATCGTTTTTGAATCACCTTCTTTAAGAGCCTTCAAGAAGGACTTCGAATCCTTTGTTAATGTCTGGAATGGGTTGTTGGTCCGAGCTTGATTTTGCAATGAAGTTAGTGCTTGTTGCATGTTTTTAATCGCCGTAGGATCAAACCCCATTGAGATAATTTCTTTATCTGATTTGCCCTTGAAAGCATTCAGATAGCGCTCGGTATCTGCAATTAGTTTGTTTATGGTGTTTTGACTATAAGTTGAAATATCGCCAAATAATTCCAACCATAAGTTTGATGCTTGTAATGTCTGATTATTTAGAGAAGCTAACTCTTTATTTCTTGCTTCTTCTGCAACTCTTACATTATCTTCTTCGCCGGCTCTTTTGAGTGCTCTTATTTCATTATCGTATTTTGAGATTATAGCGCGTCTCTTTTCTTCGATAGTCGCATATTTCTGAATTACTTCTTCAATATACGATTCAGAGAATTCACTTACCGGACCTATAATAGATTTCGTCTCAATTATAGTTGACAACTCTTTAGGTTTACTCTTTCCCCAATTCTTAATACGTAGTTCTAATGCGTCTATTTGCTTTTGAATACCTAAAGCATCCGATTCTGTGGATTTGCCAAGTTCTTCCTTGAGGTCTATTAGTTTCAGCTTTAAATCATCTAATGTCTCTGGCTTAATAGCTACTCCCATTTCCAATGGCTCATTATCCCAAGATTCGTTAAGCTCTTTCTCCATATTGCGGATAACCTCTTCAATATTATTGCTCTCGGCTATCCCAAAATGAATGCGCAATCTATTCTTCTGTCCATCAGTAAGACCTTCAATCTTTTTAATCTCATCGTCAAGATTTTCTGGAGTAATAAGATTAAGGAACATGGATCGTTGTAGTCGGTCCTTTTCTTTAGAGAGTAATATTTCTTGTTTTGCTTCTATGTCACGGTATTTGTTATCAATATCAAGAGATGTATTGTTTTTAAGAATCTTACTTACTTCTTTGACGATAAACAAAGCACGTTCCTGTTCATTTGTTATTTTTCTTGATTCTTCGTATACCTGCGAAAAACCAAACCTTTGATCCCTTAAGGACCATATAGTATTAAGCTTGTCTGATATCTCCAAACCACTACTTTCAATCTCGGCCATCATATCAATTCGTTGCTGTTTGAAATGATTATTCATTCCTGAACTTAGAATATGGTTCTGTGCTTCTTGAATCTTACTATATGCTTTAGCGCCGAGTTTAGATAAATCATCATAGGCTTCTTCGATATCTTCTCTAGCTTTAATTACATCATCCAATAATGGTTGCATGGACATCTTCTTTGCAGCGACATCATTAAATTCAATAAGGGCTGATGTAAGGGTTTTAATCGATAACCCTTCCTCATTTATCTTTGCCGTAATTGATGGTGCTATCTGTTCCAATTCCTTTAGAATGGACAATCGCTTTTCTTCTTCGATATTAGCGTCGTATAGCTGAGTTACGAGTTCATTAACCTTCTTCTTACTTTGGATTATCTTTGTTTGCACAGAATCACCAAACATACTATTCAATAGTTTTGCGCCTTTACCTACAACCTCATTTATAGATGAACCAACAGGTTGGATAAAGGTTTTTATCATATTGTTTTTAAGTAGTATGAGTTGATTCTTTGAATCGTTCATCATTGTTTTATAGGCTCTATCTGTAGCACCTACAGCATCAGTGGTATATGAGGAATAATCCTTCATAACACTTGCAAACTTGTCTCCGGTCAGTGATAATAACCCTAATCGTGCTTCTGTTTCCTTTATAACCTTAGATAGATCCTTTCCAGAATTGACAGTTTCCATTCTGATATCTTGGAATACCTGAAGCATACTCTTCCCTTGAAAGATATTCTCCCCGTATTCCTTTGATAAGGCGCTCACAGCACTTCGTAAATAAGTTACAGCTTCATTTGTGGATAAACCTTGTTTTGTCATGGATGCTAATGCCGAAAACATCTCTTTAGAGTCTATTTCTAGTGCGGACATCATAGGAGCAACGCGACCAACTGCAACTGATAATTCCCCGAACGTCGTTTTACCCAATTTAACCGTATTGAACATCTCATCCGCTACTTGCTCAGCCTGATCCGCTGATTTACCAAAAGCGTTTAGAGTCGTAGTAACTCCATCGGCTGCTGTTTTTGCATCAGTCAAGCCTCCTACAGCAGCTCGAGAACTAACCTCTAATACTTTCATCCCATCCGCTCCATCATGACCGGCAGAGACAATCTGATATAGAGCCTTAGCCGAATCATTGGCCATAACTGGAATGGTTTGTGTCATACCAAGTATTCTATCCGAATAGGCTGTTAGGTTACGAGCAACTTCTTGAGATATCGTTGATACTTCGAGCATGGAACTTTTATATTCTTGAGAGAACTTAAACGCTTCCTTACTCATCTTAGCTAAGGCTACGCTTACACCAATTCCTATTCCTGCTCCAATATCGAGCATTGAAATCTCTTTTGTCATTCCTCGTAGGATACCCATCGCCTCTTGTTTCCCTCTGTGTAATCCGGAATTATCTATCCCGGTAGCGAAGTATAGAGCTCCTTCTTTATTTATGATTCCCATTTTTGTATTAAAATAGATGGGAATATATTTTTTGTCGAAATTTTAGTATTTTGCACGAAAATATTTGTATAAATTATGAATAATACTGATGAACAGAAATTCTTATTCTTTTGTGATGCATTGATTGAGTTGTTTAAAATACTTGATAAGAAAGACTCCGAGGAGAAGCACAAATTAGCTGCTAATAATTTCTATAATAAAATTAAGGACTTAAAAAACGATTTGGATTGGAGAGTCCCATTTTCAAAAGCTTATGCTCTTTTCATCTCTGAAGATTACACCAATCTTGTCCAAGCATTATCCGATATAGATATTGACTGTAGTAAAAAATATTGTGCTATGAGTGATGAAGTACAAAGAAAGCTTCTATATATGCCTTTTAAAATAATTGATGTCGATATATATAGGAGACTGAGTGTAATGTATATAGCAATTAATAATAGAGATAAGGCTGAGGAATATAGTAAAAAGGCTAGTATAGATTTGATTAACTATAATAGCTATAGAACAACAGAAGGAACAATATATTTATATTCTTATAGAAGGGTTACAGATTACACATTAAGCGAAATAATTAATAAAAATTTATCTTTAAGTAGTCCTACGCAATTTAATGATCCATTTGACTCTTTTGGATTATTATGGTCAGAGTATCAAAGATTACAAAGTGCAAATAGCGAAATAGCAAGGATAGAGCGTGATATGTTTCTGACAAATTTCAATCATGTTAGAATTAGATGTTTTGTTGCTAACGATTCTTTAACACAAGATGAAATCTTAGCTAGAAATATTCTTATGTGGTCTCATTATGCAGATGACCACAAAGGCATTTGTATTGAATATAAAGTGGATATTCATAAACTAATTGAAAACAACAAATCGATGAGTTTCCAAAAGGTTAGTTATAAATTGGAACAAAATGATTTAACCTCTAAAACGGTGTTGTATAATCAATTTTTTACACAAAAAGCACCTGAGTGGGAATACGAATCAGAGTATCGCCTTTTGGATTTTGATATGGACCATGATGGCTGTTTTAAAACAATCTGTTCAGAAGCGTTTCAAGTTAACAGAATCTTTTTGGGATTAAGATGTAGTGATGATAATGGGACAATAATACAAAAGATATCACCGAATAATGTTAAGTTCTTCAGAATGAAGAAAAACATTAACGATATATACAACCTTCAAATAGAGCCTATCAATTAGATAGGCTCCTTGGTCTTTTTAATCCTTTGAATATTTCCGTCAAAGTCAATATGTTCAAAATACTCATCTTCATCATCCTTTTTATTCCTTGAGATAGCTCTGAAATAACATTCTTGCATCATTGCGATAATTACTGCGTAACTGCTATTTAAAGTCAACTCATGGGTGTAACCGAGTATCTCATTCACATTAGCTAAGAAGGCGAATGAGCTTCCCATGTTTCTTTGTTTTTCTGAAGGGCTATTATCTCCACTTCGCTTATCGGGCTCACTTTCCTCATGAGAGTGATAGATTTGCAAAAAGACGCATTGCCTATTCGGTGAACAATGGCATTAAAAAGAATGTATATATCATCCCATGTAGTATTATCAGATAGGACCTCACGAAACCATTGAGGAGGATCTGTAGATTTATTGTGAATACCGAGACAGACGATATCAAAAAGGATTGTACTGTATTTTTCAACGAGTTTTATAACATCTGTATTGAGGGTGTTTTCTTGTTCAATTAGTTTATTAAGATCTTCCGTTTCTATTAAAGCGAGTAGAGGTTTTAGTTTGAAGTATGTGCGTACCGTCATAGGCCGTATTACGATAGAGTCTCCTATGAGTTTCCCTTTAGGTAATGCTTCGATATGCTCAAAGACAAATGGAATCCTTATAGCCTTATCCGTCACACTATCGGCTTCTTGCTTTAGTATATGATGTATATCTTTTATCATTTTACTTTAAAATAGAAAAGACCTTTGGTGTTGTCCAAAGGTCTTTTAGAATTAAGGGTTTCAATTTTAAGATACTGCTACAACTTCTCTTGAGAAATCGGATACAGCATTTCCGGATGCATCAAAGCATGATTCGCGATATACTCGTACAAGTAATAAATCCGGTTTCTCATCGGTAGGAGCTTGAGAGAAACGCGACATTATTTTACCTCGGTTGAAGGTGTAAATTACTTGCATACCGTTAACCGGTTTCGTTGTAATCTTGAATGTCTTTACAATCTCTGCAATAGCCGTTGGGGCGTTCCAAATGTCTTTGGGAGCTTGTTCTGTCCCTTTGGTATGTGTGCCTCCTGAAAGCAGAGTTACTTCCTCATTTGTAGGGGTTGGAATAGCAAACTCGATATAATCATCTTCATCTGCCTTAACGAATCCTACATATTTGTTCTGTCCTCCTTCAAGGGGGATAGATACCTTTTTAGGATCGTTGAAATTAAATACAATCGTGTCCTTTGAAGGCATTGGGAGTTTGCTTAATGTAGTTCCGGCAATCCCGTTTGTGCCAGGATCACCCATTTCTAATTTTGAAACTCCAATAGCGATAGGTTGGTTTGTTGCCATAATCTATAAATTTTCAATTATTACTTTAAGTCTAATATTTAAACAGTCATAGCCATCTTTTACATCGTCCAAGATTTGTGAAAATTCTATTTCAGAAGATACATAAAGAGTCGATGTCAGATTCTTAAGTTGCTCCTTTAATAAGCGACGATATGTTTTCAATAGCTGTCTCCGTTGCATGCCATTAGTATGATATCTCACGAATGTATTCACATTGACATAGGTAGCTCCGGTAAAATCGTTCTCATTAAACTGAAGCGTGTTTATCGTTATATGATCTCCATCTTCACTTTTTGGTGTTCCTTTATAAACCGGTATATCTACGTTTATATTATCGTACACAATGTCTACTATATCAAACTCATCTGCCATTATTCAACGCTGTTATAATTCGATCTAATTCTTCCTGTAATTTAATATTCGAGCGGTAATGTGCTCCGGAGATCACATCCTTGCTGTGGATAGCTTCAACAAATAGTGCGTATTCCATGCCGGCTACCCCAATGAGAACGTAGCCGTTATTATGGGTTTTAGCAATCTCATTGACTAACTGTCTTGCCTTATAATGGCCGGTCATCTTTACACTTCCTTTTTCCGATAATGCGAAATTGTCTCTAATCACATTCCCATCTTTGACGATAACATAACCAATAGAACTTCTTAGATTGCCCGTCTGGTCTGTATAATTGCCACTCATGCGAGCGTCTGTAACAAATTCCTCTCCGGCGTGCATAAGGATGTCTAGAATGGTTTCGTCAGCCTTCGATTTAAAACGGTCAAAGAATCGGCTTAAATCATCATCAGTGAATAGTGCATTCATTTGAGATATATTACTGAATGGGTTTGTAATCGATCAATATATACAACCTTGTATTGTACACCATCTAATTCTAGCATATCCCATTTCTCCCGTTCTTTACAAAAGAATTGTGCATTTACTTGAGTCTCGTTCCCATTTGCATCGCGCACAATCTTCTTATCCAACAATTCTAATCGTCCTCTTATCTCCTTAACTGAAGGATTTGCTTCCACGAATTCACCTTTCACAACTGAACCTTGGGAGCTGATTAACTTAGCTATATGTGGATATCTTACCATGCTCTTGAAATTCCTCTTGTATTGACTTTTAATGCCTTTGCTTTTGCAACTTCGCCATTCTCCATGTATAAGCGAATAGCGGTGTTTTTAAACTCCTTAGATCTCTGAATAGATAGTTTACCTTCAGTAAAGTCAGAGGCATTGGCCATTGCTAAGCACACATCGGCAATACAAAGATTGACTTTAATTTTATCATCAATGGGAGAGTAGGTTGCCGACTCATCAACGAGTCGGTCAACCGTAACCTTAGTAACGTAAAGATCTGCATCCTCAAGTCCCGGAAATGCTAATATGGCTTCTTGTATTGTCATGACCAGGCACTTCCGTCTGTTTTCAACAAATAGATAGCTTCAGGATCATTCAACACAGGGAATGCATTCGCTTCTGCTTTTGTCCACTCTTGGAATGGCTCAAGCTCCGACCATTTGGTTGTAAGGACAAAATCCTTTTTCACCATAGTAGAAACTTTCTTAGCTTCTGCACTGGTTTCAACTGCGATAGGACCATGCTGAACATCACCAATAATTAAATCCTCAACCAAACATACACGTTTAGCTTCCCATGGATTTAAGGTCGACTGTTGGTGCTTGCTATTCTCAAACTTAACCGTCGGGTTGATAACAACAATCTTTGGAAGTTGGTTGTCAATCATGTACTCGTTAAGAGTATTTAGATTGATAGATAGCTTCTGTGCTTGATTTCCCCAAGATTTGATGCGATCTGATGTCGCTTTTTGCTTTTTAAGCTTTACGAAATCATCTTGGCGCATGATAGCGTACTTGATAGCAACGCCCTGTGCACTAGCTGCTGCTACTGCATCCTCAATATCTTGAATACCGTCTGCGGAAGCAGTTGTATCCCAATCCGTTGTTGCTACTTTTTTATTATCTTCTGGGATACCAAAGCTTACAGCCTCTTCCGTTACAATGCCTGCATTATTACTTGCAGATAATGAAATCTTACCTGTGGACATCGCTTGCATACATAGGTACTCCATACGGGCGCGAGAACCATTGTATACGAAATCAAGATCACCAAAAACCATATCTAACAATGAAGTTAAATCGGCTTGTCCTCTGGTATCATTCTGAAGGCGAATATATTCGTTATAATCGCTTTCCTTCATTCCTCGCTTGATGGCAATCTTAGGAATGTCTCCTGACATCTTACCAACTACTGAACGCGTCTTGATAGGTGCAGATGCATCATAAGAGATAACATCGGCCATCACCGGTGCTCCTTTTTCTCCTGTCAACGTTTCCCACGTTAACTTAGTAACCTGCTTAATCCCAAAGAAGTTTGGGAAAAATAACGGCTTAACCTTGCGCGAATTTAAACGCGCGGTCATACTCTTTTTATTTACTTCTCTAAGTAACGATCTTTCCATAGTATTTTATTTGAATCTGATTAACGGAAATAATTTCAACACATTAGCATCGATAGGCTGAGCTATTAATGCTTTATTCACTGTTCCTCGAACACAGATACCAACTTGTTGATTAGGCACTGTTAAGTCAACTTTCGCCACCGTTACACCTTCTACGTCAAAAGGCATTTGTGCAGAACCTGCAGCTGCTTCAGTTTTCGCTTGAACCAATACAGCCCCGGCAGTCAATGCACCAAGTGTGGCAGTGAGGGTAATGGTATCATAGTCTGTTCCTATTGTGATTGCTGAAATTTTAGTTGAAGCGCCTGTTAAAGCCGAAGTGGCAATGAAGTCATCTGTCTTAAATTCATGACCTTTCTTTAGTTGTACGCTTTTACCATCGGCAGCTACATTAGCGTTTACCTCAGCTGTTTTAAACACTTTTGCCAATCCGGCAACAACACCAACGAAATGACCGGGCTTCAATTCGTCTGTTGACAAAAGAATGCCTCTCTCTAATGTTGCACCACCTGCATAGTCTTCAATCATATTAATAATGACCGGGTGATACTGATACTCTGTTTCTTTCTTTGTATACATATCTATCGATTAATAATTAAACATCTAATTTGACTGCTCCACTGTCTTCTTGGGTTGATTCCCCATTCATCACTTTAATAAGATCAGCTTCTGACATCTTATCCACGTTTGAAGCTGGAGTGTAGTTGACTCCTCCGAGTTGTTCAGTAACAGAAGACTGCTTGATTTCCGCATACTCGTCTTGTAGTTCCTTGATTTGGTCATCAATTGAAGTTTCCGATTCAGGATTTATTCTTCCAAGCCATTTCTCAGGTAACTTAGAAGTAGTGAACTTCTCTTTAACGATAGCTTGCTTAGCCGATAAGCTTTGTTCTCTCTCTAACTTAGTTGTGCGTTCTTCTTGGGCTTTTGACCACACTTTAAACCATGCCGGAGTCTCATCGTTCTCTTCGTTTTTCTTTTCTTCTACCTCAATAGGTTTACCATCCTTGATTTTGTGCTTTGCTTCGTAATCAGCAATGGCTTTTTGTTTCTCAACTTCTAGCTCAGTTGCAATCAGAGGATGTATTTCTGTTTTGAACCGCTCTATTGCACCTTCTACATCTTCTTCTTTTTCTACCTTAAACACACTCACAACTTTATCAGCATACTTTTCATTGATGCCTACTTTCTTAAGTCCTGCTTTAATTAAATCTAATAATGGCATAATTTTTACTTTAAAATATATGGCTATCATTCGTGTGACTTAAACGTCAATACACAAAAAAAGCGACAACCATGATTGATTGTCGCTATATCTTTTTGTTGTATACTTATGGGTACGTTCTGTCTACTCCAGGATTCTTCGCATTGTAATCGAGCCAAATGATATGGTTAAATTCATCTTCGGAAAGTTCTCCCTTCTCATAAGCGTTCAGAGCGCTTTCTATAAGCTTATCTTGCTCTTCTTTACTGAGTTCATTGAACTTAGTTTCTGTTATGTTTAATATGTCTTTCATTTTTTCTGATTTAATATATAGTCTCCTATCAACTTTGCAATCGATCGGGGACTTGGGTTATTTAAGTATTCCGACCATGCCTCCGCAATAAATTCATTGATATTTGTAGAGGCATATTCAGATAATTGATCTTTTATCTCGGTACGATTATATTGCTTAAATAGATTGACAATATAGTCTTTTTTAGATAATGAAAATAGTTTATCAATCTCGTGTCCAAGCTCATGGTCTATGACTGATTTAATTGTATTACATCCTATTGGACTATACTTCTCTGCAACATCATGATTTAAGTGTTTCCTGAAAAGCTCAATGTCGTTTCCAAATCTACTATTAACAGAAACTCCCGAGCCAAATTTTCGCGAAGTAGATACAGCATAGACATTAGAATTGACTTTTTTAACAAGAGTCTTCTTTAACCTGCTTTCTAGTAGTTTTTTCGCTTTTTCTATATCATTGTTACTTATCCTAAGACAGTATTGCCATATTTGGTCATTTCTATTTATAGACTCTATTATATGGCGTTGAATAACATATCTATTCTTGTTTTGAATAGATCCTATGAAGTCAAGATTATCTCTTAACTGTGGGAATATCTGTAGATGCTCGTATATAGATTTGTTCCATTCATTTGCACACTCAAGTTTTAGCCCTTTGTAATCGATATTGGATGCAAGGTTATTCTTATAAGCATATTCGTTCGCTTCCTTAATTGACTTGGCCGGAACAAACGCTTTAATAACAGAGGTTTGTACAACCTGAGTATGATTATAGTTGAAGCTGTTGTTTTTGTAAGTGAAATTATCTCTCACCCAATATGGCTTTGAGCGATACCTTAGAAAGTCCTGTTTATGGTCTTCCACATAAGATGATACCTGTTTAGGGATATCCTTTATAATTAATTCGTCACTTATTTTGCCATCGAATAGGTAGTCAATGTAATCATCTCCTTCTAATTTGATAGGGGTACATATACATTTACACCATGGATGCCAACCAACAAACTTAAATTCTTTTGGGTAATCCCCGACAAATGTGCTACATATTGGACATCCTGCGTCATGGTTCGCTGATAGAGAAATTCTTTTGCCTACGACGAAGCCCATATTCATCCATCTCTCATGGTCTGCTGCCCTATAAGCCATATTCGTTTCTGTAGCTCCTACACGTAAAGCATTCATATAAGACGATTTATATACGCCTCTACCAACCCTATATTCTTTCATAGGGTTTGATTCAATGAGTATTCCTTCACCGTTGCGTACACGTCTAAACAACTTATCCGGCTCATGTAATATTTGCCTAATATCTTTAGATAGTTGTTGAGCACTTCTCCCGGTTGAGATACCACTTTCCAAGAAGAACTCTAACTGACTCTTTGTTTCATCTGCTAAGTTCCAAATACGCTTAGATAGGTCCATACCATAATCTTCGCGATCTTGAAATACTTTGAGTTGAGATAACCCATGATTAAACATGCCTCTCTTGGTTATCTCGGGAATGGCCATACCCTGAATATATTTCTTGACCATTTCGTCATTGTAGCCATTGGAGATCTTCCATGCATCTGTAGTGGATTCCCTAATTAGCTTGATTAAATCTGTCTGTAAAGTTTCAAGCGACTTGTCTAACTTGCCTTCTATAGCTGCATTTCGTACCCATACGCCTTTGTTGCCAACTTGACGATACTTCCTTAGTTCAGGTGATACTTCATCTATAAAGTTATTAAAAGCGATTTGTATAACCGCTTCAGTTCTGATTAGCCGTTGGATTAGTTTATCCATAAGGGTTTATGTTTCGTTCTTCTCTGGCTTCATCCTGGACTTTCTCAATCTCTTTCAACACATCAGTTGTGAAAGGAGAATTGGCAATGATAGTTTCCTTTGAATTGAAATCCATTGCTGTAGATAGGTTTGCAATAAGCTCTTTCACATTCTTAGGTAGGATAGAAGCGAATTTTACTGTGATCACACTCTCTTTAATTTGTGTGGCTTGTTTTACATGGGTGATATTCGCCATCCCTGCTTTTACAATGGATACAGAACGCTTTAAGGCAGGACCAACAATCCGCATATTCTTTTTTGCCTTAATGATAGCCGGAAGGAAACGTAGCTCCATAGCAACACCGGATATATCGTTCATTCCTTTAAGAGCATCTGACCAAAAATCGGGAGTATCACTTCCTGCAAATATTTCATTCCGTAATGTATCTAACTCTAACTTCGTGGATTCCATAGCTTGTTTGCTCTCAAGGTATTTTGCATCACCGTGTATTTCTTTTCCTGAATCCGGATCAAGCTCTAAAGGAAAGTTTATACTTCGGCCAATGGTTTCTTTTGATGGGAGGGAAGCATCCCCGTACGTAAGAAGAATAGGTTGGGAGTGCTTCTTGTTACCATCTACCAATCTAGATATTCCTACTTCATAACCATCCATGGCGCTTGATATCTGCTCCCACGCCGGTGTCTTGAAATCAACATAGACAACAGGAATAACGCCAAAGAGATTTATCAGTTCCTGTTGTGCTTGCCATCCTCCTATATTATGGTAGGTTAGGATCTTATCAGCCTTATATATTTTTAGACATTCTATCTCTTTGCCATCAATCTTGGTAGTGTATTTATGGATAAACGCATCCATATCATCAAAATCATCTTTATGGATGTAGAATTCGCCGTCCTTAACAGGGGAAAGTACCTTAACTTTTAGCTTTGTTTCCTGTTGCCCTCCTATGACTTTTACGATAGGATAGAAGACGATAGCAACCTTTGATTCAATCATACCCATTTCTATGGCATCTCCCCAAACGGAATGCATCTGAAGTGAATTAATATAAGCTTCTCTGAATTCAGATATTGCATCGGTTTCTTCTTTGGCACTAATCGATATATCCCCACCGCATAAAAAAGAAACGGCAGTGTTTACAATTCGCTCTGGTGTATTCGTTATAATCTTGGAAACTCGGATTGTTTTAGGTTCGAGCTTTAATGGGTTGCCATCATCGTCAACGTCTGTGTCTGAATATACGTCTACTTTTTCATCTTCGCGCATTCCAACAGATCCTACACGCCTTGTTCGCTTGCCTTCAAATTCTTCTCTATAGACATCAGGGGTACGCTCTTCTAAATCGTCAGTACACAACTCATCTATTGCTTTAGATAAGTCCCATTGTAATATTTCATCAATGCTTGCCATTTTCCTTTAAAATAGCATATTGAAGATTATACTGACCGTTTTGCGACCTTTTTAGGTTTAACCTTGATTCCTTCTTGTGTAATGAATTCTGCAAGTATAGTTATTCCGTCAGGGGCATCATCGTGAGAGTTTCCACCTTCTTTCTTATAGCTTGTAAGCATCTTAATGAAACGGTCATAGTCAGAACCTTTCTTGTACTCGCCTTCTTCGAGGAAATAGAAGTTAGCTTTAACATAACCGGACTTCATAAGAATCCGTGTTTCTTTGTTTGATGTCGTTGGCCGAGCTTGAACTTCACATGACTTCGGAACTAACTTGCGTACATTATTTGCGAATATACGTCCGCCATTATTCGATTCGATCCTAATCTTGTCGCACTTGGTATCAATAAGCAACTGTCCTAAGCGTGGTTCTGTAATCTCTACAGCATCCTTTGTGAAGATAATGTCTGTAATGAATATTCTATCCTCAAAGACTTTAGCAATAGGGGCGCATAAATCATCATTACCCTTATCTGCGACATCACAGGCTCCAATTGTACCGGATGGTGCTTTCCCTTGAATATCGGACAGCTTAAAGCGCTTAAGCTCCGATTTAGGGAATAATAAACCTTTTGCTTCTATTGGATTCTGCTGATATTCGGCTTCCCATATAGAACTATCCGTTTCTTCTCTTAAATCTCGATAGTATTCCGTAGTATGCACATCCTCACAGAATGTCTCATCATCATCGTTAAGCGCTGCAATACGTATTATCTCATCGTACTTGTTGGCTTTCTCCATTCGTCCTAAAACGTCATTCTCGGACCATCTAGTACCGATATCAATATGACAGCAGTTTTTCTCTACGCGGGAATCGTGAGTACCTTGTTTCCATGACCACGTTTTTTCGTTTATGGTGTCGGATAAGGCTTCTTCCAATGATTTATAAAGGTCGTCTGTCATGGCAAGCATAGAAGCTCCAAATCCGATTATTGTTCCGCCTACACCACCTCCGAAATAGGATACCTGCCGAGCTTGTTCTATATTCCAACCCCTAACGTTTTGTTTGTCCTTACTCAGCTTTATATCCGGGAACACACGTTGATATCTTATCGATTTAACAACATCCCTGGTATCATAACTGAATTTCTGATATAGGGTATCAGAACAACAATTTCGCATAACAGACTCTTCCGGGAACTTCCCAAGCATCCACGCTACGAATAAGGATGATATATAAGATTTGCCGGCACGTGGAGGCATAGACACAGCGAGCTTACGAGAGCCACCATCTTTGTAAGCTTCGTAAACTCGCTGAAATGCATCTGCTACTTGTTTTAGGAATATACGCTTGGAGAAGAACTTGTAATCATAATACAAACAAAACTCCCAGAAGATATCGTTACTTCTTCGCCTCCTTAATTCGATAACAGCACGTGCTTGTAATTTTATATCAATCTTTTTTGCCATTAGCGATTAATTCAAGGAGTTCTTCCTCTGTCATGTTTTCAACGGTGTTGTCTTGTATGGTAACTTGGTTATCGAGTTCTTTTCGATCTCTCCATAGGTCAGGTCTGCGATTCTTAAGCCAAAATATTTGAGCGGTCACATCTGGAGCAACTTGTTTTGTAACTCTCTTTGTTTCTATTGTGACGGTTTCAAATTCTCCATCATCAATCTTAACAGGTTTGTTTATTTCATGTGTTTCGGTAATCTCATATCCAATAGCGCGCTGAAATAAACTCTTAGCTACTTTCATATCAGCACATTCTCTTCCCTCTTTTAGGGCATCCGAAAATTCAATATGAGTTGTTATCCACATGCTGATAGTTGATACAGTTACACCAAAGAAATCAGCTAGTCTTTCATTAGTTGCCCCTAACAAACACAGTTTCTCTGCTTGCTCGCAATATTCGGGTTTGTATCTTGATGGTCTTCCTGAGCGTTTTCCTTTTGCCATTTTACTTTAAAATAGCGTTCCTTCAATATTCTGTACCGAATTATAGTTTCAATCCTTTTGTAAGCTCTATGTAGGTTACGTTGGCTTTCCGGTCCCGGCCAATCAGATATTGATTCACCTAAAAAGAATTTCCATTGAAACACCTTCCTAGATAGTTCGGTTATTTCAAGGCTCTCAAATATCTCTCTTACTAATTGGGTTTGCTTAAGAGTTATGTCCGGCTTGTTATCGTGTTCGTCTTCCTCTAATGGGGTGTTGTTGAGGTGGGAGAGAGGAGTATTATCATCTACTTGTTTCATGGCTGCTTTCCTGCGATATGGGGCGCGATCGGAACAAGTGTTTAGTTCTATCATTCGAAGGATAAACCAATCTATTTCGCGATATCCGTCTTTCTGGCGTAGGTATAATCCTTTTACTGTTAAAGGATCCTTTTGTAATAATGAGCATAGCACTTCATTGAGTACGTCATACTCATGTCCTGCAAGTCCTGAGTGTGTGCACTTGAACTTCGCAAAGTCTAACCATCTGTCATACCTTTGGTTAATGTAGTTGTCAATCTCTTTAGAACGCATACCGATTTCATGTATTACAAATTTAATTTATTTCGGGGAATAATGACATCTTTCTTAACTCTATTTGGGCAATCTCTACATCTATCTTTTCCTTCTTGAGTAGGAACTGCTCTCGACATTCCTTATCTATTATTTGGATGTCATCTTTGAAGTACTTCTTAATCCATGCGTCTAGCTCCTCTGTGTAGCCGTCTTTGCCGTAAATATAGGTAAGAGCAAAGTAACGCTTCATTCCGGTTATGGCTTGAGCATTGAGCCCCTTTATAACTTCAAATGTTATATGCTCTATTCCTATCGATTTTAAATAACCTCCGCATGATAATGCTATTGCATAGTTTACGTAGTCGTTATCTTCTTCTATGGGGGATTGTATCTTATCGAGGTTATCCTCCATGTGTCGTTTTGCGCATCGCTGAGATTTCTCTAAGTAGAATTCTCTTTGCGATTCTATTCGGTTTAAAAGTTCTTGTGTTTTCATTTTAGTTTAAAATAGAAAAGAGCGGATTGTTAGTCCGCTCTTTATTGATTCTTTAACCTTTAACCTTAATTTCGTTGAGTCTTATAAGGGCTTTTTGCAACAGATTAATATACTCTTCATCCTGAGGAAGAACAAACCAAGTGGCTACACCCCTTGACTGAGGGTTACCTATACATTCGGCTTTCCCATTGATTTTTTGAATATCATTGCTTTCATTTTGTGAAATATTCCATCTCATCGCTATTGCTGGGTTTCCATCCCATTTAACAATTGCTATAGAATAGCCAGGATCGATACCACCATCATAAATTATCTCAACAACCTCGATATGTCCTTTAGGCGAGTTTACTAATTGCGGATTTTTATAAATCAACATGTTTGAAAAATTTGAATGTTAATAATGAATTTGTTTATGATACAAATATATATCTTTTCTACATACGTACGTATGTATGTAATGTTAAAAATACAAAAATATATACATATAATTATCATGTTGTACTTTTAAGATACTACGGTCTTTGACAGGAAGATATCAATATCCTTTATCATGAAGTTTGGAACGTGTTTGATTGTAACTCATTTTGATTCCTATGAAGAATTCAAGATTGATGCGCATGTGTATGCTGAGATGCTTGATTTTGTTTATTGCGTGAGCTGTCCATCCTTTGGATAGTTCTTCAGTTAAGTCGAACATGATTTCCGTAAAAGTATGGTTTTCTACAAATTTAGGGTAGTAGTCGGGTAGTTTCTCCATGAACATACCATCGCCACGGGCATGTGCGTAGTCTAGGATGCGGATTACGATGTCGGTGAGTTCTTCTTCGATAGAGCCTTTTATCCATTCATTATAAGCATTGGTGAAGTTGTGTTTATAAACTATGTCACTTCCCATCCATTCATTGTACTGTTTTAAATTCGCCCTTTTCCCTTTCCTATCCGCCTCAATGGCTTCTGTGACTTCTGTTATAATCATCATAAGATAGTGTGCGTCTGAATGGCTTTCATCATGGAATCCACGTTCTTTTGCACATTCGTATATATCTCTGGCAAGATCGTTGTTAATTATTATCATGTTTTCTAAAGTCAAATATGTGTGATTTAATTCCTATTTTTAAATTCGTATATCTTCGATTTCTCGAACTTCGATTTCACCTCTTCCTTTTCGCTCTTTGACAATTTTGCTTGTAAGAGTGCGATACCGCATAGATCCCAACCAAGCTAATTTATATTTTTGAGCATCGTTAAGTTTTACTGTATTTTTAGACACGTACCTTACAACACCCTCAGTGTCTTTCAGTGCTTCCCATAGGCGCGATGTGTTGTAGTAAATAAATGCACAATCACTGCTATACACTAATATGCCTGATGGTAAACGCTTTGCTTCGATAAGTCTATCAATTGCCTTTTCTGCAAAACTTTCATGTATGCAGTAGTAAAAGCTTCTTATTCGTTCATCTGTATGGTTATGTGCCTTTTTAAAGTCATTAAGAAAGTCGGCGTAACTACGCTTAATTTCAATCTCTGTAAGATATCCAGCTTTGCTCATAATCAAGCAATCGCATTCATGGTTAACAATTCCGGACACATCTGTAACTCTGAACACAAATAGATTTTGCCTAAAACCAAAGTAGTCGTAATTCATTAGCATTAGCTCAATCTCCTCAATAGAGGGAATGGGTTTGGGGTTATATGCTTTTCGTGGTTTGTCTCGTTGTGGTCGTCTTAGTGATGCCATGATATTATATTTCTATTGGTTCAAATTTATCACACGCTTTATCAGTCACTTTAATACTCTTATACCCTAAGTTGCTACGTATGCTTGGCTGTAAGGTGCAACATTGGATTACTTTAGGAGAGTAATTGTTGAGAGGTGCGCGACCTCTGAGTTTGCATTGTCTACATGTTTTCATGGTTGTTCAATTTCAGATTTTATAATCTCAATGAATGCTTTCCATGGCCCGTCAAAAAATGCATCAAACGCAGGATCGCTTATGTGTTGATAGGGAATACAAGTAGGATCATTATAGTAAATCTTTTCAGTGCAACTAAGTATGTCATCGGCGGATGCTCTGTAATTAGCTATATATGCTCTTGATAAATCATCACAAATTTCTTTGGCTTCATCTGCTGTGATATCTCTATTCTTCCGCGCCTCTTTGATGTCTTGGTAAAGTGCTTTCTTAGTTGCATGTTCATCGAAAATATACTTGTTCGATAAACATCGGAATAGATAGCATTCATCGCATGTAATAAGGAATTTTTTAAATCCTCCTCCCATTGATCCCCAATAGTAAGCCCAACTGCCATAGTCAGACGATATGGTTAATCTTCCTCTGCCGTCGCCTTGATCGTCAAGAGAGATGTCGGCCCAACCACCATGATTGTCTGTTGGGCGTATTTTGTAGATGGTGGCTACTGATTTCGTGTGAGTATATTTCATAATTTCTGTTCTTTGATTTGTTTTCGCAATTGCTCATTCTCGTATTTCAATTCATCGATATAAGAAAGGAGCTGCCCTTTTTCTTTGAGCAACTCCTTAATTATAGCTTTATCGGGAACTTTATGAAGTCCGAATAATTCTTTTGTTTTATCCATGCTTTATCTCTTTGAATATTACACTTCTTTTGTCAGTCCTATCTGTAGATGCACAATTAATATTGCCGCAACAACTACTATTATCATCAAGGTCGCATCCATCACAATCGTTATCTGAACCATATTCTAGACACTTGTATTTTATACCGTCAATTATTACAGTGGTGTCTACTTGTATTTCTATATTCATAACTTGAAATTTTGTGGATCATTATTACATGAGCCCCATGACTAGGCCTACACTTTCCATTTTCTCTCTTCTGATTATAAACGCTAGTCCACCTCTTGTGATTCTTATTTTTTTATTGTCTTCGAATGGCATAGCATTAGATACTGCGCATATTAGTTCAGGATTTACGAATAGAGTATCATGGTGAATTGTATTCGATTCTTGTGATAAAAGTTGGTTTAAAACATAATCAGCATTAGGGAACTTTCCTTCTCTGAATTTAAATATGGTTTCACGAAATTCATTAGATACACGGATTCCAATGTCTGTAACTTCTTTAATTGTATCATATTTAATGATTTCCGCATAAGCTTTGGATGGCAATAATTTACCATTTAGTTTATCTATAAACTCTTGCGGGATGGTACAACACTCGCTAATCTTGAGCTTAACCAACATGTTTGCATCTGTAGCATACATATAATCTCCTTCAAAGTATATGCACTCCATTGTTGGTCTTAAATCATTATTGGCGCATACTTTGTCTATTCTGATATTCTTATCGAAATTGATTCGAGTTATTTGTTTTTTCATATAGCTAATTGTTTTATTTTATGCATATTTCGATTTACCGCATCTACTATCAAATTGTGATATTCTGTATTGCTATTCCGGACACCTCGACATTGTTTTACTACCATCTGCTCCAAATCAACTTCTATTGTCTCAATTTTTTCCACTTCAGTATGAGCTGAAAGTATTAGAGATGTTTGTTTCTCAAAGTACCTACCTGTGTAGACGCAGTGTTTCATTACATCAGATTCTTTTTTAAACTCCTCAATCGACCGCAATGGTTCAATCTTTATGTCGTCTACTTCTATAAGCAATCCAAAGAATTTTGATTTCGCTTGCTCAAACACTTTTGCAGCTTTCTTGTCGCGCTCGATTAGCTCTTCCTTATGTTTTATCTCTAATAATCTTCTCCGTTCAGCTTCTTTTTTGCGAGCAATGGCCACACGTCTATTGTGCGTAGCTATAAGGTTTTTAGGACATACATACTTAGGATTTCGCATATCTTTTCCGGCTCTCTCAAGTAATCCCATTTCATCAACCCAAATGGATGCATCCTTAACTCGATATTTATTTCTTAGACATATTTTGATAGATGGCCAAAAGCGATCCATGTCAGAAAGAGACATATCGCACATCTCATATTGCTTTGCTTTCCAAAGGGTTTCGAATTTAGATGATGTTTGAAGTCTCATTATGACTGTTTTAGGATTGAATCCATGCAATTTGAATTTCAAACCATTCCGTTTTAATTCCTTGGTTATTCTGCCGTACGGATATAGTGCATGCGCATGTAAATCATAACTTATACTGTAAGCGTATGGACTTTCATCTTTAATTGACATCTCGCTTCCCCATACAAAACTATTACCACTCATGTTTTTATTCCGTGCGATATAGCTTGTTTTAATCCCATTGTACCAGTGCTGCACAATCTCGAAATGATGATAATCAACCTCGCCATTCCTCCAATATCTTCTAAATTCAAAAAATCGGACAATCTGAATATTCTCTCTTACATCAAATATGGCAAAAAAAGCACCCTCTGACTCGCTCTTCTTCCTTGTTCTCTTTACCTTTAATTCGCGTTGACAATGGGGGCATTTTATTTTTGTAAATGAGTCTAGCAGTTCTCCACGTGTTTCAATCCAATGACCACCACAACAAAGACAGTTGTAATCTTCTTTATTGCGATAAGCTACTGCTTCAAATACATGCCTGTGCGCATAGGTTATCTGTTTCTCTGTAAGTTCAGGGAGTGTTGCACTCAACGCAACGATTCTCCTTTCATACTTATTTCGTGGTTTCATACATTTGGCATATCAAAGATTGACATTTGGTAAGGCATGCCCGGAATGGGTTCTTTGGATTGTTTAGCCTGCTTGGTTCGTTTTGTTTTGCAAACCACAGTTGGAGGTACTTCAAGTGTTGGAGATGCAACTTCGCATTCAATTTCGCCTTGAGGGGCTTTTATTGAATCCTCATCAAAAAAATGTACCGCCATGCAGTACACATCATCATCTTGCATGACAACTGTATTTTGTTTTTTCTTCCTAACCTCTGATATGATATAATTGCAGCAATCAGCTATTGACTTGTCCTTTTGAGGATAATTCTTTGCAAATAAGCTATCGCTCTTTGCTCTTTGATCAAGATATGTTTTAATGGTTTGTTGAAACTGTTCCATTGTGCGGAATTTAAAAGGTAAAACAATAGCCATCCGGATGGATGGCGTTACTTATTCTTCTCTACTAGTAGTTCTTTGATTTTTTCTCGATACATTTTTGCATCGCGTACCAATTCAATGTATTTAAAGCTACCTCTCTTCGTCTTATCAATTTCTGATGAGGCGCGCTCCAATAACATTGTATAATGGGCTATTCTCTTGTCTAAATGCATGATTAGTTATTTCAAATCCTTTAGAATGTTCTTCCATATCTTCAAGAAATGAGATTTGCTTTCTTGCGGTATTGAGAAACGAGTTATAATTTCCTGATCCGTGACGTATTTTAGTGTATTCACTAACGCAATAGCATCCATCAAATAGGTCGCAGAATATTCTAAGTTGTCAATTCTGAGTAACATTCTGGATTTATTATTCTCAGAAGTTATCTGAAAGTGAATATTATTTTCATAATGAAGCGCTAGTTGCGCTCTCTTTTGCAGAATCAACATATTGTAATAATTTTTCGAATTTTCTGATTATGATATTAAATGATGCTTCCATGTCTGTACTATTATTTGAATGAGTATAATTATACTTGTATATCGGTTTAAATAATTGCACATAGTGGTAAGCCAATGACTTTGCGGAAGTGATTGAACTATCTCGACAAGATGCATATTTACCTGTTACATCAGATATTTTCTGCTGAATCATATCCGCAACTGCATTATGAATGCGCGCAAGAGACATGATAATGTGCATTTTTGATAACACTTCAACATCACTAGTGTTATCAATAGCGGTGTAGAGATAATTCCTTGTGCACAATTCGAGCTTCAAGAAGTCTTCGTGGTATATATCATAAAGTTCATCATTGAGATCATTCAGTTGTTTGTTTTGGACAATCTCTTTGTGTATACAGTTTTTTAAATTGATAAGCCGGTTAGTTATCTTCTTCCATTGTCCGGAGTATCGAGCTCCATTTATTACCTGATCCTCAAAGTTGAGTAACTCCTGGTATATCTTATCTAAAATAAATGCGGACAAGTAGATGTAATGTCTGGAGTAATCGCTATCAATCTTTACGAGTCCATCGCCAATACTAATGACGTTGAATCGTCTTTGGTGTTTTTGCTTAAAATAGGCCATTTAAGAGGTTATTTTTATTTTGATATATTGATTATCTCTTTACCTGATAAAATAGCATAAGAGCCAATTAAAATGCCTTTACGCCGTTTTAAACAAGAATCTTGAATATAAACAGCATCACAAAGAAGAAAGCTTATCAGATTTGCTGTTAATGTTCGCTTGGTTGCTCGATAATGTCCGGTTCCCGAAATAGGCGTCACAAGTTGATAACCTTTCTCTATGATGTAGAGATTTCCTTCTTTGTAATTTCGTACATAATCAATACAAAATCCTCTGGTAGAACCTAAATTGTAGCACATCTTGAATCGCTTGTTCCTTCTGAGGAATATTCTTAACATAAGAAGTGCTTGGATGATAAGTGGTAAGAGTAATAATTTCATAATTTGAATTTTTGATCAATAAAAAAATCACCTTGAGGGTGATTGCTTTGATTTGGGTTTGTATTTAATAGCTTCCATTCTTGCCTTGGCGGCAGCCATGTCTTTTTTCATGTCCGGGAATCGCTCAAGTAGTCCTACCATGATTTTTTCGGACCGCGTTTTAGTCGTGATGGATTGTTGAAATCGTCTTTGTTCTTCAATCTTCATGATTGAATAGCGTTTCTCCTCTGCATATTTTGAGAACCATTGTCCGATATTCATTCCGGATATAGAGCCATAAAGCTGAGAGTAATCGCCCATCTTTATTTTTCGGAACAATAAAGCGAAATCAGCTAAGTTGAAGTCGAAGAATCTATCATAAAGCATTTGAGCGATATCCATTATTTGGTATTCGTCCAATTTCCGATCTTCTTTGACATTTATGTAATCGTTCAGCTTGTGTAGCCATACCTCAATGAGTAGAGGAGGGGTTTTGTTTCCGTAGATTTTTCCAATCTCCCAAAGTTTGACAATTTTGTCCTGTTGGCATCTCTCGACAGTGTTATAACTTCTGTATCTATTAAAACACATATCGGGATTCATGCCTTGTAGGAATAATTCAAAAGATGGGAATTGCGATTTAATCATTACTTGCTTGGCGCACACGCTCGGCAAGACGTCCTTTTGCTTGATCAAGTCCATTTTCTTTTCTTTTTGGCGCAACTTTTTCTTTTCTTTCTTTTAAAAACCAATAATAGAATCGGCGTTTAAAATCTTTCTCTGATTGAATCGTTGATAATTCATCCACTCCGATGATGTGTGCTATGAACTCCGATGATATATTTTCCCATTCGTTAAAAATAAGAAGACCTGTTTTACTTCTCATGGCTAATGACTCCATCCACATTTGGTCATTTCTCGCACACGCGCTATACTCACATTCCTTATTATTTATATTATTCTTATTGTTTAATATATCCTTATTGTTATGTTTAGGAAATTTTCCGTCACGGTAATTTTCCGTCACGGTAATTTTCCCCATCGGTTCGTTATGGAAATTTTCCGTAACGGGTACGTCCATAAGATAGTATGAAACAGAACCAAATTTCCCATCTTCAGATATGGCTTGTTTTGATTTGACAACCCATCCTGATGAGATTAATTCTTTCATGTATTTATCTAAGGTCTCGACATGATAGCCGATGTCGTTGGCTAATTTATTTCTATAAAACAGCCAATTATCAGGCTTCGACGCCATGAAAACAAATAAGAATCTCGCTCTATCAGATAAAGAGCAATCCTCAATTAAAGCGTTAGGTATTACGCTAAAATTGCAACGTATTTTGTTGAGTGTATTAAAGCTTCCCATTAGAACGGTAAATCATAATTTTCAGGATAAGGAACATGCTCTTGCGGTTGATATGTGGCTTGTTCATGAGATTGTTGAGTGGCTTGTTCGTCCTCTTTTCTTGCTCCAATGAATTGAATAGTATTAGCCATCACCTCTGTTCGATAGTGCTTATTTCCGTCTTTTTCCCACGATGATGTTCTTAGTTTTCCCTCAATGTAAAGTTTAGAGCCTTTTTTTACCCACTTTTCTGCGATTTCAGCCACTTTTCCCCATAGTTGGATGTTGTGCCACTCCGATACTGTTTTACGCTCTCCTGACTTATCTTTGAACGTCTCAGAGGTAGCGAGCGTAAAAGATGCAACCTTATTGTCGCCTACTGTCTTTATTTCTGGGTCCTTTCCGACGTTTCCTATTAGGATTACTTTATTTACCATTTCTCAATTTATTTAAGTCGTTCAAACTAATTATTTCTACAATTCTACATTCCGATGCGTGCGCTGTTTCGGTATGATTGCCAGGAGTGTACAATAACTCCATCATGCTTGTATCTTTGTCGTATTTAGTAACTACTGCTACTGAATTAGGATACAATGTCCATTCCACTAATTGTCCTATTAATTTATTCATGTGTGTGTTATATTTTTGTTAGACGAATTTTAGACGATTCATTAGACGAATGTTTCGGCAGCGGAAACATATTACCGTAAAACCGTCTGTTGTTTTTGCGTCATGTCCGAAAAATCTGAACGGTTTCTTCTCATGGCATTCTCCACACTCTTTTAGTGGTTCGTCTGAGGAATATCCCGCTTGTTCTCTAAGCGTTTGTTTAATATGCTCGCCCATGATTTGACTATCCTTGTCGCTCCATTTGTCAGGAGGAGTAGGCTTTGCTAGTGTTTTGCTGTATGCTATAAGCTCAATCATGATAATTCCTCCACGTCTTTTTTTAGTTGCTCATTTTCGGATCTTAATCTCCAGATAATTCCTTCTTTCTTGACAAGATCTAACTCTAATAAATCCTTACAAGCGCGCGCTCCTGCAATAACATCTTTGAGGTGTTTTATTTGTGCATTTGCTTTTTCGATATCTTCTTTTAGAAGATCTTGCGCTTTTTTATATGCTTCATTTTCGTGACGTAATGCGTCAATTTCTGATTGTAGTTCTTGTAGCTTATTCATGTTTCTTTGATTTCTATGTTGTGAAAGTATTTCATTAACTTTCGCTTAATAACGTACTCTCTTGTTCTAAAACCTTTGGTGTCTTCAACTATCTCTACACCTTCTCGGATATAAACAAAGTCAGCCACATAAGTGACTGACCTTTCTGAATACCCTTTATTAAGAGGTTGTAAGGGGACTAGTTCATACTTTACTTGCTCCCTCAGATTTGAGATAATACCTTGTTGTTCGAGAAACTTTAATTCATTGGCCCGGTTGTGTTCCTTTTTTGAAGCATGGTTGCCAACTTTAGTGTTATTGAACTTTGATTTTTTAGTTGTTGCTTCTCCTGGATTCACCCATTTGCCGTTGATGAATTTAAGCTTCAGTGGTTTTATCGGGTTCTTCATAAGGGAATACGTCAACAATTTTAGTTTCTCCTGTTACCGCTAAATCGTAAGGTACAACAAATGTAGATAGTGCTTTTTCGATATTCTCGATTGCACGTTTGATGTCCGATGCTTGAACTAAATAGTATTGGTTGCTTTTTTTCTCTTTACCTGATACCTCGTCAGCGTCAATGAAAGATACTTTGACCTTGTACCATTTGTCGTCATTCTCATCATCCGATGGAACAACTTCTGAGATGTTTGATTTCTTTAGAGCGTCAATGTAGTAATCACCGTGCACAATGGACTCCATTTCTTTGATAACGCCACCTTCTGCTTCAGTATAACTCATTGCATCCAAGAGATACAATTCACTTACTTTGCGCTCACGTCCATCTTCTGTTATTTTAATGTACTTTACCTTTGCTTCAAACCAATTTGCTATCATGTCTTTAATTTTTTAATGAGTTTATTAATCTGTGTTTTCTTGTTTCTATCTTTTATTGTATCACCCAATAGTGGTACATAAGAAAGAAGCAACTCAATTAGTAGTGATGCTTCTTTGTTTAATATGGATTTCATCTTTGAACTTGTTTACAAAGTAGATCTGTCCTTTACCGCTTACCTTTGTGGTGGTCTTAACAATAACTTCGCCCGAAGGTTTGGTTATAGTGGTTTTCTTCATTTCGAACAGCTCTCGTTCCATGGATCGTTGGGTAGGCTGATTGTATCGTTCGCCATGAGAACATAAGTAGCCGTTTACTCTAAGCCATTCAAAGAATCTTTTCTCGACCATGTCAACGCCGTTTTGTTTTAGAATCTTTGCCATCTCTCCAATAAGGATTGATTTTTGTGATGTTTCAACGGCTTGTGCAAATAAGACTTTTGGAGCTTGGAAGGCTATGAGTGCTTTTTGTTTTTCAATCTCTTCTTGTTGTTGTGCAGCAAGAAGGAGCGCATCTCGGAAAGATCCCGGTACTTGGTTTGCTGTTCGCATCTTTCGGTATGCGTTGTCCTGATCTATGAAGTAACGGCGTGCTTGTTTGCCTTTGTCGTTACCTTCGACCATTGCGAGTTGTTTGGCTGTGTCGATGGTGAGGGCGTATTCTCTTCTTGTCGTAGCTCCTGTTTCTCGTTCCACAATTTTATGGAGTGAGCAATAGTCTATATTTTCAACAAATCCATATTTGTCAATACGGTTTTTCATCCATGTTGAAAAGTCTTGTTTGCTTTCTAAGAATTGGTGTAAATCTCTTGCGGATACAGCTTGTTGTCCGTTCTGTTCGGTTATTCTTATAAGTTCATTCATTGAATTTGTTTTTATGGTCGTGTTTAGTATGGCAATCTCGACATCGCATGGTGATATTATTTACATCCCACGCCAATTCACTCATTCCATCTCTCTGGCAATCGTTCACAGAGATATCATGCGAACAATCAATAATGTGGTGATTAGAGTTAATACCACAGGTTTCACAAAATACATAGCCGTATTTGTCTATCATGACTGCAATCTTTTGCTTCTTAGCTTTCACTACATTTGCATCTATGATACTTTTATCAATGAGCTCTCCGGAGCTCGTTCTGTATCTATTCATCTTTGTAGTCTTGTGATTAAATCGTTAAAGGTTGATAGTTCTTCAATCGCTTCATTCTTTCCGCCTGTAGCCTTGTTGGAAACATTGCGCTTCTCCTTGATGAGTTCGTAGATATCCTCGTCTATTGTCCCTGCACCTAGAAAGTAGATACAGTTTACTGAATCCTTTTGCCCGATACGGTGTGAGCGATCCTCGCATTGGTCTGTATCGGCTGCAGTCCATGGGAGTTCAATAAAGGCAACGTTCGAAGAGGCAGTAAGAGTAAGTCCAACGCCGGCCGCTTTTATGGAGCAAACAATTACGTTTACATTATCGTCCTCTTGGAAAGCATCGATGTTTTGTTGTCGTTGTGCCATTGAATCGTCTCCGAGTACTGATACAGCCTCCGGAAAGCGTTGTAGTATCATTCCGGCAACCTCTTTTAAGTGACAAAATAGAATGATCTTTTCCCCTTGTTCGATAACGTCCGATATATAGTCGCATACATCGTTTAGTTTTCCGCGAGCCGATATGTGTTTTAAGTGATGAATACGTACCATTACCTCGCCTCGCATGGCGCGCGCTACTTCCTGGTCTGTGGCGTGTTTGTACTTATACAAGTATTGGCTTAGGTCCGCTAATGCTTCGTCATACTCTCTTCGTGTGGTTATTTCGCAAGGCACTACGGTCCTGATTTTATCGGGAAGTTCTGTTAATACCTCTTTCTTGTTTCGTGAATAAAAACATGTAGTAGATAGTTTGTAGTGAAGTTCCTCCAGATGATCGTTGAAACCGTAATTGGTTACAAAGTTTTTGTATCCGCCAAACTCATTTATTCTCCCTAAGATTGCAAGCTCGGAAGCAAGATCCTTTGCTTTATTAACGATGGGTGTTCCTGATATGGCAAATATTACTTCTTTGTTGTTACATATACCCCTTGTGAGTTTGGTTTGTAGGGTAGATGGTTCTTTAACCCGGTGCGCTTCATCGATAATGACTGATTTAAAAAGATCGATATCTTTATTGAATACAATGTCCTTTAAGAGTGGTTTAACGCCTTTGGGTGTGTTGTAGTAATCGACAAAGAATTTAGCTAAGCTCTCGTAGTTGCAAATAAATACATCTGTTTTTACCTGAGCGCCGAACGGGGAGTTGCCGGAAGCGAATTGAGGCCAACTGTACCGGTTTGTATTATTTAAAATAGAAACCCTCTTGTCTGTCCACATTCTCCACTCTCTTTGCCAATTTATTTTCAATGATGCCGGACAAATAATTAAACAAGGAAAAGCGTTTAGGGCAACCACTGAGGCTATGGCTTGACAAGTTTTTCCCAATCCCATTTTATCGCCAATAAGTACGCGTTTGTGCTTTATGTTATAAGCGATTCCTTTAGCCTGATAGGGGTAAGGAGTGAGTTTAAGAGGTATTTCAATGTCAAGTTCCGGCATTGGTGGAATGTCTTTCTTTTCCCATTTCCTAAGCTTGATTATTGGAATACCGTGGCGTAGTGAAAATTCAACAACTCTATCGCGGTGCATCAATGGAACAGTCCATGCTTTTAACGATCGGTCGTAAACAGCATCGGGAAGTTTTTTGACTGCCGTGCTGAGTTGTCGATTGAACTCGAAAGCTATTTCAAAGCAATTACTTTCCAAAATTCTCATATCTCATTTCCTCCTTTGCTTTAGAGATTAAAGTGCGAAGCCAATCTATTTGATGCACACATGAACGGTTTAGTCGTTCTAAAGAGTTTACTAATAGATTTTCTCTCTTACAAGATGCTTCGACAAGGTTTTTGAGTATTGAAGGCGGTATCTTAGCGTCACGTCCCATTTCTCTGATAACCGAGTTGGCATAAGCTGTATCTTGATGATACTTTGCATCGGCTAACATCTTTCCTGTGCGCGCTAAGTAAACAACTAACTCGTTGCCTCTCTCAACCATTAATGCCGGATTGTCGTCAGGTTGAATAAGAAGATACTCTTCTATCATTTCAACCTCTTGTTCTAGGTCTGCTAATGATGTTATAATCATAGGTCTCCAAATAATAAGTAATACTTTTCTGCAAGGTTTAAACACTTCTCTCTGCCTGACTTCCAAAGAGGATCACCACGCTTGATTAGTACTTTAAATACCTTGTAGTTGATTTTTGAAACGCCGATAAGTACATCCTGATTGGAACCGGCCATATTCATATAGAAATAGCGTTGGCGGTCATAATCAAAATATTTAACAGCCTCTTCAAATTCTCGTTGTGTTTTGGCTGTAGTACTTTTTAAATCACCTCCCCATCCTAATGATGGCATCCATAAGTCCCATTTACAACGTGCCGGAAGTGTGAACATTTCGGAGTCGAACGTTTGTTTGGGATTAACCATGATTTTCTGTGTATCCGCAAGCTTTAATATGGTGCGCGCCATTTCGTCCTTTTGGAAGAATAACTTCATTCGCTCGGCAACTTCAAAGTCCTTAGCTGTATATTGTTCGCCGTCGCAAGTAAGATTGAAGAAATTTACTTTTTCAGGTTCAGTAATCATACAGTCTATGAGGCGACCAAAGTTGTAAGCTAATGTAGGATCGCGCTCCATGTCGCCATAAAGCTCTTGTTTCAACTTAGAAAGGTCGGAGTTTGAAACTTCCGACCTTCTATAGTAATCACTTGGCTGATACATCCTCGATGTAATTTAGAGTAGGAGAATTAATTAACTCTCCTGTCTTATTTGCGTGCTTTTCTGCAAATGTTTTCATCTGAAGGAGTGTTTTCTTCTCAATCTTATCGTTAGAAAGAAGTTTACCTTCATTCTCAAACCAAAACATGAATAGTTGTCCCCATCCGGCAGGATTGACAACTTCAATTTTAAGTTGTTTTTTTACCTCAAGAGTAGGACCGGATGCATAGTTTTCTGTAAACATTGCGTTTACTTGTTGCTCCGTTTTTTGTGCTTCAAGCTCTGCTTTCTGTTTAGCTTCTAACTCTGCTTTCTGTTTGGCTCTTGCTTCGGCTTCTCTCTTTTCTCGCTCCTCTGCCTCTTTTCTAATTCGTTCTGCCTCCTCCTTAGATGCTCTAGCAATTGCCATTAGCTCTTCTTTTTTAGAGGATAGACGATTGGTGTAAAACATTTTAGTTTCTAACAATGCTTTATCAAAAGTATCATTAGAATCTATTATTACTCGAGGTAACATCTCATTGTAGTAGTCGCTTATCTCTTTAGCTGTAACATAGAGGGATGCAGGAAGAACTATTTCTAAGCTGCACTCAGCTTTGAATCCCGATATCTTTTCGGATACCGTATTAAAGTTACTCAATTCAAGAGAATTAAAAAGCGATGAAATTTGTTGTTTCATCGCTTCTATCTGATTATTTAAAGAGGCATTGAGTAGGTCCCGGACCTTAGACTGAACGTTAATCCGTTCCTGTTGAATTTGTCGTTGCTTTTCTCTTTCCTGCTCTCTTAGTCTTTCCTGTTCCGCAAAGTATTTAGCTACATTATTACGGTAAGCAATAAGTTGCGACACTTCCGGACCTTTTAGAAGATCCGCTTCAATAGAGGTGAAGTATTTACGAACTTCATCAAAGGCTTGTGTGATTGGTTTGCGCCGTTCCTCGCAAGCTTTAACTGTCTTTTTAAGTTTGTCAATTAATACTTTGACTTGATCGTCAAGAAACTTTGTTTGCTGGTCCTCTTGGATTGGGGTGTTACGAATGGTTTCAAGCATGTTATTAATAACTACGCTTGCTTTGTTTCTGCTGTCGTTGTTTTGCTCAACGATTGAAGAGGTAGACGACAATATGCCTACCATGTCATTTTGTTTAACTATATCCATTTTTAAAAAGGTTCATCAGGGTTATCAACTATGGTTTGACGCTCTGTAAGGATTGGTTCTGGGGTTTCTTCCTCACTTGTTTCCTCGTGAGCTTCTGTTTGATTATAGATAGGTTCATCCAACCCATAATCAACAGCATTCGCCTCCTCTTGAAGTTTGGAGAATTGTCCTAATCTCAATTTAGGGAATGTTTTAAAAGCATGCTTGATGGTTTTTGCTTCAAGAAATCCTGTATCAATAGATGCAGAATCCTTTCCGTAAAGCTCATTGGCGTTACCTCTATTTTTCTTTGACGAGTATTTTTTTAGTCGATCAATGTCCTCCGGAAGCATCCAAAAGAAATCAAACGAATTGTTAGGCCGTACTACCTTAATGAATGATCCGATCACATTGTTGCTTTGACGCGGAATAGAAGCTTGGTATTTAACAATCTTCTGTCCATTATCATTAACGAGTGGTTGGAACAAGTCTCCTTCATAAACAACGACCGGGCGGTCTGCATAAAGAAGTTGCCCGGCTTGTATCCTAAGGTCAAGTTCTCCATAAGGAGAAATCTCTACAGTGGCTCTCGTTTCCCATTTCGGTTTATCCTTGGTCCCTACATTAGCATTGGCCGGTAGGATATAGATTAAAGGTCGAGAAACATTTTCTAAAGTTATTCCCATGGATGCGATATCCATAAGAACTCCGTAGATTGAAAATCCTGTAGCCTTAGATAGGCTACTATTTTCTGATAGGATCTTCTTTAAGAAGTGTGTTTCTTTCTCAAAGAACATTTCAGCTTGCGCATCATCTGAACCCTGAATAGATTGATACAGTGCCTTAAACCTCGTTTGAACATACGAGTGATCAATGACTTCAATGTATGTCATAGCTTTAAGGTCTTGAATGGATAATTTATTTTCCATATCTTTGTTGTGTTAATTAATACAATTAATAAAACCCTGTATTGCTTAACACGTTATATGTCAAACAAACAGGGATGTTTTTTTGATGTTCTGACTATCAGTAGGGTGTAGGTTTTGGCGTTACTTTATCGCTACCTTAACGGATTACGGCGAGCTCGCTACTTCCTTCTACTCACAGAGAACGGTCAGTATGTCAAAGAACTTGTTTAGCAAGAGCCGTCGTCAAGCCTGAGAAACTTGGCGGCTCTTTTTTTGTAAGCTCACGGGAATCGAACCCGCAACGCATAGTAATGCATGACCATCAGCTTTAATTATAATATGGATAAATAAACTAAATGCTATATTCCTCTATCTTATACTTTCTCCACTGGATCTTTTCCAATGTACGCACAGTAATTTCGTCAGACGCTAATTCAATTAATTCGTCAATAAGAAAGGCTTCAGTATAATGTACCTTATTAGCTCTTTCAATCAATTCTTTATCTCCTATTAGTTGCGACATAAGTAGTTGCTTGTTGTTCAATCTCTTTTCTACTATCAACTCTATTGGAGAATAACCAATCTTCTACTTCACTCTTCTTAAAAAATGCACACTTGCCCGTAGGTTTATAGTATGGAATTTCACCCGCACTCATTAAATGGTATATTCTACTCTTGCTCAATCCGGTTAAAAGCACCACATCTGCCATATTTAAAACGTTCTTACCGGAAATGATTGTTAGTGTTTCGATACGATCTAATCGTTCTGATAACATAGCGTATAATTCATTCATGTTGCCTCTATTAATACGTTAGATTTTCTAGCTTTTCTTTTCTCTATCAATTCCCCGTCGAAATTCTCTAATGCTTCGCGCTGAATTCGTTTTTCGATATCTGTATTCCTCCGGAAAAGGAGTGCACTTGATACGGTATTTCTATTTACATTTAGAGCAACCGCCAATTTCTTTTTGTTACCTTTCGGTAGGATTATTTCATTATACATGCCTGAGAAACATTTAATTAATAATAGAACATTTAAAGGAATCGAACCTTTATATAAAACCGTTAATGTTTGTGGATTATATTATTATCCTCTGAAAAAATGTCAATCCAAATATTTGTAACTTAATTACCTTATATAATTCATGATTATTATTCGCTAATCTTCTGATTACTATTTTCCGTATCATAATATGATAGTGTTAATTTATTTATATCTTTGTAAATTAAGCATTGCTTATGCTTTGAATAGGCAATGCCTATTGTTTACAGATACAAATATATAGGTAAAACTATAAACAACAAAGAAAAAAAGGAATTATTTATAGGTAAAACTATAAATAATATAATTTTAACATTGTATTATTATGGATACAACTATAAATCAGCGTATTGGGATGATTGTTGAATATTCAGGATTATCTTTAAATAAGTTTGCTTCGAAGATAGGAATAACACAACCATCATTGAGAGATTGTGTAAAAGGGACATCTGAACCAAAATTTTCTACAATCGAGAAGATAGTTATAGCTGAACCTATAATTTCTATAGATTGGTTAATTACGGGAGAAGGGAATATGTTGATAACTTCAAATCCAGTCGTAGATGATTGTGATATCGCTATCAGTAATCCTACAGGAGATAATATAAATATCCCAATATACAACGCAGAGGCATCGGCTGGCTTTGGTATAAGTAAGTTAGATACCGAAAGCATGGTTGGCACGCTAAGTGTTCCTTATGCAAAGAAAGGCGATGTCGTTATAACTGCAACTGGCAATTCAATGATGCCTATTATCAACAGCGGAGACCTACTTGTACTTAGAGAGCGCCACAATTGGTTTGAATATGTTGAGTTAGGTGAAATATATGTTGTGGTAACAGAAGATGATGTACTCGTAAAGACGATCTATAATGAAAGCGATGGCAGATTCGTATTAAGAAGTGCCAATGGAGAATATAACGACTTTACAGTACCTAAAACTATTGTGCGGAAGGTATATCGTGTTGTTGGCACGGTAACGCAGAGAAGTATAAAATAAAAAATATTAATTGGAGTTGGTTGTGGAGATTGGGTGTTTTAAATTAAGATCAAATGTGGTTTGAGGATTTAGATAGCTTAAATGATATGTGTCCGCCAGCGGATGCTACGCCTACAGATAATATTGAAGTTTTTCGATTAATAAATAACGAAGTTCCAAACGATATAGATTTTTATTCTCATCGAAGACTATTTCCCAAAAGGAAATTTCCTGTAGCAGAGTGTCAATGTAGATCAATTTCGGTATTTTTGTCAGAGGAAGATGCATTGTCTATGAAAAAATTACCTAGTCTTAGGAGTAAAAATATAATCAAGATAAAACTAAAAACAGAAGATGGTAGTATAAAAAATACTCCAGCTAATCAAAATCCGAGACATTATTCTTGGTGGAGATCATCAGTGTTTAATGTAGATACAATGAACTATATATTACTATGAGGAATACTATTACACATATAATATCTACAAAAGTCCTTGTGTACTATGATACAGTGCAAATTTTTGTTGGACAAGACAGGACTGGAACGTCATATCTTTGTATGCTTTTAGATGATAATCATAATTATCTAGCTGTGATGATATCTCAATATAGATTAAATTCCTTTTGTCAAGGAAATGAAGATCTTAGGAATATATATGTAAATCCTGAGAATGCAATGTATTTTATTTTATCAGAACATGATGATTATTTTTTTGCAAAGATATATGATAGTGAAATAACAGAGGAAATGCTTCCTGAAGAGGGTTTTAAAATAAAGATCACACCTGAATGTCAGAGGACGGAAGAAATTAAAACGGAAGCGACAGAAAAGAGACGACCAATTATTCACCTTGGTTTATATGATGATAATAATTCGCCAGATGCTGATCCGGAAGTCTTATTAAATGTTTTATCTTCGTATAAGAAGATGGCAATAGCCAGATATAAGAAAAAAACTAAAACACAGGATAGATTATCATTAGAGAATAAGTTTAGAGTTTTTAGTACCTCGGTAGCTTCGTTCAATGTCCATTTATTTATTGATATTGAAACTGATATGTTTGGAGGCAATATCATTGAAATGACACTTAGAGACATAGATAGATTATTAAATATAAATAATAATACCGATTTTGATGAACTTAGAAGGAATTTTGGAGGACATACTTTGGACCATTATAAATCATTCATTACGTCACTATGTAATAGTAACTTAGGATTAAAGATCCAAAGATATGCAGAAAATGATCCCAATGGAGTAATTTCTTATCGCACAAATAAAGAGTCTTTATTTAGAGCTTATGAATATTTCTGTAATCGCGAGGTTGAGATAAGAGATGAGTATTTGGCATATAGTGGAACTTTTATAAAAATAGATATAAATAAGAAGACATGGTCATTTTATGACGTAGATGAAGATCATGTCATAAGTGGACATATCGATAACGAAGAGATGCTTGAAGGGAAAATTATTGCCACACAGGAATATATGATTACTGTAAGAGAGTATACGCTAAATGATAAAATAATAACTTCTATGGTCGATATAAATGTAATTTAAATAGATATACTATGTTTACATTTATTTTTTCAGTAGTTATTATATGAATTGATTACATTGTTGAATAGAAAGAAAGATTTAGTAATTACAGTTATGAAATCATCTGGAGTAGTACAAGTAGACAATACTGTAGCAATCAAGTATGTTTCAGTTAAATAATGGCGTATCCACAAGAAGCCACTTAAGAGTTTATTTTCATGGCATAGACTTCATATGTGGAAATAAAAGTCATATACAATAAGAGGTATAATAAGATTATTGAGATACCTTGAAGTTTATTTTAATTAAAAACCACCTCATCGATATAAAAATCGGGGTGGTCTTTAATATTGATATTATTCCTTAGTTATATATTCATTTTTTATATCATTCCATCTTGGTATTATTAAATCTTTTTTATAGAAATTTTTATAGCTTTTACATAACTTCTCACTCCAATTATCAGCTAAACTGTTAGTATCATGGTATTTGTAAATAGTTTGCTCTAGTGCTGCTAAGAAATGTTCCAATGATTTGAATACTGAAAAATCTGTCTTGTCGGAATACCATACAGCAGGTCGTATATTCACAATAACTTTGTTCTTGTATTGAACTTTTATTGGCCATTTTTCACTTGGACTACTGATTTCCCATAAATTCTTAAGCCAAAAATCTTCAATGGTTACAATATCTTTATGCATTGAATATTTAATGAGTAGAAATTTAGAATGTAATTTGTACGGTTTATTAATTATAAGATTGATAAAACTTCTAAACGCCGCAATATCAAAGTTTGGACTACCAGTGAATGATTTTATTTCCAACCAATCTGTTTCCAAATTGGTTGGATCCAACCAAAAATCAGGAGATTCTTGTTTCTTATTATATATATGTGCAATTTTTTTGGCTGTGAGCCATTTGGCTAACCATTCTTCTAAAATATTCCCTACAATATTATTTTGCTCTACATTTATAGAAAAATCTTTAAGATTAAATTTTATAGAGCCAGTTGCATTTTTGAAACCAAAATCATTTTTTAAAATACGGTAAACATTTTCTGCCGCCTCCATATTATTCTTTTATTATATTTATTAAACGTTTTGCGATAGCTTTTATGACAGGGACTACTACGGTGTTCCCAAGTAAATCGTACCCCTCTTTCTCTGTAACGTTAAATGAGTAAGACTCAGGGTAGCCAAATAAGCGTAGGCCTTCTCTTAATGATAACTTTCGCAAGTTGCCATTATCTTCCACATATATTTTTTGCATATCCATGGCAACTAATGTCGGAGCGATGTCGTTTGGATCAAGAATCTTATTTATTTCGAAACTTAATTTTCCTGCAACAATATTGTAGCCTTTCTCTTTCGTTATATCATATTCCCTATAAGAAGATATGCCTCTTTCCGTTGTTTTTCTTACTAATTTTTTAGGATATTCGTATTTTAAATATCCTTTATCTACCATGTCTTGCAAGAAATAATTCAAATTGTCATTGTTATAGAATGTCTGTATCTGTTTAAAAGTTAATGGCATTCCGTCCATCCAATCTATACCATGCTCTAAGGCCCATTTCTTTTTTCGTCTTTCTTTCATTAACTGATTAAGGAAATCTTTTTGTTCTTTTAAGAGTGGGCCTTTCAATTCTATATCCCAACTATGAATATTTGAGTCACCACCTCTCTTGTCTTTTATAGATTTACCATAAAGTTCTTTAATATCATATATGCTTAGTAATTGTCGGATAAAAATAGTATCGCTTGTGGGTAATCCGCTTTCTAATATGTCTTTTACTAGGCTACGGACAATCGGGAAATTATTTAGTGATACAGATTTGTTAAGAGTTCCAACAATATATATACGTTTTCTTTCTTGAGGGATACCAAATTCTTTAGAATTTAATATCTTATACGAAACTTTATAACCTATTCTCTCAAGATGAGCAATTATCGTAGCTAAAGTATTTCCTTTTTCATGATTTACTAATCCCTCAACATTTTCCAAAATAAATCCTTTGGGTTTTTTTGCTTTTAATATACGCTCCACCTCAAAAAACAATGTTCCTCTTGTATCGCTAAACCCTAATCTTTTACCAGCTGAAGAAAAAGCTTGACAAGGAAAACCAGCGCAAAGAATATCAAAATCAGGAATATCATCTTCAGATATCGTAGTAATATCACCATATACAATTTCGTCTGGATAATTTTGATTTAAGACTCGTATTGCGTGTTTTTTTATTTCTGAAGTAAATACACATTCTGACTTGTATCCAGCCTCAATTGCTGCAAGTTCTAACCCACATCGTATTCCTCCAATCCCAGCAAATAAATCTATGAACCTAATTATATTATTTTCCATTATAGTAATCAGAATATTATATTTTTTTAAAATAAATCTTTGCAAAGATAGAAATAAATGCTAACACTTTATAGTGAGAGCAAAGCAATATTGCATCATAATGTGTTAGTATTTATTCCGATTCTCATTCTACAGATGCAAACAATCTTTAATACGGGATAATTGTTAATCACATTTACATAGGTCATAGACAATCTTTATACATCATTTAGCTTTTATATTACTGAGTTAAAATACTATGGGGCTATAACAACGATAAACGTATTGAGATAGAGTTCTTTTTATTCTAACCTTGGAATTAACTTCACAGCCGCCTGTTTATTCTTATCAATCACCTTCGCATATATCTGTGTCGTGGATAAAAAGCGATGTCCTAGTAATTTAGACACAGTATATATATCAGTACCTAAATCAAGCATCATAGTTGCAAAAGTATGCCTTCCGCAATGGAATGTCAATTCTTTATGAATACCGGCTTTTGCCGCCCATAGTTTTATGGCCGTATTGGTTACAGAAGGGGAATGGATGTCGGTAAAGATTTGATCCTTCTGTTTACCACGTTCTCCCATATAATATTCAGCTTCCGGGCTAATGTCAAGATATTCCTGACCACCGGTCTTTTTCTGCTTGAAGATAATACGAGTATATTCACCTTGTTTAACCACCTCGCCCCACGTCATTTTAAGTATGTCACTTCGGCGTAATCCTGTAAGACATGAAAAGAGAAAAGCACGTTTAATACCGGGATAAGGGCATTCTGTTTGTGCTAATGTCTTTAATTCCTCAATAGTGAGATACATCCTTGTTCCTTCCTCTGGTTGGAAGCTCTCAATACCACGTATAGGATTATGTGCAATGATACGATCATCGAAAGCCTGATTCATACAAGCTTTTAATTTATTAAAGTAACTTACTCTCGAGTTCCTTGAGAGAGGCTTATCATTTAAACATTTTCGGTAATTACTTCCCCAGCATTTAGCATCTCGCTCCAAATAGTTTTTAAAACCTTCAATCCAAACCGGGGTGATATCCGCGAATGTGATATTCTTGTTTTTACAGTAAATCTCTAAGTGCTTTAAACAGGAATACCAGTTCCCCCAATTGCCGTTGCTCTTGCCTGTCTCCGGACCTCTACGTTTTTCACACAATGCTTTGTAGTAATCAAAAAACTTTGTGTCCTCTTTGTATGCTGTCTTAAAGCCAAATTCTCCATTTTGTAAATCAACTATCCGTTTAGCCTTAATGGCTTCTGCAAGCTGTAGCTTACGCTTATTTGCCTCCTTGTCTTCACGCTTCTTCTCTGGTATAAGATATAGTTTTAGATACTCATATTCTCTTTTACCATTTATGTATATATCAAGATACACAGTTTTGTTTCCCGATGGGAGAGTTCTTGTCCTAACTCTAATTGGTTCTTTTGATGCCATATCTTGTTGTTTTTATGTTTTTGTTGCTTTTGTTGCTTTTAAAATGTCGAGCAACAAAATAACAACAAATATACGACAATTACGCAATAAGGTTAGACAAAAGTAAAAACACCAACAAATACGTAAACCCTTGTATTTGTTGGTGTTTTCATGCTTATTTCTGTTGTGGGACTGTTTTTCGCAATCCCTTATTTTACTGCCTTACTTTCCGATACAAAAATTCTTAAACACATTGCCAAGTACTTCATCTGTACTTATGTCGCCTGTAATTTCTCCAAGATAATGCAGGCATTCGCGAATGTCTTGAGAAACAAATTCTCCACTGATATGGGAGTTGAGGCCGGCGATGACGCGTTCGATAGCGGTACGGGCGTGGGAGAGGGCTTCGTAGTGACGGATGTTGCTAACGATGACGTCGCTGCTGTTAAGGGCATCGAGGTTAACGGTGGCAATGAGTTCGTTGATTAGTTGGTCCATGTTGTGCGATTGTCTTGCAGATATTGGAATTATTGGTTCGTTTTGAGTGAAAGCTTTAAGTTGTGCAAGGGTGTCTTCCAAGTGTTCCATTTGATCGGTTTTGTTTACTACAATAACGAGACGGGCATTGGAAAGCATATGTGCTTTTACTTGATTGTAATAGGCAATGAATTGCTCAATACCATCGCGTAAGTCGGTAAGTAACATTACTATGTTTGCTTTTCCAATTGTAGCAAAGGTGCGTTCAATCCCTATATTTTCAACTGTGTCCTCGGTGTGGCGTATTCCTGCCGTGTCGATAAAACGGAAGGTAATACCCTCAATGTTTATAGTGTCTTCAATAACGTCTCGTGTGGTGCCAGCAATGTCGGATACAATGGCTTTTTCTTCGTTTAGAAGAGCATTGAGTAGGGTGCTTTTCCCTACGTTGGTGTTACCGACAAGTGCAACAGGAACGCCATTTTTAATAACATTTCCAAGTGTAAATGAGTTGCATAGGCGAGCTAGTAATTGCTCAATGGTCATTGCTATGCGTGTTAGTTCACTGCGATCTGCAAATTCTACATCCTCCTCTGAGAAGTCTAATTCCAATTCAAGTAATGTAGTAAGGTGCAGCAGCTGCCCGCGAAGAGAGATGAGTTCCGTTGAGAAGCCACCTTTCATTTGGTTTAATGCCATGCGGTGGGAAGCTGCCGATGAGGAGCTGATAAGATCGGCTACGGCCTCGGCTTGGGATAAATCCATCTTACCATTCAAAAATGCACGTTTACTAAATTCACCGGGAGCGGCAATGTGTGCTCCAGTATCAACAAGTAGTTGAAGTAATTGTTGTTGAATGTATACGGATCCGTGACATGCAATTTCAATTCCATCTTCGCCTGTAAATGAGTGGGGTGCGCGGAATACAGTAACTAGTACTTCGTCTAGAAGTGCATTGTTTCTTACAATAGAACCGAATAATACGGTGTTTCCTTTTGCTTGTGTCAATGTTTTGTTTGACGGCGAACGGAATATTTTGTCTACAAGTTCAATAGATCCTTGTCCGGAAACTCGGATAACCGCTATAGCTCCCATTCCCGGAGCTGTTGATATTGCGCATATAATTTTATTATCAGTCATGGATTGTTTACTCATTAAATGAAATATGTAACAAAGGTACAACGTTCCTTGCTCATTTCTTACTATCTGTTCAAAAATATGCGTAGCATGTTATGTAGTTATACAAAAATTAAGGAAGAGATATAAAGATTAATGTAGGTTAAAAGCTCTGAGAAGGTATATATTTTTCTTGATAATAACGTATTAGAAGTTGAATATTGTAAACAATAAGTTATGGTAAGGAAAATAACAGTAATGCTTTTAATGTTGCTACTCCCGTTTGGTATGTTTGCTGAGCGAAAAAAGGTTGGGGTTGTGTTGAGTGGGGGGGGCGCACTTGGCGTTGCGCATATAGGTGTTTTGAAAGTGCTTGAGGAAGCCGGTATTCCTATTGATTATATTGCGGGTACAAGTATGGGATCGTTAGTTGGGGCATTGTATGCTATTGGGTATGATGCAAAAACGTTGGATAGCCTTGTGCGTATTCAAAATTGGCGTTTTTTACTTAGTGATAAACAGTATCAGTCCGATAAACCGTTTTATGAGAAGGAGTATGGTTCAAAATATTTATTTTCTCTTCCTATAAAGAATAAAAAGATAGAATTGCCTGGCGGTTTATTGGGTGGACAGAACATTTATAATCTTTTTATGGAATTAACCATTGGTTATCATGATTCTATCTCCTTCTTTACACTGCCAATACCGTTTAATTGCGTTGCTACAAATATATTAACCGGCGAACCATATGTAATGAAAAGTGGTGTACTGCCAATTGCAATGCGTTCCAGTATGTCTATTCCGGGAGTTTTCTCGCCTATGCATCTTGACTCGATGGTTTTGGTTGATGGAGGTGTGGCTAATAATTTTCCTGTAAATGTTTGTACAGATATGGGTGCCGATATCCTAATTGGTGTAGACTTGAATACGGGTTATGAAACTGCAGAGGATTTGACAAGTGCCAAAGCTGTTTTGGACCAGATGATAGATTTATTGGGCAATACGGAATATGTAAAGAATAAAAATTATTTATTGGAAAATCCGGATAAATGTTTGTATTTAAATCCTAATTTACAAGGTTATACGATAGCTTCATTTACTCAGCCAGCAATAGATAGTATGATACTCATGGGAGAGCGAGTTGCTAGGGCCAATTGGGATAAAATTATAGCTTTGAAAGAAGCAGCCGGAGTTCCCGCAACGGTGGATGCGTCACCTCATTTACAGAATAAATATTTGGATCACAAGTCAATTTTCATAGAGGATATTAAAATTAGCGGTGTTCCGGTAGAGGAGGAATCCTATATTAGGCAAATACTACGACTCAAAGAGTATGAACATACTTCATACCAGGATATTAATCAAGGAATTACTTATTTATATGGGACCGGTATTTATCAAAAGATAGATTATTCATGCATTCCTACTGCTGGATCGGATAGATATAATTTGATTATAAAACTAACGCCTAAGAAATTAAATTCGCTTAACCTAGGTTTCCGTTTCGATACGGAAACAATGGCATCCATTTTAGTTAACACCACACTAGGTGGTGGTTTCTTAAAGGAGTCGAAAGTATCTTTGTCTGTACGTTTAAGCAAGAATCCTTATGTTGTGGCACAGTATAATTTTGGGAATGAATTACTTCATGGTTTTGGAATAAAGTATAAGTTTCAATATAATGATTTGGACTGGTCTCACAAAGGACGTAAGGTAAGTAATGTTACGTTTTTCTATGATATGGGCGAACTTAGCTTTACCACTTTTTATAGACAGAATTTAAAGTTTAAACTTGGCTTCGAATTCGAATACTTTAAGTTTGGGACAATGCTATATGCTGAAGGATATACACAACAAGGTGCTAAGTCCCGGGGGTATGCAAATTATACGGCCGAATTACAATATGAATCCATTAACCTAGCCTATTTCCCAACTAAAGGGGTAAATCTGTTGGCACGTTATAAAGTGTTTACAACAAACATGCTTAATAATGAGGGGTATACACCATTTCAGTCTATCTACTTCCAAGGTTATGCACCGTTAAAAATAGCACATCGATTTTACGCAATCCCTGCCGTTTACTCACGAGTTTTAATTGGAAAACATATCCCATTTCAGTATTTAAATTGTATGGGGGGACAAACGCCAGGGCAGTATATGAATCAGCAAATACCATTTATGGGATTACACGATTTGGAACTGTTTGATAATTCATTGTTAATGTTTCAGGCAAAGTTACGTTATCGGATTGGATATAATAACTATATCACATTAACGGGGAATTATGCTAAACAGCACGATTATTTTAAACAAATATTTAAAGGGAATGATATTTGGGGTGGTGGTATAACGGCATCTCATAATAGTTTAGTGGGCCCAATAGAGTTAACTTTTAATATGTCCAACTGGGATACAAAATTTGGTGTATTCTTCAGTGCAGGATATTATTTCTAAAACATGATAGCATAGATATATGATAACACTAATTTATACCTTATTTCTCATAGGTTATTTAGCTATAGCGCTTGAGCATACAATAAGAATAAACAAAGCAGCAACAGCACTTATTTTAGGTGTTGTAATATGGACTATATACATTACTGGTGCAACTTGGTTAGTACCAATTTTAAGTAAAGAGGAGTTTGAATTTTTTCTTTCAACCAATCCAACATATGCGGCAAAAGCCATACATGAGCAATGTATTGGTTTTATTGCTAATGCGCAATTAGTTGAGCAGCTTGGAGAAATATGCTCAACGCTATTCTTTTTGATTGGCGCGATGACCATTGTGGAGATTGTGGATTTGCATGGTGGTTTTGACTTTATAACGAACCGCATACGCACGCAGAACAAGCACAAATTATTATGGATTATTGTATTGGTAAGTTTTTTTATGTCGGCAGTACTGGATAACATGACAACCGCCATCGTTATGATTATGCTTGTTAGACGCTTAATTATTATCCAAAAAGAACGCTGGATCTTTGCAGGTGCTATTATCATTGCTGCCAATAGCGGTGGTGCATGGTCGCCAATTGGGGATATCACAACCATTATGTTATGGATGTCCGGAAACATAAATGCGCAAGCATTTATTCCTAATCTTATTCTGCCAAGTATAGTATCGGTTATTGTGCCTACTATTATTGCCAATAGAATGTTGCATGGTGTAATTAGTGAACATGCACGAATTACTGGTGAAGGCGAACAACATGATATAGAATATGCCGTCACACGCGGCGAACGGGTATCTATACTTGTATTAGGGGTGGGTGGTTTATTGTTTACGCCAATATTTAAAACATTCACTCATTTGCCTCCATATATGGGTATTTTATTGGCATTGGGAATAATATGGTTTTATACAGAAATTCTATATCGTAAAAAACGGCCAACACCTGATGCTGTAAAAATGCGAGTTCCCGATGTACTTAAGCACGTAGATATGCCAACTATTCTATTCTTCCTAGGAATATTATTGGCCGTTGCTGGATTACAATGTACTGGTATATTGAATGACATGGCTAACGTGTTAAATAAAACGTTCCATAACGTTTATATTATAGACCTTGTGATAGGTGCTATTTCCTCTATTGTTGATAACGTTCCGCTAGTTGCAGGAGCAATAGGGATGTATCCGCTTGTCGACCCGGAAACGCTATCTACAATGAGCGATCCGGCTTTTATGAGTCACTTTGTTGAGGATGGAACATTCTGGGAATTCTTGGCCTATTGTTCGGGCGTTGGCGGTAGTTTATTAATTATCGGTTCGGCAGCTGGAGTTGTTGTGATGGGCATTGAGAAAATTAATTTTATGTGGTACATGAAACACTTTTCATTACTAGCATTATTGGGATATTTGGCAGGGGCTGGAGTGTACATCGGGCAACAGGCAATCTTCCACTAAAAATAGGTAAGTAAATCTCAGTTATAATCATTAAACGAGGTATTCTGTAAGTTACATCTTACGGAATACCTCGTTTGTTTATTTCTCACGAGAAGTAAGATATATGAACATATTGTTATTCGGAAATGCACATATAGGCTGTGATAAGAGGAGATAGTTTATCGATATATTACTATGGGATAATGGATAGGTTTCTATTTGGATATATGTGCTAATGCTTTATAATAGTACTTATACTTTACATTCGTATTCTAACTACAATGATGCCATATGTATGTCATTTTGCAACAATATATGTAACAATTCAAGATGGAAATATTTTATTATTTGAATAAATTTGTATTGTTAATTTTAATTAATTATTTTGCATTGTTTAATAAAATATTGTGAATTTAACAAATACAATCATATGGAATTAAATCCGTTATCAATTAAAGTAAAGAAACGCATTTTTGTTGTTTATAGTCCACTGCTCTTTCTGTCTATATTTTTTAATGTATTGGATAGTAAAGCTCAGTCCCTAACACTAAATAGTGCCATTGTATACGCCCGGCAACATTCGTCGCAAGCAAAGATGGCAAGATTTAGTTTTATGAATCAATATTGGAATTTCAGATCGTACAAAGCAGAACGTCTGCCATCATTAGTTTTGTCTGGAGACATAGGAAATTATGACCGATCGCTTGTCGAAGTACGTGATTATGAGACGGGGAATATTTCCTATGTTGAAAATAATTCTTTAAGTAACAATTTACGCTTGTCTGTAAATCAAAATATAGCGCTGACAGGTGGGCAGTTTTCATTAAATTCCTATGCATCTCGTCTAGATCAATATCGTTATGATGAAACCACTTATAACACAAATCCATTCACGCTAAATTATACACAGCCCTTAAAGGCATATAATTCTTTAAAGTGGCGTAAGCGTACAGAACCACTCCGCTATGAGAATTCTAAAAAGAAATATCTAGAAACATTAGAGCAAATATCGCTTACCACTACATCTTATTTCTTCTATGTTCTTTCTGCTCAGGCAGAATACAAAAAGAGTATGGAGAATTTACGAGATCGCACACAACTATATGAAACAGCCCAAAAGCGTTTCGAGCTAGGTACAACTACTAGAAGTGAAATCCTACAACTTAAACTCTCTGTATTAAATGCAGAGTTAAGTGTTAATACCACTAAACAGTCCTTAGAGATGCAATTATTTAATTTTTGTTCCTATATCGGCTTAAAGGATCGCAGTAGTGTTGAACTGTTAGTTCCGCAAAATGTTCCCGATATAGCACTAAACTATGAACAAGTGCTAGATAACGCTTACCGCAACTCTACTCATAGTGCCACCCAGCAATTAAAATTGTTAGAGTCGAAACGAGCCTTGGCACAAGCAAAATCAACTAGAGGTTTGCAAGCTGATTTTAGATTAAATTTAGGTTTCTCACAGAATGCTAATGAATTTAAAGCTGCATATCAAAACTTAAAGGATAGGGAAGTAGTTGGTTTAACCCTACGCATGCCACTATATGATTGGGGACTAGGTAAGGGAAAAGTTAAAATGGCCGAGGCGGATTTGGATATAACACAAACTGAGATAGAGCTGGCCGAGGTTGAATTTAGACAAAATATATGGAATAAAGTGGTGCAATTTAACAACCAATTTAAGCAGTGTGAGATTTCGGGTCTTGCACAGGAGATAGCGGCAGAACGTTACGATATTACTTGTAAGCGTTTTCAAAATGGAACTATCACAGTAACAGAGCTGAATACCGCACAACAGGAGTCGGATAACGCCCGTTCCCAATATATCAATGCCTTACGAACCTATTGGACAGCCTACTATGAGTTACAGAAACTATCCCTTTATGATTATGTTCATAAAAAGGATTTATCAGTTGACTTCGATAATTTGATTAAATAATAACATATATATAACGAGAAATGAGATATTTATACAATACACTTGTTGGAGTAACTCTATTTTGTGCCTGCAACGGAGGCAAAGAACGCAAAATAGAGGAAGACAGAATGGAAGCTACACGCGAAAAATTAAACGTAAACTACGTTGATACCATGATGTTACGCAAAACAACATTCCAAAAGCAAATTATTTGTAACGGAAAGCTGAGAGCTGTATCGAAAAGCGATTTAACCATGCCCGTAAACGGTATCCTGCGTTCTATATACGTGGGAAATGGAACCTACGTAAAGAAAGGCGATTTACTTGCGGTAGTGGATAGGGAGGAGGCGGAGATTGAATTGAAGAAAGCCGAACAGCAAGTGGAACGTACTTATATAGATTTGTTAGATAAACTTATCGGACAAGGATACGAGGCCGATACCAGTGCCATTCCTTTAGCAATTTTTAAACGCGCTAAGATAACATCAGGCTACACGTCCGCATTGGAGCAAGAAGCAAGTGCGCGCAGACGCATTGCGAATTGCCACCTATATGCTCCATACGGGGGGAGGGTTGCCAACATGAACAGTAAAGAGCATCAGCGAACGGATAAATTTTGCACGCTCATTGATGACAGCTTTTTTGATGTAGAATTTAATATTCTCGAAGCAGAAATGGGGATGAGTAGAGTGGGGCAGCGTGTTATTGTTACACCGTTTATAGATGATCAACGTCAGTTTTCAGGAACTGTGAGCGAAATTAATCCACTTATTGACGAGAAAGGACAAATAACCATTCGTGCTAAGATAAAAAATGAAAGCGGATATCTTTTAGAAGGAATGAATGTACGTGTCGTATTGGAGAACAATCAGCCCAATATGTATGTTGTACCTAAGGATGCTGTTGTACTTCGTGACGGGTATTACGTACTGTTCCGTTACAGCGGAGGTGAGGCGATGTGGACCTATGTGGACGTAATGTATTCAAATCTGGACTCATATGCCGTTACCGGTAATAAGGTAAAACAAACGGAGATCAAAGAAAACGATATCATTATTACCTCTGGAAATTTAAATCTTGCCGACGGTACATCCGTTGTGCCACGTGCAAAAGATAAAGAATAGCATATGATAGTTAAACAGCTTATTAGCCGTCCAATAGCCGTAACAATGAGTGTAATAGCACTTATTGTTATCGGTCTTATTTCTATAAAATATATACCCGTATCGTTAATGCCCGATATTGATGTACCACAAATTACGGTACAAGTATCTTATCCAGGCGCTTCGGTACGTGAGGTAGACAACAAAGTGTTGCGACCATTGAAAAACCAGCTAATGCAGGTGGTTGGAGTAAAACGCATACGGAGCGAGTCGCGTACGGATGCAGGCGTTGTTTATATGAATTTTGAACCTCAAAGTAACATTGATTTATTGTTTATTGAGGTGAATGAGAAAATAGACAGGGCAATGAATAATATGCCCAAGGAGGTGGAACGTCCCAAAGTGCTAAAGGCCAGTGCTACAGATATTCCTGCCTTTTACTTAGATGTAACCTTGAAGTACGAGGATCGATTAAGTCCCGAACCATTTCCAAAAGCGGGATTGGCATTTTCTCAGTTGGGGGATTTTGCACGTAACATCGTATCCAAACGCATTGAACAATTACCACAAACCGCAATGGTTGATATTAGTGGTAATGCACAACCCGAACTATTGTGTGTACCAGATTACGCCAAAATGGAATCAATGGACATTTCAATGGACTTTCTACGTGACGCAATTCAGCAAAACAACCTATCACTGGGCGTCTTGAGCGTTGCCGATGGTATTTATCGCTACAATATTCATTTTGATTCTCAAATTACAACAAAAGAGGATATCGAAAATGTATATATTAACCACAATGGAAGGATTTACCAATTTAAGGATCTGTGTGAGGTCATAGAACGTCCAGGAAAACGTAAAGGGATGATTCGTAGTGGTAGGAATAATGCGGTTACGCTAGCAATAATTAAGCAAAGCGATGCACAAATGGCCGATCTTAAAACAAATATTGACGCTACCTTAGAGGATTTACGTAAAACCTATCCTGACATATCGTTTGAAATTACGCGCGATCAGACCCAATTGTTGATGTATTCCATTAATAATCTAAAAAACAATTTACTAATGGGGGCATTTCTTGCCTGTATAGTACTTTTTGTTTTCATGCATGATTTGCGTTCACCGTTGTTAATAATGATAACAATACCATTGTCGCTCATTCTAACGCTTTTGTTTTTCCATCTTCTTGGAATTACACTAAACATCATCTCACTATCCGGTTTAATTCTTGGAATAGGAATGATGGTAGATAACTCCATTATTGTCATTGATAATATAACGCAGAAATGGTTATTGGGCATTAAACTAAAAGAGGCAATCTCTAAGGCCGTAGGTGAAGTATTTACACCTATGTTGAGCTCTGTCCTAACCACCTGCTCGGTATTTGTGCCTTTAGTGTTCTTAAGTGGAACTGCTGGTGCGCTTTTCTATGACCAGGCTATGGCTGTAGGTATCTCATTAGGGACTTCGCTACTAGTATCCACCTTTGTAATTCCAGTATATTTTCGTCTACTATACCAAAATAAGACACCTCGAAGTAGCATAAATAATGGCAAAGGACGCTTTAATTTTTACAAACCTTATGAGATTACATTGAAGTGGACATTACGTCATCAGCGAGGAGTGCTCATGGCATTTCTTCTAGTGTTACCCCTTAGTTATTGGGTATATGGTGAGGTGGAGAAAACACGATTACCGTACATTGAGCATAATGATGCATTAATGACCATTGATTGGAATGCGGGAATCTCTATCGAGGAAAATGATCGGAGAATATGCGAACTTTTAAAATCTGCCGAACAAGAAATAAGAAACTCAACGTCAATGATTGGGGTACAGGATTTCCTACTAGCACATACAAAAGAGTTAACAGCATCTGAGGCCATTGTATACTTGCAATGCGACTCAGAGAAGGATTTGAACAAAGTAAAGACCATTATAACCTCCTATATTTCTCAGAATTATCCGAAAGGAAAAGTCGATTTTTCCATATCGGGTAATATATTTGATATGATCTTCTCAAATGATGAGTCAGACCTTGAAATATTGTTACAAAGACAAGGTGGAGGTGCCCCTGATGTGTTAATGGTGAGGAATTTTATAGATACACTTCAACGCCGTTTCCCAAACACCTATATTCCACCCATTGTTACTGAGGAGAATTTAAGATATGAAGCAGACCTTGAACTAATGACTCTTAATGGTGTAAACTATAGTAACTTATTTAGTAAGCTAAAAGAGCTTTTAAGCCAGCAGAACATTTTCCAAATTAACCAAGGGAGTTACTCGGTGCCATTAACTCTTGGCGATAAAAGAAAAGAAAGTAAGGATTTGTTATCTGCCAAGGTAAAGAACAGAATGGGAGTGGAGATTCCAATAAACCATTTGGTTAAAGAGAGCCGAGGAGAGGACTTTAAGAAATTATATTCGGGTAATGGGGGGGATTATTTTCCTATAAAACTATTTGGTACCGATAAGGAAGTTGAAGATATTGTGGAGTTTGTGAATAGTTATGTGAAGAGTAACTCGAAATATTCAGCGCGTTTCGACGGAGACTATTTCTCTAGCCGTATTTTAATAAAGGAGTTAATGCTTATTTTGAGTGTTGCTATTGCGCTTTTGTATTTTATCCTTGCTGCACAATTTGAAAGCGTTGTACAACCTTTAATCATACTCTCGGAAGTAACTATAGACCTTTTAGGAGTGCTTATCGGATTATACATCTTTGGCGAATCGTTAAACATCATGTCGCTCATTGGAATTGTAGTAATGTGCGGAATTATTATTAATGACTCCATTTTAAAAGTAGATACAATAAATCGCTTCCGTAAAGAGGGAATGCCATTACTTAAGGCAATAATGAAAGGCGGTCACAGCCGTTTAAAACCTATAATTATGACGTCTTTAACCACTATTCTCGCTATTGTGCCTTTTCTTAGTCGCACAGATATGGGATCGGCATTGCAATATCCACTGTCGTTAGCCATAATTATAGGTATGACCATCGGAACATTAGTGAGTTTGTTTTTTATTCCACTTATGTATTATGTTATTTATAGAAACCAACGCGCATGAGTGATAAAAAAGAATTTATAGACCGTATATCACCGTTTACTATTGTGTTAACGGTGGTAATACTCATGGTGATAGGTGCAGGGTTGTCGCCATTGCTTGACATTGCAAGTAGGCCGGCTCCCAAACAAGGAAAAACGTTATCCATAAACTTTTGGTGGAACGGCGTTTCTCCCCGAGTTATAGAACAGGAGGTGACATCTAAAATAGAAGGAATTGTATCTGCGGTGCATGGCGTAGAATCCACATCGTCCATATCCAAAATGGGGCATGGAGCTGTAACAATCCAGTTAAAAAAGTCGGTCAACGTATCCGCCGTTCGTTTTGAAATCTCGTCATTATTACGACAAATCCATAAAAAATTACCAGAGGGAGTCACTTATCCCAGTCTTTCCGGGGGAGACGTAGTACAGCGTAATAGTTCAAAACCTTCAACCATGAATTTGCTTACCTATCGCATAAATGCCGATATGGACGGAGAGCAAATAAAAGAGTACATTGAACAAACCGTTTCTCCTTACTTAACGTCCATCGAGGACGTTAAGAGCATTGAGGTGAGTGGAGGTGTGTCCAAATACATGGAAATAGCCTATGATCCACTTGTACTAATGAATTATGGTATAAATGCTTCCATAATTGCTGAGGGAATCAAGAGTTTTATGGGAAAAAATGACATTGTCGGAGATATACAGTATACGGATACCGATAATGAAAGCCAACGTATGACATTGCATCTCGCAACAGCCAAGTTTAGCAAAGAATTAGGCGAGATGCCTTTAACTAAAGTGGGCGACAAAATTATTTATCTAAATGATCTTGCAACCTATGAATATAAGGAACGAGAGCCCAATAGCTACTTCCGTGTAAACGGTCTTAGTACCGTAAATATGATTGTAAAAACGGATGCGAATGGAAATATAATAAAACTATCGGAGACACTGCGTAATAAGATTGAAGAAATAAAGCCAAATTTAAGGGAAGGCGTTTATTTAACTCTTACACACGATGCAGCACTTGAGATGGAAACCGAATTACAGAAACTAATACGGCGAACCATCCTTTGTCTTATAGTACTTTTAGTGTTTGTATGGGTAGTGAGTCGCAGTGGAAAGTACTTATCAATAATTTTCATTACGCTACTCGCCAATGTACTAATATCCATTATTGTATATTATGTATTGGATATTCAACTTCACACGTTCTCATTGGCAGGAATAGCAGTTTCTTTTGGAATTATAATCGATTCATCAATTGTCATGGTGGATCATTACAGCTACTACAAAAACCGAAAAGCATTTTTAGCCATTTTGGCAGCATTGCTCACAACTATTGGTTCGTTGGTTATCGTATTTTTCATGCCAGAAATTGTACGAAATGATCTTTATGACTTTTCCCGGATTATTATAGTTAATCTTTCAGTGGCCTTATTCGTTTCTCTCTTTTTTGTACCTGCAATTGTATCGCAGATGGGATATAATAAACGAAAGGTCGTTATTCGCAAAGATAAGGCGGGTTATTTATTACGTTGGAATTTGTTTTATAACCGATACATTTGTTTCACACAAAAGCGAAAATGGATTTATATTATGCTTCTAGTATTAGCATTTGGTTTACCATTTTTCGCTATGCCTGCCAAATGGAATGCAAAACAAAATTACTATGGACAAAAGAAGAACGAACCTCCTAAATGGTATGCCGAGTGGTATGATGCTACAGTGGGAAGTAAGTTTTATCAAAGCAAGCTTCATCCGTACGCCAGTAAATGGTTAGGAGGTACCATGCGTCTATTTGCGGGTTCTATGGGACAGCGAACTTATCAAAAACAGGAACGTGAAGTAATACTTCACATAAGGGGACAAATGCCTTTAGGAGGTAAGGCTATACAGCTTAACGAAAAAGTTAAAGAAATTGAGAAATTCCTTGCCCAATATAAAGAAATAAAACGCTTTGAAACTACAATAAATAATGGAGGAGCCAATATAAAAGTAGAATTCGAGCAGGAACATAAACAGAGTAGTTTTCCTTATTATTTGGAAAACCTTATAATAGGGCAGCTCATTAATCTTGGAGGTTGTGATTGGGCTACCTATGGTGTGAGTGAGCGTGGATTTAGTAATTCATTAAGATTAGGACACAGAGGACATAGGCTAGAGTTGTACGGATATAATTATAGCCGTTTATACAAATATGCCGAAGAGATTAGTGAAATGATGTCTAAGAACGGTCGTGTAACAGATGTGATTATTGAAAATGCAGGACAATCTCAAGCTGAAGAAGAACTTTATATGCAGTTTGATAAGCATAACATTGCCAATTATAATGTTAATACACGTTCAGGCTACAATAACCTCTCTGAAATTCTTAGCACAAAATCATTGGGGTATTTTACAAGTCGCTATATAAGTACACAGCTAGAACTGCGCTCTAAACGTTATGAGAGTTTTGATTTATGGCAACTTAAGAATAGTTATCTTCAACTTCCGGATCGAGCCATGACCTACGCGGGTATTGGAGAAATAAAAAAACGAGAAGCCAAAAACATTATCCCTAAGCGTAACCAAGAGTATATGCTTACGGTGGCATACAATTTTCTAGGTAATTGGGATCTTGCCAATAGGTTTGCCAATAAAACCATGGCAACAGTTAATGAAAAAATGCCGGTAGGTTATCGCATTATGCAAAACAGATGGAACGGATATAGGGACGAGGGAACGCAATATTGGTTAATACTACTAATAGTTGTAATAATTTTCTTCATGTGCTCCATATTATTTGAGTCATTAAGACTGCCGCTAACTATCATTATGCTCATCCCTGCATCATACATAGGTACATTTTTGACCTTTTACTTCTCAAAAGTAAATTTTGGTACGGGGGGATTTGCTTCGTTAGTGCTACTAAGCGGACTTGTTGTTAACGCTGCAATTTATTTGATTAATGAATATAACTATTTGAAAGCATCACAAAAGAAAGGCCATGCCATTTCGTTGCAGAAGCTTTATATAAAGGCCTATAACCATAAAATAGTACCTATATTCTTAACAATACTTTCAACCGTATTAGGATTAATTCCTTTCCTGTTAGAAGGAAAAGCAGATGCCTTTTGGTTCTCTTTTGCAATAGGAACATCCGGTGGATTATTGTTCTCTATTGTTGCACTAGTCTTTATTATGCCAATATTTATGCCACTAGGCGAAAATAAACCTGTGGAGCAAAATAAGGGTGTAAATGATATGCCATCAAAACACGATTTACAAGATGTAGAGAAAGTCTAACAATCAATACTAAACCTATGATGAAACAAACATTCCTATTACTTCTGCTAAGCACTCTTTTTTTAAGTGCGATAGCAAAGAATCGGGTAATTGAACACCCTAGTTGTGACTATCATGCTAACATAAAGTTTGATAGAGTAGAAATAACCGATAGTGTTACCATTTGCGACATTACGGTTTCAGATATTCCTCATAATTGTTATATGATTCCCACATCCATGTTTCTAAAGGAGGAGGGTGGTGATAGGACATACAAATTACTGCGCTCTGAAGGTTATGAACTGGACAAAAAGCAGTTTATGCCAGAGGAGGGATTTATGAAAGCTCGTTTATTCTTTGAACGAGTAGATGACGATGTTATTTTATTAAATACCGGCGGAAATGCTCGTCCTAATTTGGAAACTTACCGTTTGTCCTTGCAGAAAGCAAAAGACGCCATTCCAACCCAATGGTTAGGTTCGTGGATGACTGCCGACGGAATCAATAAAGTAAAGCTTATACTCACAGAAAAGAAAGCCATTTATCAAAATAAAATATGGGACTATAAAGAGGTTCAAGGTAATAGTAAACAGTTGCGAATAGCACTTATAAACAAAGACCTGAACCATGTGCTTGCATTAAAACAAGATAAAAATAACGCTATTCGCATTCATGAGCACCGCCAAGATAAAGGCACATTGTGCAGCAAGGAATTTACAACATTAGACACTCCTCAAGCATGGAGTTTTGACAATAACCGTTATCGTAATAAACTCTACTCCGATAAGCCAACCGTTCTGCGCGGATATATTGAAGGGTATGTTCTGGAAATGGGATATACCACATTAACATTTAATATAGATAAACAAGAAACAGATGAGAATGTAACTGTTATTACGGAGATTGATAAAGACGGATGTTTTGAAGTGCAACTTCAATTAGGTATTCCTCAATACGTATATTGTGATGCAATCTCCGCTTATCTTTGTCCCGGCGATACTGTAGCAGTTTGTGGCAAACAATTTGATCCTAGTTGGTGCGAGAGCGGCATTGCAGTAATGAGTAGTGGGGTGAGTGGTGAAATAATGGTATATGAACAACATCTTGATAAAATGTTCAGAGCATTGGATTATACCCAAAGTATGTACATGAAAGCTTCAAAAAAGCTTGAAACAACTTTAGCCGGTAAGCAGCAGATATTTAAATTCATGGAGGAGTTAGATCAACGTCTACCAGCTGTTGTTAATCAATATTACATAGATGATCTTACGCGCGATGTGCTATACTCCAATTATCAGGCAGGTTATTTTGTTTCCCTCTTTGAACTCTATTCCGGATACAATAATTCAAGATTCACTTACAAGGAAACAAAAAAAGGAATGGAACGAATTCTGGATCCTAATTTTCAGCCAATAGATAAGAATGCGTATTTTGATTTTGCGCCAAGGTTTATGCAAACCGTAATGAACAATCCATTAATTGCTTCTACTAGCAAGACTTGGGTACCTATTAATCGATATGAATATTCTGCATTTCATTTTAGTTTGTATGATGCGGAGCAAGAACTAGCGAAACAACTACGCTTTGATATTATGAACAGATTGTTTCCTAACCTGAAAAGCGAGATAGCCGATACATCTCGTGCCCGATTTGATTCCTGGACAGAGAACGGATATTATGGAGGGGAATGCGATACAACGCTAAATAAATATATACAACCAATAAATGAAGTTTTAAACAAAGAAAAAGACAACATGCTAACTAAAAGCAATGTGATTGCTTTTATGAATGAACGTAGGGAAAAACTGACAGGACCATCTGTGCTGTGGGATTTAGCCGTTAGTAGAACAATTTATGACATTATGACGAGGCATTCCATTTCAAAAGGTGAATTATTGGGTTATGTTGCTGCCCTTTTGCCTGCGATTAGTACGGATTATATTCGTGAAGTAATATTGCAAAAATATACGGACTACGTTTTGAGCCAACAGTCGGTTGTTTCAAATAACGCATCAAACAGCAAAGCAGACTCCGTATTCGCTGCACTTATTAAGCCCTATGAGGATAATGTTTTGTTTATTGATTTTTGGAGCACCGGATGCGGACCTTGTCGCGCTGGCATGAAAGCACAGCGTGAAACGGTAGAGAAGCTAAAAGATCGTAACGTAAAATTTCTTTATGTAACTAGCGAGAAAGACTCCCCACTGGAACAGTACAACAAGTTTTTAACGGAGAATGATATAAAAGGCGAACAGTTACGTGTCTCAGCAGACACATGGAATTATCTTAGTTCTAAATTTGGTATCTCCGGAATTCCTCATCATGTGATAGTGAACCGTAAGGGAGAAGTGGTAGACAATAACATAAAACTTTGGGATGAGTATAAACTTACCCAACTAGAGCAAGCAAACTAGCACTAATTCATCCTGTACACAGTCATCCCCTCATGCCATACAGCATGTGGGGATGACTGTGTACAGAGTAAATCAATTTGCAATAGGAATTCTATAACTAGGAGCCGCGTTTGTTATTCAAGAAAATAAATGACTCTGTTTGGTATGTGCAAAGATACAAATGTCGCATTTTATCAACGTTCCTTTACTAGTTTCAAACAGAATAAGAGCGTGTCTCAATTTCCTCTTTATCCCCACTCTGGTTGCTCTCTGGTCTCGCTCTAGTTTCGCCCTGTCAACTAGGCATCAACTTCGTATCAAGTTCGCATTAACTTCGAGTCTATAGACACGAACATAACACGAAGTTGATACGAACTTAATACGAACTTGACAGGGAGCAAGCAGAGCGAGACCAGAGAGCAACCAGAAAGGGGAATGGGAGAGGGTAATAGGATATTGTTGCTGTGGTATGTGGCTAACTTATCGTATTTTAGGGTTTTATAGAACTATGTAATTGTGTTTAGGCCATGATGTTTGGATGTTTTCTTTAATAGAATCTTTAACCACTAGAAAATCTATGTTTGTAAGATTGCCAACAATGTAGTTTTCGGCGGTATTTAATTTATGTTCCTCTGCTGTTACAATTACTTTATTGGCATGATTGATCATGAGACTTTTTACCAATGATTCTTCACGATTAGGACATGAAAGTCCAATTTGTGGATGTACGCTGCATATTCCGAGAATTAACCAATCTGCATAGATATTTTGTAATTCCCGATACACAGGGATACCAACGGTAACTTGTGAGTTTGGATAAACGGTACCGCCTAGAAAAATAGTTTCAGTATTAGGCCGGTGCATAATCTCTGCGATTATGGGAAAACTGTTTGTATAAATAGTGAGGTGTAATTGTGGTGGTAGTTGGCGAATAATTTCCAGGTTTGTTGTACCGCCATCAATGAGAATAACGTCGCCGTTTTTTAATAATGGAATGACTTTTTCGGCAAGCGCTTTCTTCTGATAAGTTCCGGCGTGCATACGATCCGTAAAGTCCGGCTGTATACCCGATTTGGCAACAGCACCTCCGTGTACTTTGGTAAGTAGGCCTAGTTTATCCATTTCTATAATATCACGTCTAAGCGTATCGTCCGATATGTTTAACTCGCGACTAAGATTTGTAATATTTATGCTTTGATTGTTTTTAAGGTAGTTGACTATGTATTGTTGACGTTCGGTTTTTTGCATACATGTGCGGTTTTTGTGTTGTGTGTTACCGCAAATATACTATATTTGAAAATAAAAACAGTATATATTGCGGTAAATAGATATTGTATGCGGTTTTATTGATAAAAAGTATGACTATTTTAATAAAACACGAAGAAATGGACACAATACTGCAATAAGAGTTGAATTAAAATGTGATGGATGATGAAAAAAAGAATTTTAGTAGATATGGATGGTGTTTTAGCCGATATATATAAGTCGTTAATTAGAATTGAATATGGAGTTTCAGAGGGGATTGGAGAAATAGAGAATAAATTGAAAGGTGTAGCCGAGCGGGAAGCTTTTCCTTGTTTACGAGAAACGGTTAGTAGTCCCGGTTTTTTTAGGAATGCTCCGTTAATGGAAGGTAGTGTTGAAGGACTACGTTATTTAAATGAGAAGTATGATGTACTAATTGTTTCTTCGGCTACAGAATTTCCGGGTTGTTTAGACGATAAACAGGCGTGGCTACAGGAACATTTTCCGTTTATTGGATGGGAACAAATGGTATTTTGTGGTAAGAAGAATTCTGTGCAAGGAGATATAATGCTCGATGATCATCCCAAGAATTTGTCTTATTTCAATGGTAAACGTTACATGTTTACGCAGCCACATAATGCATTGATTGAAGATGAAGGATTTGAGCGAGTAAACAATTGGAAGAAGGTTGTACAAGTATTATAATAAAGTGGGAGCGACAATATATTTTATTGTTGCTCCCACTTTATTTGTAATGTAACGCGGGGCTGGTGTGTACAATTTAAAATATTTAATGCAATTTGATATGAAATATTATCTAATTGTTTATTCTATATATTATGCTTTGTGGGTTTATTTAGCAGACGTAAGTACATCGAGTCCGAGCAATCACTATTATCAGGTTTTATACAGAATGTATAAACTTCAATAAGTGTTGGATTAAAATGGCGTGGGATTGGTATGTTTACAGATGTTTGTGGTAGTGGCCACTCTAAGCGTTTTACAATAACTATTTGTTTACCCGGTTGGTAGAATACAACGACAAGATCATTAGTAGGATCTATCATACGAATGGCTAACAGGGTAAGTTGTATTGTGTTGTTTTCGCAAATGTATGTACCTTCTATAGGCCAATTGGATAGATTTCCACATGAACATATAATATTATTTGGCATTATTGAGTATGATGAATTCGTTTCATTGTTTACAATAAATTTACTATTACATTCAATGAAATCTTCATTACAGTGGTTGTTTGCAAAACCAAGTTTTAATGCCGGCATGAAAATTTTTGCTAAACTTTCCGCATATTGTATCTTCGCCTCACTCATTGCTTGCGCCATGGAAAGGGCTTTACTAGGACTTAAAGACGTAGTATTTTCTTGATTGTCATTTAGTGTATAGTATATCCATTTTCTTTTTTTTATGTTAATGGATGACAATATAGACTTTCTGTTTTTCATAAAATATTAATATATAGGCAGATATGTGTTGTAAAATTGTCTGAAATTTGATGAGTATATTTACTAATATTTTAGAATAATTGTTTCTTTCTAGATAACTTTTTTTCGCATATTGCTATTATTTTATCTAATATATTGAGATTAAGTTTTTTATAATGCTTCATATTGTTTGGATTATGCGTTCCTGATTTAAGTAGAGTGGACAAGAAAGCAGATAGGACGTGCATGGTGCAACGATTGGAATATAATAAATTAGAAGACTCAATATTTAGAAGGATAAGTAGTAAAACGTCTAAGCTTTTATGTGCAAGTTTACGGAACCGTATAAAAAAGAAGTGTGTTACAAAAATAGTAACACACTTCTTTTTATACGGTTGAATTATTTCTTTTGATTGAGTAGTTTCTCATCTATTATCTTTTTGAGCTGTTCCTTAGGTTGTAGACCAACCATTTTAGTGGGTTCACCTTGGGTTGGAATAAATACTAACATAGGGATGCTGCGAGCGGCAAATAGCTGTGCAATTGCGGGATTTTTATCAACATCAATTTTATAGATTTGGATTTTCTTTCCATATTCTTTTTGTAGTTCTTCTAATATTGGCGCAAGTTTTTTGCATGGCGGACACCAATCGGCATATAAATCAATAATGACAGGTTTATCGCCTAAGTATTTCCATTCCTTATTTGTGGTATAATCCCATATTTGTTTTTTAAAATCCTCTGTAGAAATGTTTTTAACTGTTTGGCTGTACCCATAGGTTAGAGAGATGACAATTAGTGCGAATAGTATAAATAATTTCTTCATATGTTTTAGTTTAAATGTAGTTTTATAGCAGTTGTACGCCACATGGAGATAAAAGTTTGATGTTGATAAAGGAAGAAAGAACGTGAAACTAATATTATATTTGTGGGCGAAATTAATACAACATTTAATGAACAAGATAGTTTTAAAGCCGAATGCAAAGATTAATATTGGCTTGTATGTAACTGAAAAGAGAACGGATGGATTCCATAATCTGGAGACTCTGTTTTATCCTGTCGATTTATGTGATGAGTTAGTTATTTGCACTAAATTGGACTCTTATGGTGAATGTGAGTTTACACAAAACGGTTTTATGCTAGATTGTGCTGACGAGCATAATTTAGTAGTAAAAGCATATAGGTTGTTGTGTGATGAATTTAACTTACCTTCGGTCAATGTTTGTTTAACAAAGTCAATACCCTTTGGCGCAGGGCTTGGAGGTGGATCGGCAGATGCTGCATTTATGCTAAAAGGTTTAAATGAGCTGTTTTCTCTACATTTATCAGATGATAGGTTGGAACGTTATGCTGCCACTTTAGGAAGTGATTGTGCATTTTTTATAAAGAATAAACCTGTTTTTGCATGTGGGCGTGGAGAAGAATTCACATGTGTGGAATTATCATTAAACGGTTGGCACATAGTTATGGTAAAGCCTGCGCATGGAGTATCGACCGCCGATGCTTTTGGTGGGATTATTCCACATGTAGCAAATGTGAATTTGAGAGAAATATGCGATATGCCAATAACGCAATGGCAAGGTGTTATTGAAAATGCTTTTGAACAAACTGTCTTTGTAAAATATCCTGATTTATTGCATATCAAGAATAAATTGATAGAGTTGGGTGCAGTTTATACATCAATGAGTGGAAGTGGATCAACTGTTTTTGGATTGTTTAAGGAAGTACCACATAACATAGGGAATTCTTTCCCTGACATGTTTGTATGGCATGGAGTATTAGAGTAGGGATATAAAAAATGGGCGAGTAAAACTGAACTCGCCCATTTTTATTAACGTTCTTGTGGTTGCTGCTGGGTGACGCAATGTATCATGCCTCCTTCTGCATATATATTTTGCGCAAAAATACCTACAACTTTACGATCGGGATATATTTTTTGAATAATCTCCAATGCTTTATTGTCATTGGGATCATTATAAATAGGAACTAGTACCAAACCATTTGTTACGTAATAATTAACATAAGAGGCTTGTATGCCTAAGTTTTTCCCGTAGGTTGTTGTGACGTTGTTTTGAGTAAGGGGTAGTTGGATGTATTGGTAACTACTTCCATCGGCCGCTTTAACAGAATAAAGATAATCAATATCGCTTTGTGGCAATTCCCAATAGTATAAGTCAGCTTGTGACATTGTTATTATGGTTTTGCCATCGGGAGAAAAACGAGCAAAGCCGTCAACGTGCATATCGGTAATATCATCATCGGCACCTTTAAGCCAGATGAAATGATTAACTCCTAGATAGGCCGAAAGATATTTCTCGGCATATTCCTTTGTCATACCCGGATTTCTGTTACTATTGAGCACAGAGCTTTCTGTGAGAATAATTGCTCCTTGCGTATTAAATTCATAGGCTCCTCCTTCAATAATCATTTTTTGTTGTAAGTTAATGTACGGGAGCTTTAATGCATTAGCAATTTTACTAGGGATTTGTGCATCATAGTTATAAGGAAATTTATCGCCCCAACCATTGAAACCCCAACCTTCAATGTTAAGTTTATTTTGTTTATTGAATACGAAAATAGGTCCGTTATCCCTTGCCCAGACACCATTTGTCTTAAAGAGGAAGAATTCAACGTTTGCTAAACTAATATTATTGCTTTGTAGTTTGGTGATGATGTCTGCTTTAAGATCTGCATTGTAGGCAATGATATAAACTTTACCATGGTTGACAAGTTCTTTTGTCATGGATATCCACATGGGTTCAAGCTGTTCTGCATATTTCTTGCCATACTGATAGGGTTGCGGCCATTGTAACCAAGTCCCAACATGGGGATCGCTTTCTATTGGCATAAAATACTGGGTACCTGCAGGAATTTGCGCATTACTTTCAGTGTTGTCATTATTATTTCCCTTATCACATGCAGTGATAAGGGAAATAAGTAGAATGAGGTGTAGCATCATTTTCATTCGTGGATTATTTAGTGATAAAAGCTCTTATAATTGCTGATACTCCACCAAAAATGAAAGCTAATCCGGTCCATACAATAATGTTAAGTACACCAAATAGTGGATGGAAGATGATAAGGAATGCAAAGATTAACGTAAGTATTCCTCCCACAAGTAGCCATCCCCAATTGCTAATGCCCATGCGAGACATTTGTGTGGATGCACTAATAAAATCAATGCCTTGAAACATTAAAATAAAACCAACTACGTAAGGTAGTGCTGCTTCTGCCCATTGTAAGTCAAATAATAGGACACATCCAATCATAAGATCAATGATACCGAGGGCAAATCCCCAACCCCAATCGCTCCGGTCGGCGGATGTAAATGCGTGGGCAATTTCTGAAATACCAATGATAATGAATATAATACAGAAGTAAATGGTTAATCCTAAGTAAGACTCGACCGGATTTCTGAAAATCCAAATACCAAAAATAATAAATAGAATACCCATGATGAGCATAATCCACCAGTTTCTGTTTCCGCTTGTAACGTTTGTTCCCATGTTAAAAATATAAAGTTTACAATTAATTTAAATGAGCACTCTCTGTGTCATTCTTATTTTCATACTGTTTATATGTTTATGAGCGGATAATGTTTAAAAAAAGCGTGATATTTTCAATGAAATGCCTATTTTTGCATTGTATTTGCATAATTGTGCATACATACTGAAATAAAAAGAAACAAAACAAAGAAATCTTTTATGAATATAGAGAATTTATTGACCTCAAAGGTAATAGAAGCGGTAAAAGAGTGCTATGGGGCTGATATTACAGCTAAGGATGTACAACTTCAAGAAACGCGTAAGGAATTTAGTGGAGATGTAACATTGGTGGTTTTCCCTTTTTTACGATTTTCAAAACAATCGCCTGAAGCGACTGCTGAGCAAATTGGTAAGTATTTGCAAGAGAATATCAAGGAGGTAAAAGCCTATAATGTTGTAAAAGGTTTTCTTAATGTAGAGATATCATCTGCTTATTGGTTGAGTGTGTTAAATGAAATTATTCCTGACACTGAATTTGGATATGCAAAAACTCCAAGTGGGCGTTCGATAATGATTGAATATTCATCGCCTAATACCAACAAGCCTCTCCATTTGGGCCATATACGTAACAACCTTTTAGGTTGGGCTGTATCCCAAATACAAAAAGCTAATGGGCACAATGTAATCATGGTGAACCTTGTTAATGACCGTGGAATTCATATTTGTAAAAGTATGGTGGCATGGGAGAAGTTTGCTAATGGAGCAACACCTGAGAGTGTTGGAGAGAAAGGTGACCATTTTGTTGGCGATTACTACGTACGTTTTGACAAAGAATATAAAGCTGAGATTAAGCAACTAATGGAACAAGGAATGAGCGAGGACGACGCTAAGAAACAAGCGCCTATCCTTCTTGAGGCTCAAGAGATGTTACGTAAATGGGAAGCAGGTGATGAGGCTGTAGTCTCTCTGTGGAAAACAATGAATAGTTGGGTACTTGCCGGTTTTGAGGAAACTTATAAGGTAATGGGTATCAGCTTTGATAAAATATATTTTGAATCGGAGACTTACAAAAGAGGACGTGACATTGTCCTTAAAGGTTTAGCTGATGGTGTATTATATCAAAAAGAAACGGGAAGTATTTGGGCAGATTTGACTGGTGATGGTTTAGATCATAAATTACTGTTACGTGATGATGGAACATCTGTGTATATGACTCAAGATATTGGAACTGCTTATGATCGTTTTAATGAGTTCGACATTGATGAGGAGATTTATGTGGTAGGAAATGAGCAAAATTATCACTTCCAAGTGCTTTCTTTAATTTGTAAGAAATTGGGATTTGAGTGGGCTGAAAAGATTAAACATTTATCTTATGGTATGGTAGAACTTCCAGAAGGTAAGATGAAGTCTCGCGAAGGTACAGTGGTTGATGCTGACGATTTGATGCAAGAGATGATTAATACGGCACGCGAAACATCGCAGGAGTTAGGCAAACTTGAAGGATACTCGCATGAGGAAGCAGAAGAGGTGTACCGTAAGGTTGCTTTAGGTGCTTTGAAATACTTTATCTTAAAAGTGGATCCAAAGAAAACTATGATGTTTAATCCTAAGGAGTCAATTGACTTTAACGGAAATACAGGTCCATTTATACAGTATACATACGCTCGTATACAATCTATACTACGCAAGGCTACAGAGATGGGAATTACACTTGCGGATGTAGATACTTCAGTTGAATTAAGCTCAAAAGAACAGGATTTAGTTAAATCCATTGCTAAATTGCCTGAAGTTGTTGAAGAAGCTGGAAAAATGTATAGTCCTGCGTTATTAGCTAATTATGCTTATGATTTGGCTAAGGAGTTTAATCAATTCTATCATGACTTTACAATTCTTAAAGAAGAGAATGACGTGGTGCGTAACATACGTCTTCAATTGGCAAAACAAAGCGGACAAGCAATTAAAAACGCATTGGCACTTCTAGGAATGGAGATGCCTGAACGTATGTAATATATGAATTTAAGCAATTATCATAGTCACTGTTCGTACTGCGATGGCAAAGCTCCAATGGAGGAGTTTGTTGTTAGTGCAATATATAAAGGATTTACGGCATATGGGATATCTTCCCATGCGCCGTTGCCTTTTTCTACACCTTGGAGTTTAAAGAAAGAGGATGTGGCGTCCTATTTATCGGACATCACAGCTTTGAAAGAAAAATACAAAGGTAAAATAGAGTTATATGCAGGAATGGAAATAGATTACTTGAGTAATGAAAGTAATCCGTCTGTTGATTTCTTCCAACAATTGCCTTTGGATTATAGAATTGGTTCTGTACATTTACTTCATGCCCCAAACGGGGATGTTGTGGATATTGATACCTCTGAAGAGAAGTTTAAGCAGACGCTTAATTTGTATTTCAATAATGACTTAAAGTTAGTTGTTGAAAAATACTTTACAGCTTTAATGTTGATGGTCAACACAGGCGGCTTTGATATTGTTGGACATTTTGATAAAATATATTTGAATGCGTTGTCTGTTGATAAGGACTTATTAGATTGTAAGTGGTATCAGGAGAAGATAGATGAATTTTTACATCAAGTAGTGGAGAAAGGATTGTTTCTTGAAATAAACACAAAAGCTTTTATAAAAAAGGGGACACTTTTTCCAAATGAAAAGCATTGGCTGAAGATAAAAGAATTACAAATACCAATAGTCATAAACTCGGATGCACACTTTCCAGAGAAAGTGAATGAGGGGAGAATGGAGGCGATAGCATTATTGAAGGAGCATGGTTTTACTCATGCAATGCAATTATTAAATAATCAATGGCAAAATCTACCACTATGAGTGAATGGAATATTATATACACATCCAATACACCTCAGCAAATGGGTGTTGTTAAAGCGGCTCTTGAAGCAGAAGGTTTTGAAACAAGAATACGCGATATGCATACAGCCGTTACCGGATATGGTGCAGCGATTGGCGGTGCAAAATTATTGGTAAAGAAAGAGGTTTATGATGAGGCTATGTTTTTTTTAAAGGAAGCCAATTTTATAAGTCCGGATGCTGATAATGATTTACAGGATGATACGGTATATCTGGTGCCAATGAATCAAGATAAGGGGCGTTGTCCTTTTTGTAATTCAAAAAATATAGAAAAATTTAAATACAGTAATCCAATCATGAGATTAGTTGCTTTGTTTATGGCAATATTCATATCGTTGTATCGAAATAACTTGAGTTGTGAGGATTGCGGTAAAAAATGGAAGTACGTATAATAATGGAGAAAATACACTATACTCCGATTGGAGTTTGCTCTAAAAGCATGGAAATTACAGTTACAAACGGTATTGTTGAGGATGTAGTTATTGTGGGGGGATGTAGTGGCAATTTGCAAGGAATTTCGCAATTGGTGAAAGGAATGAAGGTTGAAGATGTTATACAGAGATTGAGGAACATTCAATGCGGAGCAAAAACATCGTCATGTCCTGACCAATTAGCACACGCCTTATTGCAACATATAAATAACTAATATTATGGAAAAACTTCAGGAGATACGTCTATGGGCTGAGCAACTTGCTCGGGAAGTAGGAGCAATTCAATTATCCTATTTTCGTAGTGATAATATTGGCATTGAAACGAAATCTAATATATACGATGTGGTAACTCGTGTCGATAAAGAGTGTGAGCAATTTATACGTGAACAAATTGTTCGAGTATATCCTGAGCATGGCATATTGGGCGAGGAGGGAAGTTCATACCAACTAGATAAAGATTATGTTTGGGTTGTTGATCCTTTGGATGGGACAAATAACTATAGTCAAGGTTTGCCTATCTATTGCGTTTCAATAGCTTTAAAATACAGAGGAGAAGCTATTGTTGGCGTTGTATATGCACCTTATTTCAATGAGATGTTTAGCGCAGCCTGGGGACATGGAGCAACCATGAACAACAAGCCGTTACAAATAGGAAGCAAACAGACATTGGCCGAGTCAGTATTAGGAACAGGCTTTCCATATGATAAGGATGTGAATCCAGATAATAATGCTCAAAATTTAGCATCTATATTACCTTCTATAAGAGGTATAAGACGTATGGGTTCTGCAGCGTATGATTTATGTTGTGTTGCAGCCGGATTTCTTGATGGCTACTGGGAGCTTTCCTTGAGCGAGTGGGATATGTGCGCCGGTGCACTCATTGTTGAAGAGGCTGGGGGAGTTGTTACTCCTTTCCGAGAAAACAGAGGAATATCGATTATAGCAGGTAACTCAATAATAGTATCTTTAATTGCAGAGAAAATTAAATAAGTAATGGCTCCGAATATTGAATTCGGAGCCATTACTTATATTATAATCTTATTTTTTGCAAGAAAGCTTACAGCAGTATTATAGCCTTCATTAAATATTTCATGTACGTGGTCCAAATCGAACGTGCTGTATTTACTCATATGAAAAGGACGAATTACCCAATCAGATAGTTTAGCATCAATACGCGTATTTGCGTCAATACTAAGATGAAATGATCGTTCGGCCATACTTAATATGTTTCCAATGCGAAATTGTGTCATGCTCTGATTTATACTAACCGCGATAATACGCTTACATCTTTCGCGAATGGGCCTAACGGGTAAATTCATAAATACACCGCCATCTACATAATCCACTTCATTAATCTTACGCGGAACAAAAACAATGGGGATAGATGCAGATGCTAAAACCGCAGGGATTAGAGGTCCTTTCTCAAAATGTACTGGTAACCCCGCATTAATATCGCCAGCTGTTACAACAAGTGGAATATTCAGGTCCTCAAATGTTTCGGCTTTTATAAAGTGTTTTAACCTATCCTCCATGCCGGTCATTGTCATAATACCTAATTTAGACATTGCCGGGCGTGCAAAGTTTAGAAACCGTTTACCTTCAAAAATGGTTAAACATTCTTCCGGTGCATGGCCAGATGCTATCATGGCACCGGCAATTGCTCCGGCACTTGTGCCAGAGATTATATCCGGTTTAATTCCAGCCTCTAACAAGGCCTTATAGACCCCTAAATGTGCAATGCCTCTTGCTCCACCTCCCCCAAGTACAAGGCCTAGGTTATATAAAGGTTCATTTTTCTCAATGTTTTGCTCCATAGTGTTCTCTGTATTTCCTTATTGTTAGTCATAGCGTATACGCTAGGTTGCGTCATTCTGTTTTTATCCGTGACGTTAATAATTTACACTATAAGCTAAGCTATTTTGTTTTAAACATTTAAATCATTACTTTTGCAAGCCGAAAAACTATGAGAAAGTAAACAAGAAAATATAATATGATTACAGTATCGGATTTAGAGATTCAGTTTGGAAAAAGAGCATTGTTTCAGGATGTAAATCTTAAGTTTACGCCCGGAAACTGTTATGGAGTTATTGGTGCTAACGGTGCAGGAAAGTCAACGTTTCTACGCATTTTAAGTGGCGATTTAGATCCTACACGCGGAAATGTAATGTTTGGTCCGGGAGAGCGTCTTTCGGTATTAAAACAGGACCACTTTGCCTATGATGAAAGCACTGTGCTTGATGCCGTTTTACAAGGACATATGGAGCTTTGGGACGTTATGCAGGAAAAGAATGCTATCTATATGAAGGAGGACTTCTCTGACGAGGATGGTATTCGTGCTGCTGAGCTTGAAGAAAAATTTGCAGGGATGGATGGTTGGAACGCAGAGAGCGATGCTGCCAACTTACTTAGCGGATTAGGTATTAAGGAAGAGTTGCATTATACGTTAATGAAAGATCTTAGTGGTAAACAAAAAGTACGTGTACTTTTGGCACAAGCACTATTTGGAAAACCTGATAACTTACTTCTGGATGAGCCAACGAATGACCTTGACTTAGATACAGTAATGTGGTTAGAGCATTACTTAGCTAACTATGAGAACACTGTATTGGTAGTATCTCACGACCGTCACTTCTTAGACTCTGTATGTACGCACACCGTAGACATAGACTATGGAAAAATACAACAATTTGCCGGTAACTATAGCTTCTGGTATGAATCAAGTCAGTTAGCATTACGTCAACAGCAAGCTAAAAATAAGAAAGCTGAGGAGAAGAAGAAAGAATTACAAGAATTTATCTCTCGTTTCAGCGCCAACGTGGCTAAATCTAAACAAACAACAAGCCGTAAGAAGATGTTGGAGAAACTTAACATTGAAGAAATTATGCCTTCAACACGTAAGTATCCGGGTATTATCTTTACTCCAGAGCGTGAGGTTGGTAATAAAATTCTTGAAGTTAGAAATCTTAGCAAATCAATTGACGGACAAGTGTTGTTTAAAGATGTTGAGTTTGCAATTGAGAAGGATGATAAAGTTGCATTTATCTCTAAAGACCCTCGTGCAATGACAGCTTTAATGGAAATTGTTACAGGAAATGACAAACCGGATACTGGTGAGTTTACATGGGGTGTAACTATTACAAGTGCTTATTTGCCACTAGACAACTCGGAGTTCTTCCAAACGGATATGAAACTTATTGAGTGGTTAGGACAATACTCTGTGGATACAAGTGAGACATTCCTACGTGGATTCTTAGGTAAAATGTTGTTCTCGGGTGAGGATATCTACAAAAATGTAAAAGTTCTTTCTGGAGGAGAAAAAATGCGTTGTATGATTGCACGTATGATGCTTAATAACTCAAATGTTCTAGTATTAGACTCTCCGGTTAACCACCTTGACTTGGAATCGATTCAGGCATTCAATAACACTTTAATTACATTTAAAGGGGTTATCCTATTAAACTCTCATGACCACGAGTTTATACAAACAGTATGTAACCGTATCATTGAGTTAACGCCTAACGGAACTATAGACAAGCGTACCGATTTTGATGACTACATTACAAATGAGGCAATACGTGAGCAATCTGCTGCTATGTATAAATAGTAGGAGTAAGTATGAAGATAATAAAAAAAGCGCATCTAAGATGCGCTTTTTTTATTTGTCTTTAGTCAGATGCCTTATCGTGACATCTCTGTTTAGTGTATCAAGAAACAGCTGATCGCTGTAAAAAAAAGTACTCGGATCAATACGTTGTTCTTCAACCACCTTCTGTACGGGCATAAATAAAGGGCTATGTGTAATGTATTTTAGTCCAAAAACATTAAACACATAGATGCCTCCAAGTATGACAATAAGTTTTATATATGCCTTAATTCTTTTCATCGTTTAAATAGCTGCAGTTATCTCAGGGAAAACAATATAGAACATAATATAGGCCATTACTAATGTGAGAACGATATTAAATAATTGCCCGCATAAATATAAAGTAATATGCTTTCCCGATTTGAAATGTTCGCCAAGCACTTTAAAGTTTGTATTCAATCCAATTGCTACAAAAGCAAAACAAAACAACCAGTCCTTATAATTCTTGGTAAATCCTTTTATTACTCCATTTTCAATAATTTGATTACCCATATTGTCGCCAAAGTAACTGTACATTAATGAAAATATGATTGAAGCCCCAATAAAGCCAAGAAGGAATTTAGGGAAGCGTGTCCAAATCTCTGTTAAACGAGGACGCGCATTTGCATCCGTATTCTTTTCAACTTTTGTAGTCCAGTATACAGCAACACCAAAGGCAACAAAACCAATAAGAATGTTTTGAATCATTTTAATAGTTGCTGCAACGCTCAAAGCTTTTTCACCAAGAAATGCACCAGCAGCAACAACGGCTCCAGTTGCGTCAAGTGTTCCACCAAGCCATGCACCACCAAGTACCTCCGGTAAGCCGCAAGCTTTAATTACAATTGGCATAACCACCATCATAATAGCCGTAAAAACCATAGACAATGATATAGCCAAAGTTAACTCCTCTTTTTTAGCTTTACAAGCCATTGCAGTGGCAATAGCGGCAGAAACTCCACATACCGACATGTCTGCACATATTGTCATATTTAAGCTCTTAGACGATATCTGAAGCACTTTCTGGCCAAATATAAAAGTTCCTACAAGGACAATAGGCGTAACTACCCAGGTTACAAAAATCCCCGGAATCCCAATTTCAAGAACTTTACTGAATAGAATTTCAGCACCTAATAAAATTAATCCTGTTTTAATATAGAATTCGCCCATTAAGGCAGGTTTCATCCAGTTTGGAACACCTATTGTATTACTAATAATAATACCTATAGCAATGGCCCAAATGGCATAATTAATTCCAAAATGTTTCGCAGAAATTTGTCCTCCCATGATATATGCAATGACGGCAAGTACAAAAATACCGCCGAATGCTATAATAAACTTACGGTAGCGTACCCCCATAGCTTTTGCTCCAAGACCAAAGAGTAGGGCAGAGAATGCAAATAACATAAATAACGATGGAAATAGATTTACACCTTTCTCCGGATTATAAACAGAAACAATTGGATTATACTCCCACGTACCGGGACGTTTAACCAATGTTGATATCTCTTTTGCAATAGCACTTTGTGGTGCTTTTATTTTTGCTTTTTCTTTCTCAATATTAAATGCTGCAATTTCTTCGGGGCTACCGGATTGTCGCAACTCAACGTACTGTTGATCTACTTCATTGTATTTTGCTTGTAGAGCAGGGATGGCTTTAAATGCCACGGACGTCATAAAGATTAAGATAAATGATCCAATCCATATGGACCAATAGTCTTCTTTCTTTATCAGGGATAAAATAAATTCTCTCATTTAGTTTTAATTAAAAGGTTGTTCTATATATCACAAAGATAGGATTTGATTTAGACTAAAACTTACGTATAAATACGTAAAGACAGTTGAATTTTTACCAAAAAAATAACCCATTACCTGAGTAATGGGTTATGCTCTGCAAAGAAACATTAGAAACGTAGTCCTAAAGTAACTCTAACCGTCTGATCACGGAATTTATTACTAATAGGGTTCGCCTCAATTTCAATGTCATTATAATCGTCATAATAATAATAGAAACTGGTATTTTCTTTACCTACTCTTTGTGCATAAGCTGCATCAAAGTAAAAGCGGCCTGCATTAATTCCAAAACCTCCGGAAATGGTTTGTAGTTCTCGGCCGTTCGGAATGTATTGTGCTGTTGCATAGCTTTGTTTGTAAGGATTTTGCATATAATTATATCCCGCACGTAATGCAATATAGCGCGAAAGACGTAATTCCGCTCCTGCACGTAAATTGTGCGTTGCGCTATATAAATTACCCAATGCACTATTCATTGGCCCGTAATCATAATTATCAGAAGCATTTGAATATCTTATCTTCCCATAATTGGCAAATTCATAATCAGCACTAAGAATTAATCTGCTGCCAAGAACACTTGCTATACCAACGTTAGCTTTCCATGGAGTTTTGTAATTATAGTCATAATCCCCAAATCCCGGTAAGTTATCAGTGGACTGGCTATAATCACTGTATGATCTTCCTGCTGCCACATCAGGTCCATTAAACTGAGAAAACATATCACTCTTGGCAACCTCTCTCATATTATAAAAAGTTGGTGTATGTACTGAAACTCCAATCCTAAAGGCTGAGCTAGGAGTGTATATCATACCCATCTTAAAGTTTACTCCAGTTCCGTTTATCTTTAAATATTCATCGTAGTTATAATAATTCAAATCGTTATCGGTTCCGGGCTCTAAACTTTCTGTGTAGAACGATTTATATCGATACTGAATATTCTGAATACCAACAGTGGCACCTATAAAGAATTTATCTTTATAATTCGTAGCAAAGGAGATATTGTATTCCCCTTGGTATCCTTTTTCCTCAAAACGCTTACTTTGGTTAACTAAATCACCTTCATATAATGCCGGTTCGTAATATCCGTACTCATTGTTGTAGTTAAGCAAATACGTATCGTATGCCATCCATGCCGGAGCATTATATCTATCTAATTTATCGGGCTCAATATCCCCTGCCTGAAAGGATAACATGTCAAGAAACGAATTTGGCGCATTATTCATGCGTTGAAATCCCTTACGGTTAAAATTGTTTAGGTTATTATAACTTACACCTACGTTAATACCTCTCCAGTCAAATTGAGGATTATAAAATGCACCTACAATACCTAGATTTCCTAATTGAAACGTGTTCTTATACTGTTGTTCCGTGTCACCCGATTTTATACCACTTATGTTAAGCGAAGGGGTGAGAGCCACCTGTGAGTTTCGGAAAACGCCGAGTCCTGCTGGATTGGTTCCTAACGATGAAATATCGCCCCCTAATGCGGTGAAAGCGTTACCCATAGCCATACTTCTTGCAGTACCAAGGTTTTGCGTACGTGCAAAACGTAGTGCATCGACTTCGTTTTGAGCGTATGTTGTAATGCCTAGCATTCCTATTATTGTGGTGAGGATAATCTCTTTTTTCATATCTAAAATATTAGTTCTAATATGTTCTTATCTATTTCTGCGCACACCGCCGGAACCTCCGGTCGATCCACCGCTACCGCCACCGCGATTGTAACTTCCGCCTCCGCTACCACTTCCACTACTGCTACCACCACCGCGATTATATGTTGGGTTAGTGTTGTAATTATAATTGGAACGATTAGAGTTCGAATTATATGAATTATTTGACGGTCGTTGTTGTGTCGACGTATTTGGCTGACGCGTTGGTCTGTTAATAGTTGCCGGATTTCTGTTGCCATTTTGCTGAGTTGCAGAAGGGCGAGTAGCCGTAGGTCTGCCCGTTGCCGGTTTATTCACTGTATTATCCGGTCGAGTAGCCGTACCCGGTCTTGTTGTTCCTGTTGTGTTAGGACGCGTACTCGGTTCGTATCTATTAGAATAAGTAGGTCTTGTTATGCCTCCCGTATTCGGTCTGTTTCCGTTACTATGATTTGGTCGTAGTCCATGTCCTGGCTTATTTGCAATTGGCGGACGTACGCTTGGATGATTATTCCCCCAGTGTGGTGGATAATGTCCGTAGTGCGGGTGATACCAATGCGGACGATAGCCCCAAGAAGGTCCCCAACATGAGTTATACCATCCGTTACATGGTCCGCCCCAATATGGATTATACCAATTATTATAATATGGGTTATACCATGAATTACCCCAACCGAAACTGAAACCAAAATTCCAACCGGAACCGTACCAACCAGAACCGTACCAACCGGCATTGTAACCAGCATTAAATGCATAATCAAAATCCCAGGAGTTGAATGTTGGTTGATTCCAAACTACAGTATAAATATATCTTGGATAATTACCAAACAAGAATTGGGAATAAAGATTCATGTTAGAATAGGATGGAAACCACCAGTAACGTCCGTCCATAGTGTAAACATTCCAATCCGGATCAAAAGATAAGTTCATGGCTATATCTTGGTCATTTGCTGTGTAGGCAAACCCTTCGGGATATCTTTTTATTATCCGACTAGCCTCTTTTAAATCCTTATTATTGCCTTTAAATCCACCAATCCAATAACCTGGATTTGAATAAAGTGTTTTGCTCACACGCCCCTCTGTTTGCAGTTCGCGTTTAGCGTCGCTCATCAAGGCTTGTGTATCCAGTTCTCCATTTTCATTGATATAATTACTTAAGTCAATATTTCGAGTATCCATGCGTGTAGCACGTGTTTCTCTTATCGCATCGTCTATTTCACGTTGGTCAATAATATTTTGTTGACGTTTTTGCGATAAAACAACCTGTTGAACAGGTGCATCTGGCGAATAGTAAAGATCATCGCCCATGTACTTTGTAAAGCCATAGTGTGACGAACAAGACGTCAGTAGACTTGTAATGCCAATAATTAAAATATATATTCCTCTTTTCATATCACTTATTTTAATTGTTCAATTGTTTTAGAACAAAACCTATACCAAAGATAGCTAAAAAAGCTGTAATAAGGTATTAAATATTAAGCAATAATGACTAATAAACAGTAAAATATATGGTTTTTATGTTAAGTAACGCCATGTTTTTTCAACTGTCAAAAAATGATTATCGCAATCCAAAGCTATTTGGGGCAGAATGTATGCATCTTAATAGTTTCGACTAGGTTTCTACAGGGTTACGACTAGGTTTCGACTACTATTGGGGATACTTAGTATTCTAAACCTATTCGAAACCCTGTAGAAAACCTGTAGAAAACCTTGAGAGGCATAAACGGCATTGCGATGTTTTAAGTAATCCATTTTTAATGGTTGTACGTCTGATTGAGATATTAATTTTTAACTTGAAATGATTATTAAAGAGTAGTGATGAAAAGACAAATTAATCCGAAAAATCGGTGAATGGACGATTTTTTTCTTAAATTTGCAGCAATTGTTTCTAAGAATATATAGTCAAGGCTGTAATATGACTTAGAATGTCAATGAGTTATTCTATAATATACAATATTTATCTAAAATAAGCGATGGGTAAGTTTTTAACTTCAAGAAGTGAAGATTATTCACAATGGTACAACGAACTTGTATCAAAAGCGGGTTTAGCTGAGAATTCGGCAGTGCGTGGATGTATGGTTATTAAACCTTATGGATATGCAATATGGGAGAAAATGCAACAACAACTAGACAAAATGTTTAAGGAAACAGGTCATGTTAACGCATATTTTCCATTATTAATACCTAAATCATTCTTTTCAAAAGAGGCGGATCACGTTGAAGGTTTTGCTAAAGAGTGTGCCGTAGTTACGCATTACCGTTTGATGAATGATCCTAATGGAAATGGTGTAGTAGTTGATCCAGATGCTAAACTTGAAGAAGAATTGATTATCCGTCCAACTTCTGAAACAATTATTTGGAATACTTATAAAAACTGGATTCAATCCTATAGAGATCTTCCAATTTTATGTAACCAATGGGCAAACGTAATGCGTTGGGAGATGAGAACCCGTATGTTTTTACGTACAGCTGAGTTTTTGTGGCAAGAAGGGCATACTGCCCATGCAACGCAACAAGAGGCGTTAGAGGAAGCAGATAAAATGATTCGTGTTTATTCGGAATTTGCTCAAAATTGGATGGCCGTTCCTGTTATTATGGGAGCTAAAAGTGCTAACGAGCGTTTTGCAGGAGCATTAGAAACATATACAATTGAGGCATTAATGCAAGATGGTAAAGCTTTACAATCTGGAACGTCTCACTTTTTAGGGCAAAATTTTGCGAAAGCATTCGATGTGAAGTTTGCGACTAAAGAGGGAGGTTTGGATTATGTATGGGCAACATCTTGGGGTGTGTCAACACGTTTAATGGGTGCTTTAATTATGGCCCATTCTGATGATAAAGGATTAGTGCTTCCTCCAAAATTAGCACCATTACAGGTTGTTATTGTACCAATATACCGCAGTCAAGAAGGTTTGGAAGCAATAAAGGCTAAAATAGAGCCTGTAGTGCAAGCATTGAAGGCAAATGGAATCAGTGTGAAATTTGATGACAGTGATAACCAAAAACCAGGATGGAAATTTGCAGAATATGAGTTGAAAGGTGTACCAGTGCGTTTAGCAATGGGTGAGCGTGATTTGCAAAATGGAACAATTGAGGTTGCAAGACGCGATACATTAACTAAGGAGTCTGTAAGCTTTGAAGGTATTGCTGAGTATGTAGAAAAGTTGTTGGAAGATATTCAACAAAATATATTCACAAAAGCGGAAACTTTCCGTGACGAAATGATAACTAAAGTAGACACCTATGATGAGTTCAAAGAACTTCTAGAATCTAAGGGTGGATTCTTATTGTGTCACTGGGATGGAACTCCTGAAACAGAAGAATTAATTAAGCAAGAAACAAAAGCAACTATACGTTGTATTCCTTTCGATTTTGGAGATGAAGAAGGCGTATGTATGGTGACAGGAAAACCATCGCACAAACGTGTGTTGTTTGCAAAAGCTTATTAAGAATAATATAAGTACTAGTCGTCAGATGTATATATCATCTGACGACAATATATTGTTGAACCAATTTACAAAAATATGGACGAAGTTGTCGAACGATTTTTAAGATATTCCATAAGCGATAATACTAATGAAACGGTCTTGTCTCTTAACTCATTGCTTCAGAAGGAAATGATAGAAATAGGAATGGAGGATGTAAAGATTGATGAGAATGGGAATGTTATAGGGTATATACCGTCGACAATGAAACGTGAAGTGGCTACTGTTGGATTCTTTGCTTTTATGGATGAAGCAAACAGTTATGCAGAACAGATGATTCAGCTAACATCCGCGTACCATGGTAATGATATTGTTATTAATAAAATCACAAGTTTAAGCACCGAAGAAAATCCGGAGCTTAAGAATTATATCAATGATACGATAATAACTTTTGATAGACACGATACTATTACAGCCAAGCACAAATTGGGTGTTGCAGAAATCATGTCATCAATGAAATGTATTATAGATACTCCCGAGTTACAGCATGGGCGTATAGGTGTATGTTTTCTTGCGGATAATATGAAACGTGAGGATATTGCAAAGTTTGCAGTTAAAACTTTGGGTATAAAGTATGCTTATTTCCTACAAGCTAATAACATGGGAGAGTTGCGATGTGATAATTTTAATAAGGCAATAGCAAATGTTTGTTTCAAAGGACGTGACGACAAAGGCTGTAAAAGTGCAATTAATGCCATTCACATTGCGAAAGAGTTCATGGAAGAGATTCCACAAAAAGAACTTAAAGAACGCTCAACAGGTTATGAGGGATACTATAACTTGTCTTCAATTACCGGTGCAATGAGTGAAGCACATATTGAAATAGAGTTATGTGATTTTGATAAGGAACGTTTTGAGTGGCGAAAAGGACGTATTCTCAATGGAATAAGTGAGTTTACGAAACGATATGATTTACCTGTAGACTTTACAATTACAGATCAGTTTTATAATAGAAAAGATAAAATTGAACAGGTAAATTACATTGTGGAGATTGCCAAACGGGCTATGGATGGAGTCCAAATAAAGCCTATAGTAAAACCCTATAGAGGAGTGCCTCAAAGTGCCAAACTTACTTATATGGGCTTACCAACCATAGATTTATGGACGGGAGTTTATAATGGAGGTACAAAACTAGAGTATATTCCTACATCTGTAATGCAGAAAAGTGTTGAAGTGATTGTGAAGATTGTTGAATTGTGTGGTCAGATATAAAATGCGTAGCGATAAATAAGTAGAAAAACCTATCATAATTATTGCTTATACGTATGGTTTTTGATGACACTTTCAATTAATTTGCATATCGATGATAACTTAAACTGATAAACTGATTATTAAGCTTAGATATGCTAAATTATAAAAGAGTTATAAAGGGATTTTTTTTAATATCATTGTCAATTGTTGCAAATATTACTATTGGCAATGATTTTTTATTTGCTTCCCAACGGGCTAAGTTTACTCCGCAACTGGATGAAAACTATAAAGGACAAATTCAATTGTCCGGGGCTTTTGCACTGTATCCTATGGCAGTACGTTGGGCAGAAGAGTTTAAAAAAATATATCCCAAAATCCGCATAGACATATCGGCAGGTGGTGCCGGTAAAGGGATTACCGATGCTTTATCCGGAATGGTGGACATTGGAATGGTTTCTCGAGACATTTATCCGGAGGAAGAGGCCAAAGGTTTATTTCATATTTCGGTTGTTAAGGATGCTATTGTAATAACAATGAATAGCAATAATCCGTTATTTGCAGAAATACAACAAAAAGGTATTACTCCCGAAACTGCTTATGAATTGTGGGGGAAGGGTGAAATGAAGACCTGGGGACAATTTCTAGGTACTAATAGCAAAATACCTATTCATGTGTACACTCGTTCAGACGCATGTGGAGCAGCGGAAACATTTGCAGCCTGGATTAATATAAAACAGGAGGACTTAGAAGGGACAGCTGTATATGGCGATCCCGGGGTTACGTCTGTAATACAGAGAGATAAATTGGGTATAGGTTATAACAATTTGGCCTATGCGTATGATTTAATAACTCAACTGCCATATAATGGCATTGCGGTTTGTCCTATAGATTTAAATGGCAATGGGAAGATTGATGAAGATGAAGCATTCTATGCCAATAGTAAATTGTTAAATGAGGCGATAGCTACAGGAAAGTATCCATCGCCGCCGGCACGGGATTTGTATTTTGTTAGCAAAGGTGTTCCACAGCGTAAAGAAGTGATGGAATTTTTTCGCTTTGTATTAACGAAGGGACAGGATTATGCACATGAAGTTGCCTATGTTCCCTTATCGAATGAATGCGTAGATGCCCAATTGTCAAAACTTTCAAAATAATATTGACGTGTCAGAAACATATAATATGATAAAAGAAAAAACAAACATTAAACAGGATTGTTCAACAACAAGTAGGTTGTTACGCTATCGTCTGTTTAAAGATAAGGTTGCGCGTTCGGTAATGCTTACGCTATTACTTTTGTCTTTATTATTAGTTGTTTTTATTACCCTTGGCCTTATAGTAAAGTCCTATCCTATATTGGAGGAGAAACCTTTGTGGGATTTATTATCGGGTTCTAGATGGAAGCCAATGAAAGGTGAATTTGGCTTTTTGCCGTTTATCCTTGGTACTGTTTGGGTTACGTTGATTGCTATTACATGGACATTACCTGTATCCTTATTTACGGCCATGTACCTAACTGAAGAAGCTAAGCCGTATATGAAAAAAATAGTTTTTCCAACACTTGACATTCTTGCGGGGCTTCCGTCAGTAGTTTATGGTGTTTGGGGAATCCTGGTAGTAATTCCTTGGATATCGGATCGGTTAGCTCCTCGTTTTGTTGAGTACTCTACGGGTTATTCAACACTTGCAGGAGGGATTGTATTGGGGATTATGATATTGCCTTTATTGGTAAGTTTGTTTGTTGAGTTGTTTAGTTCTGTTCCAAGAGAGTTGCGCGAGGCATCGCAATCGTTAGGGGCTACACAATGGCAAACTATTCGATATGTTTTGTTACGTCGGAGTTTTCCGGGTATTATAGCGTCTGTTACGTTGGCAATTTCACGGGCTATGGGAGAGACAATAGCAGTGTTAATGGTGTGTGGTAATATAGTACAAATACCTTATTCCCTTTTTGATGGTTGTTACCCGTTGCCTGCTTTAATTGCAAATAATTATGGGGAGATGCTTTCTTTACCGTTATATGACTCGGCTTTAATGCTTGCAGCACTTATCTTACTTGTTGTAGTGGTGTTGTTCAATGTCACTTCTCGTTTAATACTTATAAAAATTGAAAGGAGTATTGCCTGATGAAAACCATAAAGATGAAATTTGTAATGAATGTGCTAATGAAGATTGTAATGCGAATTACAACTTTAATAGTATTTTTTTGCGTGGCAAGTATATTATTTACCATTGTTCAAAAAGGCTCAAAGGCGTTGACATGGGACATGATTACAAAACTTCCGGGCGGTGGTTTCTATATTGGTAGAGATGGAGGAGTGCTAAATGCCATAATAGGATCCTTGTATATTGTGGGAGCATCTACAATTATTGGATTGATGATAAGCATACCTGTAGTATTTTATCTTAATGTATATATGAAGAAAAATTCACCATTCGCGTCAGTTATGCGTTTGGGGTATGATATATTATTTGGAATTCCTTCTATTGTATATGGAGCTTTTGCATTTACGTTAATGATATTTTTTGGAATGAAAACTTCATTACTTGGTGGGATAATTGTGATAACGTTGCTTATTATCCCCATATTTATTCGTACAATGGATGAGATAGCAAGAGAAATGCCAACGGATATGTTAAATGCGGCCTATTCGCTTGGGGCAACACGGTATGAGACAATAAAGGTGGTTGTTCGTCAAATAGCTCCCGGTATTGCAACAGCAACATTATTATCTATAGGACGAGCTATTGGCGATGCGGCTGCAGTGTTATTGACGGCGGGATATACAGATTATATACCTACTTCGTTAAGTCAGCCCGCGGCGACATTACCATTAGCTGTATTTTTTCAATTAAATAGTCCGATACCTGCTGTTCAGGAGCGTGCCTATGCTGCCGCACTAATACTGACAATTATAATATTGTTTTTAAGTATTCTTGGACGTTTCTTTACAAATAAGTTTTCAAAAAATAAAATATAATTTGAGATGACTAAAAAAAATAGTTTTAGTTTTTCTTTTCTGCGAGAGAAAATAGAAGCCCATTTTGGCGAACAAGATAGTGCGATTCTCAAAGGCGATGAATTTCGCCCCAATGCAAAGTTCTCTACAAATAATGAAGAGCGCTCGGATTTGGTGGTGAAAAATTTGAATGTTACCATATCGGGGAAGGAGATATTGAAGAATGTTACAACAACGTTCCCGGATAAAAAGATTACGTGTATCATTGGTCCGTCTGGTTGTGGTAAATCGACTTTGCTAAAATGTTTGAACCGACTTATGGATACATCTGCCGATATACATATTGCCGGAAGTGTTAAAGTGGACGGAGAGGATTTATATGCAAAAGGTGTTGAGTTGACTCATATTAGACGAAAAATAGGTTTACTGTCTCAACGTCCATGTCCGCTACCAATGTCTATTTATGATAATATTGCTTATGGATGTCGTATTCATGGAATTACAGGACGTAAGGAGTTGAATGAGATTGTACATTATTATTTGCAAGCAGCGGGACTATGGGAAGAGGTAAAAGACAGACTGCATACTCCAGCGTCGCGTATGTCCATTGGACAGCAACAACGCTTGTGTTTGGCTCGTGGATTAGCCGTTGAACCTCATTATATATTGGCGGATGAAGCTACATCGGCACTTGACCCAATATCGAGTAAAACTATTGAGGACTTATTTCTAAAGTTGAAAGAGGAATATTCAATAATTATGGTTACCCATACACTACGTCAGGCGTTACGTATTGCGGATTATGTGATATTTATGTATATGGGTGAAGTGATTGAAGCAGGAAATGCGAAGGATATTTTTAATAACCCACAGAACGAATTAACACAAAAATATTTATCGGGAGTATTTAGTTAACAATATAATTGGTGTGTCATGATGAATCAAGAAATGATCAATAATCTAAACAATCAGTTTCAGGATGCAACTCCGGAGGAACTATTGTCATATTTTCTTACGCTGTATAGAGGCGATATAGCCCTAGCGTCTAGTTTGAGCTTGGAAGATCAGGTGTTAACACATATGATTGCCAATATCGATAAGTTTACAAAAATATTTACGCTTGACACCGGACGTCTTTTCCCGGAAACGTATAGTCTTATTGCTCGTACTGAAATGAATTACGGACTTAAGATAAAAATATATTTCCCTAACTATAAGTCAGTGGAAAGAATGTGCAACACCAATGGAATTAATTTATTTTACGATAGCATTGAAAATAGAAAACTATGTTGTGAGATACGTAAAATAGAACCATTGCGAAGAGCGTTTAAAGGCCTTAAAGTGTGGATTTGTGGTTTGCGAAAAGAGCAGTCGATAACACGCCATGAGAGTCGTTTAATAGAGTGGGATAGAGCGAATAAGTTGTTGAAAATTAATCCTCTTATTGGATGGACAGAACAACAAGTGTGGGATTATATTCATGCCAATGCTATTCCATACAACAAGCTACATGAACAAGGTTTTCCAAGTATAGGTTGTCAGCCATGTACCAGAGCCGTTGAAAAAGGCGAGGATATTCGTGCCGGCCGTTGGTGGTGGGAATCGCCTGAACATAGAGAATGCGGTTTACATAAACACAAAAAATAAAGAGTAATGACTCAAAAAATAAGACCATTTATGCTTCCCTTTGCAATGCTAACGGGAGGCATATTTTATGAATTCTTTTCTCGAATATCATTCCTTTCTCCATGGGTGATTTTTCTAATCCTTTTTCTTACGTATTGTAGATTTGCAATTAAAGAGTTTAAATTTACACGTCTACATTGGGGATTAATATTATTCCAAATTATTACAAGTGCATTACTATATGTTGGATTGTCTGTTTGGGATCAGACCTTGGCGCAGGGGGTAATGATTTGTGTATTGGTTCCCACTGCTATGTCCGCACCTGTTGTTACTGGTTTGCTGGGTGGGAGTGTGGTGTTTGTTGCCGCATATACCTTAATTGGTAATACTGTAATGGCAGTGGTTTCCCCATTTCTGTTTTCTTTAATAGGTACGCATGGAGATTTGTCAGTAGGTGAGGCGTTTATACAAATATGCTATAAGGTAGTACCCTTATTAGTTTTTCCGTTACTTTTAGCTTTATTTGTTGGGAAATTTTTACCAACGGTAAATGCACAGATAAAGAAATATCCGACAATAAGTTTTTATTTATGGAATGTGGGATTAATGCTTGTAACAGGGAAAACGGTCTATTTTTTAGTTACTCATAGCCGTGGCAATTATGCAGAGGTAATTCTGATAGCCCTTGTTGTATTGGCTGTTTGCATTATGCAGTTTGCAGTAGGCAAACGATTAGGTGATAAATATGGAGAGCGAATAGCTGCAGGACAATCATTGGGACAAAAGAATACAATTCTTGCTATATGGATGGCACAAACCTATTTAAATCCACTTGCTTCTATAGGACCTGCTTCCTATGTATTGTGGCAAAATATTATAAATAGCTACCAAATGTGGAAAAAGGAGAGAGCATCCACGAAGACGGTATCAATAAAATAGCTATTATATACGTTTGATATGCTGTAAACACTTAAAGATGGTTATCCATTTCTTGTAGAAATGAGTAGCCATCTTTAATTATTTAATATATATTTCTATCTTTATCCAAATTTATAATCAATAAGTTCACTATTTATGAATAAAGTACAGACACAAGTACCTACTGCTACGGAACAGGCGGTACGAGAGAAGAAGAGCGCGGCTAAGCGTGCAAATATTGGTTGGGTAGACTTGCTACGTGTAATGGCATGTTTCTTAGTTGTAGTTGCCCATTGTTGTGACCCATTTGTTGCTCAGTTTGATAATAATCGTTTAGATTTCTTGACAGGTGCTTTTACCGGTAGTATGGTTCGTTGTTGTGTGCCTTTATTCGTGATGATGTCTGGAGTGCTTTTATTACCGAATGCAATGTCTACGACAGAGTTTTACAGTAAACGCTTAAAACGTATTATTTTGCCGCTAATTGCGTGGTCCATCATTATGCCGTTACTGTACTTTGTGTATTTAAATAATTTCAGTACAGTGAGTCCGAATATTGAGATGGAAACATTTACATGGAGCGCAACATTAAGCAAGCTCTATACATTTGTATTTAACTTTACATATGATACAATCCCAATGTGGTATATGTATATGTTAGTGGGATTATATTTATTAATGCCTATTCTAAATACATGGTTAAAACATAGTGCTCAGAAAGATATAAAAGCATTTTTGTACATTTGGGGAATTTCTCTTCTATTGCCTTATGTAAAAATGCTTGCACCAGTGCTTGGATATGCTGGTAATTATGGAAATATGGGAATATTAGGAGTGTGTGATTGGAATGAGTATGGCACATTTTACTATTTCTCAGGATTTGTGGGATATTTAGTATTGGCATATTATTTAGTAAAATATCCTCTAGATTGGAGTTGGAAGAAGACGTTGTCCGTAATGCTACCATTGTTTACGGTTGGTTATTTAATAACTTCTTTGGGATTTGTTTTAACACAAACTTATTTTCCAGGAAGCTATGCTAACTTAGAGATTGTATGGTATTTTGCCGGAATAAATGTATTTATGATGACATTGCCTGTTTTTGTAATTATTCAGAAATTAAATATTAAATCATCTCCAATGCTTTCACGTATTGCTTCAACAACATTTGGAATCTTCCTATGTCATTTTGTTGTTGTCCAAATGAGTTATGATTTCTTTAAAGCTAACTTTAATTTACCTCCATACGTGCAAATGCCGTTAATGGCTATTATGACGTTTGGAATAAGTTATATTGTAGTACGAGTATTGATGATGAATAAATTTACGTCAAAGATTGTAGCGTAATATTTCTTGGGATTAATAAAAACGTGATGCTATTATTGTTATGTGCAATAGTAGCATCACGTTTTTTTATATTTTACGATATTTATGTGTATAACTTTGAATTGACCAAGCAAATGAAAACAGAACGCATTTTATAATCGTATCCACTATCGAAATGAGATATATTTAGTTGCTTATATGATTTAGAAATAAGCGCTTTAACAATATTTGATTGAAGTATGAAATAATATTTGTAATATCAAAATTAGTAAAAATAGGTTTTTATCGTATTTTTGCATTTATAAGTTGAAATTTATGGCAGAGAGTGAAATTATTAGGTTAAAAGACCGATTAGCAGATAGTAAATATAAGTTTATACTAATACCTCATATATCCCCGGATGGAGATGCGGCAGGATCATGTTCAGCATTGTGTGAGGTGTTATTAAATGACGGCCATGAGGCTGTTATTATGACATGTGATCATTTCCCAGAGTATTTAAAGTTTTTGACACATATTTCGGAGTCAATATCGCTAAAGGATGATAAAGAGCGCTGTATTTCTTTATTGAAAGAGGCTGATTTTATTTGTATGTTGGATCATAATGCTCCAAGTAGGGAGGGTGATTTACAACCTTTAGTGGCGCAATATTTTGAGGGTGAAACAATAATGATTGATCATCATCTTGAACCACAGCCTGTGGATTATACAATCTCGCATGTGCATATTTCATCAACATGTGAGTTACTTTATGGAGTGATATGTGGAATATGGGGACGTGAAGTTATCAATAGTAATGTTGCAACATCTTTATATACAGGGATAAATACCGATACCGGTGGATTAAGTCATAATTCATCCACATCGGCAATATACCGCGTGATTGGCGAGTTGCTAGATTTAGGTTTAGATAAAGAGTTGGTTCATGATCATATATACAGAATGAATCATCTGTCGCGTTTACGTTTAATTGGTAATGCACTTTTAAATAAATTAAATGTAAATGCCGATTATCCGGTAGCGTTAATTCCGATCTCTAAAGATGAGTTGGATAGTTTTGGATATAAAGAAGGCGATTTAGAAGGTTTGGTAAACATGCCACTAGGAGTGAAGGAGGTTGAAGTGTCAGTGCAAATTGTTCAGCGCTCTGAACGAATTAAATTATCGTTCCGCTCTAAGGGGACCTTGCCTGTTAACGAATGGACTAAAGCATATTTTAGTGGTGGAGGACATCGAAATGCGGCCGGTGGACAATGGCATGGAACTCTTCAAGAAGCAGTGGACAAGGTAAACGAAACGACTGCTTGGTTTTTTAAAACATATGGAAACAAATAAACGTTGGGGAGAACACCCTAACGATAGACAATAATGCAAACGATATAAACATGGGGACATTAAGTACATTAGAGCCACAAGTGGTGTGGTCTGTTTTTGAAGAGATTTGTCAAGTACCTAGACCTTCAAAACACGAAGAATTAATTGCAGCTTATTTGGTCGATTTTGCACATAAACATAATTTAGAGTGTAAGCAAGATGAAGTGGGCAATGTTTTAATAAAAAAAGGCGCAACGGCCGGTTATGAAAATCGTCCAATTGTTGTTTTACAATCACATATGGATATGGTTTGCGAAAAGAATGCGGATACAGAGCATGATTTTAGCAAAGATGCAATAAAACCTTTTATTGATGGAGAATGGGTAAAAGCTCATGGAACGACACTAGGTGCTGACGATGGTATAGGAATGGCAGCACAATTAGCTATTTTAGCATCGCAAACCATAGAGCATGGAGCAATAGAGGCTTTATTTACAATAGACGAAGAAACCGGTTTGACAGGGGCTTTTGCATTACAACCAGGATTCTTTGATGGAAAGATTCTATTAAATTTAGACTCAGAGGACGAAGGCGAACTTTTTATTGGATGTGCCGGAGGAATTGATACTGTTATTGACTATGCGTATTTGACACAAGAGACAAATAATACTGAATTTGCAGTAAGGATTAATGTTAAAGGTCTACAAGGAGGTCACTCGGGAGATGATATTAATAAAGGTCGTGGTAATGCGATTAAAATACTTAATCGATTTATTTGGGAAACAAATAAGAAGTACGGAGTAAAAGTATATCGTTTTGAAGGAGGTAATTTACGTAATGCAATAGCGCGTGAAGCGGAAGCAACAATTGTATTTAACGCAAAATATAAAGAAAATGTACGTGTAGATTTTAATATCTATATGGCGGAGATGGAGCGTGTATGGGCTATTACGGAGTCTGGCATTTCAATGACATTGGAGAGTACGGATTTGCCTACACATACAATGGATGAGCACTCAACTACACAGTTTATAAATGCATTGTATGCAGTTCCACATGGTGTTTTTGCAATGAGTTATCGTATGCCCGGTATGGTTGAAACATCGACAAATTTGGCTGCTATCCGTTTTATGGACGATAATATTATTCACATAACTACATCTCAAAGAAGTGATATCGACTCAGAAAAGCATAATATTGCACAAATGATAGAGTCAACATTTGAAATGATTGGAGCACGTGTAGCGCATGGTGAAGGTTATCCAGGATGGGCACCAAATCCAAACTCCAAAGTATTGGCCGTGGCTGTTGACTGTTACGAGCAACTTTTTGGAAAGAAACCTATTGTGCGATCTATTCATGCAGGTTTAGAGTGTGGCTTATTTCTTGAAAAGTATCCGGGGATGGACATGGTATCATTTGGACCAACATTACGTGGAGTGCACTCGCCCGATGAGAAAATAGAAATAGCTAGTGTACAGAAGTGGTGGGATCACCTATTATTAATTTTACGCGAAATAAAATAATAATGACTGTGAGTGCTAAATTGGCAAAATATGATCGATTATATGAACAGATAAAAACATATGTCGGATCGACTAAAGATACGTGGGCGCGTTTAGCGACCATTGAGGCTGTATTACATAATAAAATGCAAAGTTTCTTTTGGACAGGTGTATATGCCCTTGTAGACGATGAATTAATAGTAAGATCATATCAAGGGCCCGTAGCGTGCCAAAAACTACGTCACCATACAGGTGTATGTTGGCACGCAATGTTAACGGGACAAACGGTAATTGTTCCCGATGTAGAACAATTTCCGGGACATATTGCTTGCAATTCTATGTCTAAAAGTGAGATTGTAATACCTATTTATACTCAGGATGGTGAGTTATTTGCCTGTTTGGATGTGGATAGTGATAAACTTAACGCGTTCGATGAAGAGGATAAACAGGGGTTGGAGAAGATACTAACGCTTTTATATATTTGATATCATGCCACTTGGAAAGTTATCTTTAAAGAAGTCCGGAAAAAACGAATAAGGATTTTGTTTTTTTTGAATAGATAGCTATCTTAGACCACATAAATTGTTAAAAGGAAATAATTAAATACATTAAAACAAATCAATATGAAGAAAACTTTATCGTTAATTGTAGCAACATTGTTATCTATAACTATGTTTGCTCAAACAGCGCCGGGGGCTGCTGAGAAGAATGCCGGAAATGATGCTGTAAGAAGCAAAAATTATGCAGAAGCTTTAAAACAATATGAGGCTTATCTGAAAATAGTTAAGAATGAAGATAAAGCAATTGTTTTTAATGCTGCTTTTTGTGCAGATAAAGTGAAAAATTATCCGGTTGCGGAGAAATATTTTAAAATGTCAATTGATAATAACTACAAACCTGGTGCTGCATACCTAGGCTTAGCAAAGGCTTATGAAGGACAAAAGAAAACTGCAGAGATGCTTCAAGTTCTTCAGGATGGTATGAAATCTCGTCCAACAGATGCGAAATTAGCATCAATGTATGCAACGTATTATTTGAAAGAGGGACAAAAGTTCCAAAAATCGGGTAACACTGCAAAAGCTGTAGAAAACTATACTGCTATTACCACAATGGCTAACAAACAATACAAAACGTTAGGTTACCAAAGTTTAGCAACATTGTATTTCAATAACGGTGCTTCAATCATGGAAAAAGCTAACCCTATAGCAAATACGGATAAAGCAAAATTTGATGCAGAAAAAGCACGTGCAACTGCTGAGTTCAACAAAGCTAAGGAAAATGCAATGCAAGCTAAAAGCTTAGATCCTGCTAATACAGAGATTACAGCTTTAGTAAAACAAATTGAGGATGCAATGAAACAATAATCATTTCATTTATAATAACAAAAAGAGTCAGCATATAGCTGACTCTTTTTGTTATTATAAATCCATATGTCTCAGAATAGGGAATAGGTGGATTGGATAGACACTACCAGTTTGCAAATGGGCATTTGCTCAGGTAAGAGTTATAATAGCGTTTATCGCCCGTAACTTCAAGTCCTAACCACTCTGGGAGCGTAATAGCTTCATTTTCGCTATCAAGTTCAATTTCTGCCAGTAGCAATCCGCTGTTATCATCATGAAATTCATCGACCTCAATAATCTTCCCTTGCCACGGAACAATGTAGCGTGTTTTAGAAATAATACCCGGTTCGCATAGTTGCAATAGTTGTTCCGCTTCGTTTACCGGGATGTCTTTTTCCCACTCAAATCGTGACATTCCGTTTGAACTGCCAATACCTTTAATTGTGATATAGGCTTGGTTACCCGCAATGCGAATACGTACCGTACGCTCAGGAACAGACGAAAGATAACCTTGCTTTAAAGTGGTGTGTTTCGTTGCAAATTCTTTGAAGTTACCATTTACAAGGAACTTACGTTCAATTTCGATCTTCATATCGCTTAAATAAGTTATAATTTATAACAAATATACGAAGAAATTGGATTTATTTTAATTAAGAATCACACGAATTCGTTTTTAAAAATTATCTTTGTAAGCAATGAAAATGAATAGATACATAATCACCGTATTGTATGTCATGGCAGGATGTGCCGTGAGTGTACCTTTGAATGCCGGGCAGCAGCACGTAGCATTTAGAGGGGATGTGGTGCGTATCACTGTTTCTGAAACCTCAGAAGGAATCCGGGTTGAATTTGAGCAACGATGTGAGAATGAACGTTTTTATGAGGAAAACGATACACATATTGTATCTACAGCTCCGGCTATTCAATATCATGTAGTAAATGAAAATACTATTCTAAAAACTAATTATCAATATACAGCCCATAAGATTCGAGCTCCCGAACAATATGTTATTTGAGTTAAAGAACATATTAAATAAACAAAGGAATTATAGATAAGACGAATCATGGGATTAAATGATATTTTAAAGAAATTATTTGGAAATAAAGCAGACAGAGACCTTAAAGAATTAAAACCAATTGTAGCTAAAGTAAATGAGCAATGGGAAGAGGTGAAAAAACTAACTAATGATGAATTGCGTGCTGAATCTGAAAAGATGAAGCAAGATATTCGCGATTTTATCAAACCGTTACAAGATGAAATTGTTGCTTTAAAGAACGAAGTAGAAGAGAATAATCCATCTATCGAAGAGCGCGAAGCTATTTATTCGCGTATTGATAAGCTAGAGGAAGAAATTGATAATAAAGTAGAAGAGAAATTAAGTGAAATTCTTCCACGTGCATTTGCTGTTATTAAGGACACTGCTCGCCGTTTAAGCGAGAATGCCGAGATTGAAGTAACAGCTACACAATTTGACAGAGATTTGTCGGTAAACTATGATTTTGTTGAAATAAATGGCGATAAAGCAACATTCTTCAACACATGGAATGCAGGTGGTAATGAATTGACTTGGAACATGGTTCATTATGACGTACAGTTAATTGGTGGATCTGTTTTACATCAAGGTAAAATTGCCGAAATGGCAACAGGTGAAGGTAAAACCTTAGTGGCTACTTTGCCTGTATTCTTAAATGCGCTGAGCGGTCGTGGAGTACACGTTGTAACGGTGAATGATTACCTTGCAAAACGTGACTCGGAATGGATGGGACCTCTATATATGTTCCATGGTTTATCTGTAGACTGTATTGATAAGCACCAACCAAACTCACCACAACGTAGAAGTGCTTATATGTCAGATATTACGTTTGGTACAAATAATGAATTTGGTTTTGACTACTTACGCGATAATATGTGTCGTAGCAAAGAGGAATTGGTACAACGTAAACATAACTTTGCAATTGTCGACGAGGTTGACTCTGTATTAGTTGATGATGCCCGTACTCCATTAATTATTTCCGGCCCTGTACCTAAGGGAGATACTCACATGTTCGATGAATACAAACCTCGCGTTGAGCGTTTGGTACGTATGCAGAAGGATTTGGTAACCAAAATATTTAATGACGCTAAGGCCGCGCTTGCAAGCGATGACCAAAACAAGCGTAAAGAGGGTGCCATATTGTTATTAAGAGCTTTCAAAGGAATGCCTAAATATACTCCGTTAATTAAGTTTTTAAGTGAGCAAGGTAACCGCTCAATACTTGTAAAAACGGAGAATGAGTATATGCAAGAGAACAACCGTCGTATGCCTGAAATTACAGACGAGTTATTCTTTGTTATCGATGAAAAGCAAAACTCAATAGAGTTAACAGATAAAGGACATGACACGATAACAGCTGCGGGCGAGGATCCTAAATTCTTTATCCTACCGGATATCGGGGCTGAAGTTGCCGAAATTGAGAAATCAAATCTAGACGAGCAGCAACGTTTGGAGCGTAAGGATGATATGATTCAAAACTATGCAATCAAATCGGAACGTGTACATACTGTAAATCAGCTATTAAAAGCTTACACTCTTTTCGAAAAGGACGTTGAGTATGTTGTTATGGACAATAAAGTAAAGATTGTCGATGAACAAACAGGACGTATTATGGAAGGTAGACGTTACTCTGACGGATTACACCAGGCTATCGAGGCTAAAGAGAGCGTAAAAGTAGAGGCTTCTACTCAGACATTTGCAACCATTACGTTACAGAACTATTTCCGTATGTATCACAAACTTTCCGGTATGACGGGAACTGCCGAGACTGAGGCAGGTGAGTTATGGGATATCTATAAACTGGATGTGGTTGTAATTCCAACAAACAGACCAATACAACGTTTGGATGATAATGATTTAGTATACAAAACGAAACGTGAAAAATATAACGCTGTTATTGAAGAAATTGTACGTCTTGTAGATGCCGGACGTCCTGTACTTGTCGGAACAACAAGCGTTGAGGTTTCTGAGTTACTAAGCCGTATGCTTAAAATGCGTGGCATTCAACACAATGTGTTAAATGCTAAATTACACCATAAAGAGGCGGATATTGTTGCCGAAGCAGGTAAATCTAAAACTGTAACCATTGCAACAAACATGGCCGGTCGTGGTACTGACATCAAACTAAGCGATGAAGTAAAAGCAGCAGGAGGTTTAGCAATTATTGGTACAGAGCGTCATGACTCTCGCCGTGTGGACAGACAGCTTCGTGGACGTGCGGGACGTCAAGGAGATCCAGGATCTTCTCAATTCTTTGTATCGCTTGAGGATAACTTAATGCGTTTGTTTAGCTCGGAGCGCATTGTAAAAGTAATGGACCGTTTAGGACATCAAGATGGTGATGTAATCCAACACTCAATGATTACAAAATCTATTGAACGCGCTCAAAAGAAAGTAGAAGAGAATAACTTTGGTATTCGTAAGCGCTTACTAGAATATGATGACGTAATGAACTCACAACGTACGGTTGTTTATAAACAACGTCGTAATGCCCTAATGGGTGAGCGTATAGGTGTTGCTATTGCAAACAATATGTACGATGTATGTGATTCGCTTGTTAACGAATATAAAGATGTTAACGACTGTGAAGGCTTCAAGTTAGATGTATTTAGAATTCTATCTGTTGATTATCATATCACGGAAACTGAATTCCAAAAAACAAATGCGGAAGAACTTACAGAGGAGCTTTATAAACTAGTTCGTGAAGCATACAGCAGAAAAAAAGAGCACATTATTGCACAAGCATTCCCAATTATCAAGGATGTGTATGAGAATAGAGGGCAATTATATAAAAATATTATTGTGCCTTTCACCGATGGACAAAAAATGTACAACATTGGTGCAAATCTTGAAAAGACGTACAATACTCAAGGTGAGGATTTAATGCGCTCATTTGAAAAGTCTATCATGCTTTATCAAATTGACGAGGCATGGGGAGAGCATTTACGTGAAATGGACGACTTAAAACAGTCTGTACAAAATGCTACCTATGAGCAAAAAGATCCACTTTTGATTTACAAGTTCGAATCGTTCAACTTATTTAAATCAATGCTTGACCGTATTAATAAAAATGTTGTAGCAACATTGATGAAAGCTCAAATTCCAATGCAGGAGCCTGAGCAAGTACGTGAGGAACAACAAAAGAAAACGGACATGAGCCGTATGCAAGAAAGTCGTATGGACGCAGCAAGAAATGCCGGTCGTTCAGAGAAGCCAAAACCGGAACCTGTAAAGGTTGAACAACGTGTTGGACGCAATGATATGTGTCCTTGCGGAAGCGGCAAGAAGTTTAAAAATTGCCACGGACAAGAAAACTAATAAATTAAAGTAGGAGATTGAATTCACAGAATTCAATCTCCTCTCATATACTTTACTAATATCTAAAAACCTAACGCATGTCACATTTACTATACATTGATTGGAATGTTGACCCAACAATATTTCAAATAGGGGGGCTATCCATAATGTACTACTCCTTGTTCTTTGCTTTAGCATTCCTTTTGGGCTATAAAGTAGAAGAGCGTATGTTTAAATCAGAGAAATTACCTATTGAATGGCTCGATAAGCTATGGATTTACGTTGCCGTAGCAACCGTAATTGGAGCACGTTTAGGTCACTGTATTTTTTATGATTGGGCTTACTTTAGCCAACATCCGTTGGAAATATTCTTACCAGTTAAATTCGCTCCGGAATTCCGCTTTACCGGCTTTAGAGGGCTTGCAAGTCATGGAGCAGCAATAGGTATAATTGTGGGACTGTGGATTTATTCTAAGCGAGTAAGTAAAAAACCTATCCTTTGGATTTTAGATAGAGCCATCGTGCCAATCGCTCTAGCCGGATTTTTTATCCGAATGGGTAATTTAATGAATTCAGAGATAATTGGTAGCGTTACCTCATTGCCTTGGGGATTTCGTTTCTTACGTTCGGGAGTCTTGGATCCGTTAACGCCTCGTCACCCGGCTCAACTTTATGAAGCAATATTCTACTTGTGTAGCTTCTGTGTACTAATGTACTTATATTGGCGTACAAACGCTAAGGAAAAGCAAGGGTACTTATTTGGTACATTCCTAATACTTATATTCGCATCTCGTTTCTTGATAGAGTTTGTGAAGGAAAATCAGGAAGCTTTTGAGGATGGCATGATGCTTAATATGGGACAAATACTAAGTATTCCGTTTGTATTGGCAGGAATCTTCTTCATATACAACGCAAATAGAAAATATCGTTTAGCGTCAAAAACAAAATGATAAAATAAAAACCGGATCACTGATCCGGTTTTTATTTTATCATTTTTATTTTCCATTAATCTCATCAAGAATCTCTTGGATCTGATCAACGCAACCACCGCAAGCAGTTCCTGCATTTGTTTCTTCTCCAACTTCTTCAACTGTTTTAAGACCTTTTTCTCTGATAGCATTTTCTATCTCTTCTTTGCTTACATCAAAGCAATGGCAAATTATTTCGCTCATAATATTGTTTTGTTTGCGTTTATAAAATTTATTTATCTCATACAAATATACTATTACGTATGTTATATGTCAAGGTTCATGATAAAAAACAAAATAAATAATAATTACTCATCAATAGATAAAGTCTATTAATTCTGCATTTCAGTTGAGTATCTTGCAATTAATTCCTGAGCACCGGTATGTCCAAGATTCTCGGCAACGTGCAAATCGTCAATTCCGTTTTTAAATTGTCTTAAACCAATCTTCGCCACGCCACGATTGTAATACGCTTTAGCCGACGATGGATCAATAAATAGTACCTGGTCATAATCCTTTATGGCGTTTTCATACTCACCTTTTTTCTGAAATACAACAGCTCTGTTAAAGAACAATGCACTTGAGTTTAATCCAATATGCTGAGCTCTGTCCATATCCATAGTAACATTTGTTCCAAGAGCTATGGCCTTATTGTAATCTTGAAGAGCACCATCAAAATTCCCCATTTTAAATAATAGGATGCCACGATAATGGTAGGCTTTTATATAGTCCGGATATAGACTTATACAAGTTGAGTAGTCCTGAATAGCTCTGTTATAATCCAATTTATTTTCATACAGTATAGCCCTGTTAAAATAGGCCTCAGCATAATCTGGCAATGAGGTGATAAGAAAATTAAAATCGTTCAAAGCCCGTTCCGTATCGCCGCTATTGGCATAAGCAATGGCACGATTGTAATAAGCGGGAAGCCAAAATCTATCCGTGCTCAATGCCCCGGTAAACTCATTTATGGCCTCCGAATATTGTTGCTGATCCATATAATACAAGCCAAGTTGTGTCTGTTGCTGAACATTACTTTTACATGCACAAACAGACACAAAAATTAGCAATATGATAAACCTTGAATACATAAGCTACCAATTTGGTGTATAACTCTTTTACAAATGTATGGAAACTTTATGAAATAACATGTAGTTTCACATAGTCAAGCTAACTCTAATGCTTGTTTAGGAACGAGAAAAGAGTTGCTTACCTAAATCCATACGTTTAATGCGTTTCAAAGTTGCCATAATTTGGTCTCTATATTCCTTTTTATACCAAAAGAAGAAACTATTTTGACGTTTTTTATCCTCTTCGCTTTTTATGGTTTTAATAGGCTTCAATGAGTACGGATGGTATCCTGTTGCATAAATAGTTGTTGCAACTGTCATAGGTGTAGGAGTAAAATCCTGTACCTGTTCCAACTTAAAGTCCATCTGTTTTGTCTCTATTGCCAATTGTGCCATGTCCTCAATGCCACATCCGGGATGCGATGATATAAAGTAGGGGATAAGCTGTTGCTTCATTCCGTGCTTTTTGTTTATCTCATTGAATATTCTGTTCAATGTGTGGAAAAGTTTAAATGATGGTTTGCGCATAACCTCCAACACTTTGTCTGACGTATGCTCCGGAGCAACTTTAAAACGTCCGGAAACATGATGGCGTATAATGGTCTCCAAATATTCCTTATTGGCACTGTCTACCTTTTTATTTCCACTTGGCGTTAGGCATAAGTCATAGCGGACTCCCGAGCCGATAAAACAGTTCTTAATTTTTTTATTCTCCCGTACGGTATGTAGCAAACTATTAATTGGAGTATGGTCATTATTCAAGTTCTTACACATTGTAGGGAACAAGCAAGACGCGCGTTTGCATTGTTTACAAATGTCGGGATTCTTCCCTTTCATCTGGTACATATTAGCACTTGGACCACCCAAATCCGATATAGTTCCTTTAAAATCGGGCATTTCGGCAACCTTATCAACCTCCTCCAGGATAGATTGTTTTGAACGCGATGCAATAAATTTACCCTGATGTGCGGATATGGTACAAAATGCACATCCTCCAAAACAACCTCGGTGCATGGTTATGGAATGACGAATCATATTGTAAGCCGGGATCTCCTTATTTTTATACTTGGGATGCGGCATACGTGTAAATGGCAATGCATAAATCTCATCCAACTCTTTTGTTGTAAGCGGTTCATATTGCGGATTTACAATAATCTCAAAATCGCCAGTCTTTTGTGTCAGTTTGGCGGCATCTATGCTGTTAGATTCCTGTTCAATATAACGGAAATTCTGGGCATGCTTCTTACCATCTTTTAATTCCTCTTCAAAGGAGAACAACTCAATAGTTTCCCATTTCTTGTTTGTAGCATATTTTGTCCCTTTAGGAATTTTGACCACCGTTTGTGGTATGTTTGTTAAATTAGTAACAGGAATACCACGTTTTAGCATATCCACCAAAGTACGTATAGGTTTTTCGCCCATTCCGTAAATAAGCATATCTGCTTGTGAGTCCATCAGTATAGAGGGACGTATTCTATTCTCCCAATAGTCAAAATGAGACAATCGGCGCAACGAGGCTTCAATTCCTCCCAGAATAACAGGAACGTCGGGATATAACTCTTTTAAAATTCGCGAATAAACTATAGATGGCATATCCGGACGGGCTCCAATCTTTCCTTCGGGCGTATAAGCATCCGTAGATCGTTTTCGCTTTGCCGCCGTGTAATGATTTATCATTGAATCCATTGATCCCGGACTGATACCGAAAAATAAATTAGGACGGCCAAGTTTCTTGAAATCCCTTAAATCATCTTGCCAGTTGGGTTGTGGTACAATGGCAACTTTTAGTCCCATTGCCTCAAGTACGCGTCCAATAACGGCAACACCAAAGGATGGATGATCAACATAAGCATCGCCCGAAAAAAGTATTACATCTATACTTTCCCATCCGCGTTGCTTTACCTCTTTGGCCGTTGTGGGAAGCCAATTCTCTATTCTAAAGTTATTCATTTTATTCTAATTAGTTGGGCACAGTTATTCTATGCCGTTACAATGAATTGCAAAGATAACCATTTACACCGTAAAATTATGACAACAAGACTTAAGTGCTTAACAAAATAACATAAAAAGCTAATATGTAGATGCATACTATAGTTGTATTGTAGCTTACAAAGCAAAATACACCATCTACAACTATAGCTCGTAGCGTTTCAAAACAACATTTCCTCAATAGCATCTCTTAGCTTGCCTTCTGTTTGCGCTCTGGTTGCCCTCTCTTTTCGCCCTGTTAAATAGGTATTAAGTTGATACGAACTTAATACGGACTTGATAGAGAGCAAGCAGAGAGCAACCAGAGCGAGGGTAGAGGGCGGACTACAGCCGGATGATACTAACTCAAGGCTTAATTAATAGGGACGAATGAATTATAGTATTAACTTTGTTGACTTACTTATCGTAAATAAGTGATGTTGTTATACAAAAAATTAAGTTATGATTGTTTTATTATCCTCCGCGCGTACCATGAACTTTGATCGTCCGGTTCCAGTGCAAATGACAACTGAGCCAAAGTATATAAAGGATGCCATATATTTAGCCGATAAAGCTAAACTGATGACCTATAAGGATTTTGAAGCGCAATTTAAGGTTAGTGCGGCAATAGCCCAAAGAACAGTTCAACAGTACCAACATTTTGACGATGCGTCCACACCACAACGCGGTGCTGTTTTTGCTTATTATGGTTCTGTATTCAAAGCCATAGATCCGTACTCAATGAATGCTGACGATGTTGCTTTTATGCAAAAACATTTAAGGATAGCATCTACTCTATATGGAGTGGTGAGACCGTTGGATGCAATAAAACCGTACCGAATGATGCTTAAAAGTAAGATTTTTGGTATTGAAGCTAAAAATGTACACGATTATTGGTACGCCCGTTTATCGCAAAATTTTATTGATGATATAAAACAGGATGATGGCATATTGATAAATTTGGCAAGCTTAGATATACAAACGCTATTAAATATGGAGTTAATAAAAACTGCTGCCAACGTAATAACTCCCGATTTTAAGGATTTTAAAAACGGAAAATATGAAACTATACGTACTTACGCTAAGATTGCCAGAGGATTAATGACTAGGGATATAATGATTAATAAATGGGAAAATCCCGATCATTTAAAGCAGTTTAATGGCATGGGTTACAAGTTTAGTGAGGAGATGTCAAGACCGCATGAATATGTTTATATTCGCTAAATATGAAATGAGTGTAATAAAACAATTTTAAATATGCATTCTTTATCCTATTTTTGCAGGCTGAAAATAAATAGTTGTATATGGATAAAATAAATATAATAAGTCTTGGATGCTCCAAGAATTTAATTGATACGGAATTACTGCTTAAACAACTTTCAAAAGCCGGATATGAAGCAGAGGTAGATGTGGACAATTCGGATGCAAATGTTGTTGTAATAAATACATGCGGGTTTATTGGCGATGCTAAGGAGGAGTCAATAAACACAATTATGGAGCAGGTGGAACGTAAAAACGATGGAGACATTGACAAACTGTTTGTTATGGGATGTTTGTCTCAACGATATAATGAACAATTAAAGGATGAAATTCCCGAAGTGGATGGATTTTTTGGAAAATTTGACTGGAAATCCATTCTTGAGCGTTTGGGGAGCAGTTACAACAATGCTATTTGTAATCAACGCCAAATAACAACACCAAAGCATTATGCTTATTTAAAAATTGCCGAAGGTTGCAACAGAACTTGTTCCTATTGTGCAATTCCTTTAATTACCGGAAAATATCAATCACGCCGCATAGAGGATATTCTGGACGAGTGTAAAGAGCTTGTAAAAAACGGAGTTAAGGAGTTATTGGTAATTGCTCAGGACTTAACCTATTACGGTATAGACCTATACGGCGAAAATAAATTGGCCGAATTGGTTAACCGAATGGCGGATATTGAGGGTGTTGAGTGGATAAAGCTTCACTATGCTTATCCGGCAGGTTTCCCTAAGGATTTACTAGACGTGATGCGTGAGCGTGATAATGTGTGTAAATACTTGGATATTGCTTTACAACATTGTAGTGATAATATGCTTTCTAAGATGCGAAGAGGGGTTACTAAAGCGCAGACTAAGGAGCTGATTAACGAAATTAGAGAGAAAGTACCTGGAATATTTTTACGTACAACGCTTATGACAGGACATCCAGGTGAGACAGAGCAGGATTTTGAAGAGTTGTGTGAATTTGTCGAGGAGATGAAGTTTGAACGTCTAGGAGTTTTTGCTTACTCGCATGAAGATGATACTTATTGCGACAAGAACTACGAAGATAATATACCACAGGAGGTAAAAGACGAGAGAGCTGAGAAAATAATGGCACTACAAAGCGTAGTTTCGGAGAAAGTAAATGAAGGCTTGATTGGTAAAACACTAAAAGTAATAATAGATAGAGAAGAGGAAGATTTCTATATAGGACGTACCGAATTTGACTCTCCGGAAGTGGATCCGGAGGTCCTAATAGAGAAGAATGTTCCGTTAACCTTGGGAGATTTCTACATGGTTGAGATAAATGATAGTGGTGCGTATGATGTTTTTGGTTCGGTAGTAAAACATTAATATTTGAAATGCGTACCAATTTTCAGGTAATTAATAATTTTAATTGATATAGTTATGAAAAAGCAAATGTATTTTATAGTAGTTGCATTAGTGGCTCTATTAGCAAGTTGTGGAACAAAAGAGACAGTAAAATTACAGGGTCATGATTGGATTTTAAGCTCAATTGAGCAAAATGGAACAGAGTTGACACTTCCTACAGAGAAGCCAACAATTATGTTCGATGATTCGTCGAGAATTGCTGGTTTTGCAGGTTGTAACCGTTTCTTTGGGAAATATACTGTGAAAGAACGCGAAATGACAATTGAGTTGGTTGGTACAACGCAAATGGCATGTCCGGACATGAACTTTGAAACTGCTTATTTAAAAATGCTTGGAGAAGTTAAACGTTTTGACGTTGTGAACGGTGAATTACGTTTAAAAGATTTCTCGGAAAAAGTTGTTATGAAATACATCATGGATCCGAAAAAAGCGAAATAAAAACGCATATAAAATATTATGGCAAATGCATCCTTTTAACTAAGGATGCATTTGTTGTTTTTTCGCTTAATTGTTTGTTTTAATTAGCCTATCGAGTGTAAATTTTTATTATATTTGCATGTTTGTATGACTTTATGAAGAAATCAAAATAGAAGATATAGTATGAGCGAAGAGCTAGAGAAAAAACATAACGAATATTCGGCTGATAGTATTCAGATTCTAGAAGGACTTGAAGCGGTACGTATGAGACCCTCAATGTACATTGGAGATGTAAACAGCAAAGGATTACACCACTTGGTGTATGAGGTTGTTGATAACTCTATTGATGAAGCACTTGCCGGATATTGTACAGATATTGACATTTATATAAATGAGGATAACTCCATTACTGTAAGAGATAATGGACGTGGTATCCCTACTGAGATGCACTCAAAGGAAAATAAATCGGCCCTTGAGGTTGTTTTAACAGTGTTGCATGCCGGTGGAAAATTTGATAAGGATTCTTATAAAGTGTCGGGAGGTTTACACGGGGTAGGTGTATCGTGTGTAAATGCGCTTTCAACTTATTTAAGAGCAGAAGTTCACCGTGACGGAAAAATATGGCAAATGGAATTCTCAAAAGGTGCTCCTCTTGGCGATATTAAAGTTGTTGGTGAAACAACTACAACTGGAACAACAATTACATTTAAGCCTGATGACTCGATTTTCTCAATAACTGAGTATAAATACGAGATATTAGCAGCTCGTTTGCGCGAGTTGGCATACCTAAATAAAGGTATTAAACTTACCATTACTGATAAACGCGTAGTTGACCAAGCTACACAGACTGCTAAGAATGAAATATTCTTCTCAGAAAGAGGATTGTGTGAGTTTGTTGAGTATGTTGATAATAACAGAGAGAAGCTGATTAACGATACTATTCATATTACTACAGAGAAGAACGGTATTCCAATTGAATTGGCTTTACATTATAATACAGGGTTTACAGAGAATGTCTTTTCGTATGTAAACAACATTAATACAATTGAGGGAGGAACTCACTTAAGCGGTTTTAAGCGTGGATTAACGCAAACATTGAAAAACTATGCAGAAACGCATAATATGCTTTCTAAGCTTAAGTTTGAGATTAATAGCGATGACTTCCGCGAAGGTTTAACTGCTATTGTTTCTGTAAAAGTGGGCGATCCGCAGTTTGAAGGGCAAACAAAGACTAAGCTGGGGAATACTGAGGTTTCTGCAGCAGTATCACAAGCAACTTCGGCAGTGTTGAGTAACTACTTAGAGGAGCATCCAAAAGAGGCTAAATCAATTGTTGATAAAGTTGTTTTAGCTGCAACGGCTAGACATGCGGCACGTAAGGCGCGTGATTTGGTTCAACGTAAAACTGTTTTATCGGGATCGGGGCTGCCTGGGAAATTGGCTGACTGCTCGGATAAAAATCCAGAGGAATGCGAAATTTATCTTGTTGAGGGAGACTCTGCGGGTGGTACAGCGAAACAAGGAAGAGACCGCCGTTTTCAAGCCATTTTACCATTAAGAGGTAAAATTCTTAATGTGGAGAAAGCAATGCAACACAGAGTGTTTGAAAGTGAAGAGATTAAAATAATTTTCCAAGCATTGGGTATAACCATTGGAACAGCGGAGGATAGTAAAGCTCTTAACTTGGAGAAAATTCGTTACCATAAGATTGTAATTATGGCCGATGCCGACGTCGACGGTGCTCACATCGCGACATTAATTATGACTCTATTTTTCCGTTACATGCGTGAAGTTATTGAACATGGTTATTTGTACATTGCGACTCCGCCACTTTACTCTGTGAAAAAAGGTAAAGACCAACGTTACTGCTGGACTGAAGAGCAACGCTTACAACTAATTCAAGAAATGGCCGGAGGACGTGAAAGTTCATTACATATTCAACGTTACAAAGGTCTTGGAGAGATGACTGCTCAGCAGCTTTGGGATACTACAATGTCTCCTGAGGTGCGTACATTGCGCCAAGTGACTATTGAAAATGCAGCAGAGGCAGATCGTATATTCTCAATGCTAATGGGAGATGATGTTCCATTGCGTAGAAAATTTATTGAAGATAATGCGACTTATGCTACAATTGACGCATAAAATATAACAGAGGAAGAATTCCCTAATGGGATTCTTCCTTTCTTTTTTACACTAAATATTTATGAATATTACTTTATTTTGTTCTTCATCAAATGACTTGCCTAAAGGTTTTAATGACGCTGCCGAAAAATTGGGCGAGTTAATATGTCAACATCAGTGGTCATTGGTTTATGGTGGTACAGATGCAGGATTAATGAAAAGATGTGCAGACCAGGTAATTGCCGGAGGTTGTCGCACAATAGGTATAATCCCGGAATGTATTTATAATAGAGGAGTACAATCAACGCTATGTAAGGACTTGATTGTTACGCCGGACATGAAAGAGCGTAAAGAGTTAATGCGCGTGCAAGCGGACGCATTTATTGCTTTGCCAGGCGGATGGGGTACGTTGGAAGAGATTGTGGAAGTAGTAACATTGAAACAATTGGGGGAGTTGAATAAACCAATTGTTTTTGTGAATATAGATGGGTACTTTGATTTATTCTTTTCATTCATTAATAAAGCTTCTCAATTGGGGGTGATTAAGCGGGAATATGATAATATATACCATGTTTCTACATCGGTAGAGGATGCTGTTCAATATATTTTGGATTATAATTGCCAGGATATAGTATCAAAATATTGATATAGAGTTAATAAAAGTGTTAAATAGAGGATTAAATTTAACATATCATTAGCATACCACAGCATAATACACTTAATTATTACACACATAGTCCAAATAATCATAATTAAATTTAGTGTAATGTATTGTTTTGATGAAAGTTATAAAACATTATTTATATAAAGTCTAAATAACAAGATATATTAACAAAATATATCACGCAAAAAATGTACCTTTGCACTCGAAATAAGGAATAACAAACTATTTATACGAAATGGATAATAAACTTAATTTTAAAGGAGATCTTTGGCAAGAAGAAGTGAATGTTCGTGACTTTGTCATCAACAACATTACTCCTTATGAAGGGAATGCAGACTTCCTTACTCCTGCAACTGAAAGAACTAAACAAATTTGGTCAATTTGTCGTGCTGCTCTTAAAGAAGAGTTAGACAACCGTGGTGTACGTTCAATTGATACCAAAACAGTTTCGGGAATCGCATCTCACAAAGCTGGTTACATTGATAGAGAAAATGAATTAATCGTAGGTCTTCAAACAGATGAGCTTCTACGCCGTGCTATGAAACCACTTGGTGGTATCAAAGTGGTAGAGAAAGCTTGCGAAGAGCATGGTTTAACAGTTGATGAGCACGTAAGCGATATTTTCAACAACTACCGCAAAACACATAACGAAGGTGTTTTTGATGTATATAATTCAGAAATCCGTAAGTATCGTTCATTAGGATTCTTAACTGGTTTACCTGATAACTATGCTCGTGGACGTATTATTGGTGACTACCGTCGTTTAGCTCTTTATGGTCTTGATTTCTTAATTCAAGAGAAAGTTAAAGATCTTAATAGCTTAGGTGGTCCAATGACTGAAGAGCGTATCCGCCTTCGCGAAGAAGTTGCTGACCAAATTAAAGCGCTTCACGCAATGAAAGTAATGGGTGAGTACTATGGTCTTGACTTGTCTCGTCCTGCTTACACTGCACAAGAGGCTGTACAATGGGTTTACATGGCTTACTTAGCAGCTGTTAAAGAACAAGACGGTGCTGCGATGTCTTTAGGTAATGTTTCTTCATTCCTTGATATCTACATTGAGCATGACTTGCAAAACAACTTAATCACTGAGGAATTTGCTCAAGAATTAGTTGACCAATTCGTAGTTAAATTACGTATGGTTCGTCACTTACGTATGGATGCATATAATGACATCTTTGCTGGTGACCCAACTTGGGTAACTGAATCAATTGGTGGTAAATTTGTTGACGGACGTACTAAAGTTACTAAAACTTCATTCCGTTTCTTACAAACTCTTTACAACCTAGGTCCATCACCAGAACCTAACATGACTGTTCTTTGGTCACCATCTCTACCAGAAGGTTTCAAAGAATTCTGTGCTCAGGTTTCAATCGATACTTCATCTATTCAGTATGAGAACGATGATTTGATGCAAGAAATTAGATGTTCTGATGACTATGGTATTGCATGTTGTGTATCTTTCCAAGAAATTGGTAAACAAATCCAATTCTTCGGTGCGCGTACTAACCTTGCTAAAGCACTTTTACTTGCTCTTAACGAAGGACGTTGTGAGTTTACAGGTAAAGTTGTAGTTCCTGGAATTCCAAAGCTTTCAAGCGACGTATTGAACTACGAAGAAGTAATGGCTAACTTTGATAAAGTAATGATTGACATTGCACGTGTTTACAACGACACAATGAACATCATTCACTATATGCATGATAAATATTACTATGAGAAAGCTCAGATGGCTTTAATTGACACTAATCCTAAGATAAACTTAGCTTATGGTGCTGCTGGTCTTTCTGTAGTTGCTGACTCATTATCTGCAATCCGTTATGCTAAAGTAACAGCAAAACGCGATGAGAATGGCTTAACTAACGGTTTTGATATTAACGGCGAATTCCCATGTTACGGTAATGATGATGACCGTGTGGATTCAATGGCAGTATCTGTAACTCACCGTTTCAATGAGTTATTGAAAGCGTTACCTACATATAAAAATGCTGACCCAACTCTTTCTATCCTTACAATTACATCTAACGTAATGTACGGTAAGAAAACAGGAGCTACTCCTGACGGACGTGAGAAAGGTGTTGCTTTTGCGCCTGGTGCTAACCCAATGCACGGACGTGATGAGAAAGGTGCTATTGCTTCATTAACTTCAGTAGCTAAAATTAACTATGCTGACGCTGAAGATGGTGTAAGTAATACATTCTCTATCATTCCTCGTTCATTAGGTGTTGATAACAATACTCAGGTTGAAAACCTTGTAAACATGATGGATGGTTACTTCTCTAAAGGAGCTCACCACTTAAATGTTAACGTATTGAACCGTGACACATTACGTGACGCGATGGAGCATCCGGAAAACTACCCGCAGTTAACTATCCGTGTATCAGGATATGCGGTTAACTTTATCCGTTTAACTCGCGAACAACAATTAGAGGTTATTTCTCGTAGCTTCTTTGAAAGAATGTAATTTTATTACAGACATATTGATTACCCTGTTTTGGATTTTCCGACAGGGTAATCCTTTTTTTAAATGATACAATAAGAACAAGATTTTATACATACAACATGATAAAGGTTCATTCATACGAATCGATGGGTACTTTCGACGGTCCGGGATTGCGTTTAGTTGTTTTCCTACAAGGATGCAATTTTAGATGTTTATATTGCGCAAATGCCGACACTATTACCACAAAAGGAGGGAAAGAAACTGAAGATGAAGAAATTTTGCGGATGGCATTAAGCCAGAAATCTTTTTTTGGTAAAAAGGGAGGTGTAACTTTCTCCGGAGGTGAGCCGACACTTCAAGCTAAAGAGCTTATTAGTACATGTAAGTTACTAAAAGAAAATGGCATACATGTTTGCTTAGATACAAATGGAAGTATTTTAAATGATGATGTGAAGGAGTTGTTGCAGTATATTGATATGGTTCTTCTTGATGTTAAGCAATTTAATCCTACCCGCCACGAAACGCTAACCGAGCGTAGCAACGACAATACGTTGAAAATGCTTCAATACTTAAATGAAATCAATAAACCGGTGTGGTTACGCTATGTACTTGTTCCTGGCTATTCTGATTTTACCGAGGATATTGAAGGTCTAGGCCAATTTGCAGGCCCTTTAAGTAATATTGAACGAGTAGAGATATTACCTTATCATACACTTGGCAAACACAAATATGAGCATCTTAACAAGCCGTATTTATTGAATGATGTCAAAGAAAACACGCCTGAGCAACTAGAAAAAGCGAAGGCTACTTTTGAAAAGTTCTTCAATTATGTGTGTGTAAACTAGTTCATTGCAAATAAAAAATGCCACCTAAACAATAGGTGGCATTTTTTATTTATCTGTTTTTAATCCATCTAATGGCTTCGCCTATCCACATTATGGAGGATGTGCCTAGAATTATAGTTACCCAATCCTCAAAACTAATTGGGGTAGTACGGAAAACCGTACCTCCAAATTCTACAATAAGGACTTGTCCAATTGGAATAATTAGAAGAACAAAAAGGAATCCTTTAGCTGCCTTTATATTTTTAAATACAGACTCCCCAGTCATGAATGCCTTAGCATTGAATAAATTCCAATATTGCAGCATAACAAAAACGGTAAAGAATATAGATAGGTTATATATTGTAAGTTGATTTGCGTCATCGGCAAGCCAATACATAAATGAAATTAGGAATGCGGTAAATAAACAACCTATACTAATAATTCGACGTCTCATCTCAGGCGTAATAATGAAGGCTTTTGCCGAACGAGGTTTCTCCTTCATAACGTGCTTATTGGGAGGGAGGGAAGCCAATGCCATAGCCGCAAAAGTATCAATTATCATATTTACCCATAACATTTGCGTTACTGTCAATGGCAAATCCTTTCCTAACAATGATCCTATTAAAACAATAAGTAGTGCAGTTAGGTTAATAGTAAGTTGGAATAAGATAAAACGCTGAATATTATGATATAGTGATCGTCCCCACATTACCGCAGTTGCAATACTACTAAACGAGTCATCTAAAAGCGTAATATCACTTGCCTCTTTGGCAACGGACGTTCCACTTCCCATAGATAGTCCAACGTCAGCATGGTTCAACGCAGGTGCATCGTTGGTTCCATCTCCTGTCACGGCCACAACCTCGCCCAATTGCTTTAACAGAATAACAAGGCGTTGCTTATCTGTTGGACGTGCTCTACACATTATTTTTAGTTTCTTTATTACAGCAAGTGCCTCTTCATCGGTAAGCGTAGCAAACTCGGTTCCCGTAATAATAACATCATCGCTATCGTTTGGTGAGATAATTCCAATTTGGCGTCCAATCTCTCTAGCTGTGGCAAAAGTATCGCCCGTTACTATTTTAATTTGTATTCCGGCGTCCAAACATTCGTTTACCGCTGCCGGTACATCTGGACGTATCGGGTCAGCAATGGCAAATATTCCTTGTAGAACTAAATTATCCAATTCTTTCAAATCAATATCATTCTCATCAACTTCTTTATAAGCAATTGCCAATGTACGCATAGCCATGTTTTGATAGGCTAACAATTGGTCCTCAATAGTATTAATCATACTATTCAAATCAATATCCCCATCGGGCATAACAATGCGTTTGCATTTGGATAATATAATTTCAGGAGCACCTTTTACATAAACAATGGTTTTATTATCTACGGTGGAGTAGGTCAAAGTAGCCATATATTTATGATCTGTAGAAAAAGGTAATTGCTTTATAATGGTGCACTCTTTTCTATATTGCTCATAATTATAGTTCTGCTTATGTAGCCACTGCAATAATGCACCCTCGGTAGGATTTCCTAATGGTTTAATGGTGTTATTAAGCAACTCTAAAAAAGCAGTACTATTAACAGAGATTCCCTCTGCAACACGGGTTGCATTTGCCGATTTATCCAAAAGCATAGCTTGGTCAAGTGGATAAATGACACATTCAGATACCTGCATTTTGTTTTGTGTAAGCGTACCGGTTTTATCCGTGCAAATAACGGTTGTCGCACCCATTGTCTCGCATGCATGCATCTTCCTTACCAAATTATTAGTCTTAAGCATCTTACGCATACTTAATGCAAGGCTTAATGTAACACTCATTGGGAGTCCTTCGGGCACAGATACCACGATCAATGTAACGGCTACCATAAAATACTGCAACACACGTCCTGCGCTTTGTAAGGTAAACCAATTATCCTTGGTTACATTACCATGAATAATGTCCTGCGAAAGCAGAATAATAAATATAATTATAGCAACGGCAAAACCAATAATACTTATAACGCGAGCTAACCCATCTAACTGCTTCGTTAGCGGCGTTTTATCAGTATTCTTCTCCATTGCCTTTTCTGCTACTTTGCCAAACTCAGTAGTATCGCCAATTGCGGTTATCCTGTAAACACCATGCCCGTTTATTACGGTTGTACCTCGATACAAATAGTTAGAAGGGTAGGTGGCATGCTCGTCAAACTTATCCTCATGGGTTGTTTTATCAATTATAGGTTCGCCTGTTAGGGTCGATTCATTGACTTGGAGCGATACAGCCTCTAACAGTTCGCCATCTGCGGGGATTTCATCGCCTGTATCCAATATAACAATATCCCCAACGGTAATATCTCGCTTTGCAATTTCCGTAATGTGTCCGTTACGTATAACTTTATAGTAAATGTCATCATTTACCTTGTTAAGTAAATCGAATTTTTTATTTGCATCCGTTTCAAACCAAAAGCCCACGCATGTAGCTAAAATAATTGCACAAAATATACCAATAGTCTCCGCATACTCATTGTGGAGTATTGAGATTACTAGTGATAAGCATGCAGCAACAAGCAGTATTATTATTATTGGATCTTTAAATTTTTCAAGGAAAAGCTTAAGCAGGGACTCCCGTTTTGGTGGTGTAAGTATATTCGCACCGTATTTCTTATGTCCATCTGCTACTTCTTTATCCGTTAAACCAACGTATTCTTTATTTTCAGCCATTATTCTTAGCGTTATATTATTAAATATTTCATATAATATACGGCATATTCTACCAAACAGTTAGAATTGTATACAATACAAAAAATGACGTATTCACACTGGAATACGTCATCTTATCATAGATAATATTATTATGCAGTTTCTAATGCGATTTTCTCGTCAACAATTGCAATAATTTCTTTCTCTAATTCCGAAGCTAAATGAACCATCTTCTCAGCCTCAGCAATAACAGTGCGTGCATAATCCTTATCATCCAATCCTGCAGCGTTAATCTTTACATTTAAGTAAGCGCCATAAACGCCACTGCGACAAGCTAATGCTCCAACACCTGCATCCGATACTGAGTTTGGATTTCCTACCTCAGCCATTGCTTTTGCAACAGCCATAGCATCATAGCAAAGTTTCATTGTACGGAATGGAACTTCTGTAGCAAATTTAGTTGCATCCTGAATAGCCTGTTTGCGAGCTTGCTTTTCCTCGTCGGTCTTTTTAGGTAAACCAAATGCATCCATTATTTTATTAAATGCCAAAGTATCCTCGTCAACAAGTTTCAATAGGTCCATTTGGAATTGTTTTCCCTTCTCAGCCCAGTCACTAAACTCTTCCCATCGGCTATCCCATCCGCGTTTGTGCGATGATAGATTTGCAACCATAGCCGCAAGCGAAGCACCAAGAGCGCCCATATATGCAGAGATAGAGCCTCCTCCGGGAGCAGGAGATTCAGATGCTGTTTCCTCGGCAAACTTAGTTAAGCTCATATCAACAAGCTTTTGTTTACCTGCGTTTTCCTGTTCCTCAAGAATATACTCAATAATCTTTTTCTTCGGCTCAAAAGGGTACAGCTCATCTAATCCCAACGATTTTACCGCTATTTTTATTAACTCATCGTCCGAAACACCTAGCGAACGCTGCTGCTTGCGTAGAAAATACTTCCCTGCATCGAGCATAGCTTTTAAAGGAATAACACCTACCAACTCCGAACCCGTTACACGTATTCCTCGGTCGTTAGCTTTATTACAAACCTCGTCAAAAGCAACATGTACAGGCGTAACGTTAATATCCGTAAGGTTCATGGAAATTTGTGCTACACCATATTCCTCAATAAACCAACCAATTGCTTTTACCGATTTCAATGTGCCCGGAAGCATAACATTTTTACCGTTGGCATCCTTTACAAGCTTACCTGTAACAGGATCGCCCTCACGTAGCGCACGTCCTCTCTCTCTTACGTCAAATGCAATAGCATTGGCACGTCTGGTTGACGTTGTATTTAAATTTATATTATAAGCAACAAGGAAATTTCGGGCTCCAACAGCAGTTGCACCGGTTTTAGCAACAGAGGCATTAAATGTTCTTGGTCCAAAATCCGAATGCCAATCAGCACTTGCTAAGCGCTCGCCAAGAGCCTCATATTCGCCCGCTCTACATGCAGCCAAATTCTTGCGTTCAGGCTTAAAGGCTGCATTCTCATAGCAATAAACAGGTATATTAAGTTCCTCCCCAATACGTTTTGCAAGCGCACGCGCATACTCAACAGTTTCCTCCATGGTAATGTTAGAAACAGGTATTAACGGACACACATCAGTAGCCCCAAAACGAGGATGGGCCCCCTTGTGTTTGGACATATCAATTAATTCCGATGCTTTTTTTACACCTCTAAATGCAGCTTCGCATATTGCCTTAGGTTCGCCAACCATAGTAACAACTGTCCGGTTGGTTGCCTTTCCCGGATCAACATCAATAACACTTATTCCGTCAACACTTTTCATGCTATCTACAATAGCATTAATTATTTGCATGTTGTTACCTTCACTAAAATTAGGCACACACTCAATTAATTGTTTCATACGTTTATAATTTGTTTTATTTAAGTTTAATAACAATCACCCTTTATAAATACATGCTCAACAATATCGCTACCGTATGCATAAGGAATGTATTCAATACCAGAAATAGGAGTTGTAAGAATTAGATTAGCTAGTTTTCCGCGTGCAATGCTTCCCACTTGTTCCTCAACCCCCATTGCATACGCACTGTTAAGTGTTGTAGCATTAATAACTTCTTCCGGAAGCATTTTGTAATTTATACATCCCAATGAACATATAAACTTCATATTCCCTTGAGGCGAAGATCCCGGATTGTAATCCGATGCTAAAGCTATTGGCAATCCTGCATCAATCATTGTTCTGACAGGAGAGTAGGGCATATTTAAAAAGAAAGCAGCACCAGGAAGTACTGTTGGCATAGTTTCACTACCCAACAACGCTTTTATCTCTTCTTCGCCAATGTATTCCAAGTGATCTACAGATAATGCGTTGTATTTTACGCCAACTTGCACACCACCCGAGTAATCTAGCTCGTTTGCATGCATCTTCGCACGTAGTCCATACTTCATTCCTGCATTTAAAATACGGTCTGTATCCTCCACGGTAAAGAACCCTTTATCGCAAAACACGTCAATATAATCAGCTAAATCCTCATTAGCTACTGCCGGGATCATTTCGTTAATAATGTAATCAACATATTGCGTCTGATCTGCTCTGTATTCCATTGGAATTGCATGCGCCGCTAATAATGTCGATTTAATAAGTAAAGGTGTTTCTGCCTGTAAACGCTTAATAACACGCAACATTTTAAGTTCGTTCTCTGTATCAAGGCCATAACCGCTTTTAATTTCAATAGCGCCCGTACCGTAAGAGGCAACCTCTTGAATACGTCCATAAGCACTTTCAAACAGCTCTTCCTCCGTAGCTTGAGCAATTCTTTTGGCAGAATTTAGGATACCTCCACCGCGTTGAGCAATTTCCTCGTATGTTAATCCTTTTATTTTATCAATATATTCAATTTCACGACTTCCGGCATATACAATATGCGAATGAGAGTCGCAAAATGTAGGCATTACAACGCGGCCGGTAGCGTCAAACTCCTGCATGGCGTCACAACCGGCTTGTAAAGCTTCTATATTTAAAGTGTCCATTGAACCAAAGTCCATAATAGTTTCACCATCAATACATAACCATGCATTGTTAATACATGGTAGGTTAGCCATATCTTTCCCGCATATCATGCGTCGCTCGCCATTATCTACTTGTACAAGCGTTTTAATATTTGTAATTAATGTTCTCATAGTTTACTATAAAATGTTTAGCACGAATGTAAAAAAAAAAAGTACAGATAGGACTATTTAAGATTTATTTAAATACTCCTATCTGTACTTTATTTGGTATAAAAAATTGTCATTTCAGAGAATAATCCTTACATACGCCTTTCTTAGATTCCTAGCACATATTGTTACTAATTTGCCTAAAGTCTCCCCCAAGTCTCTCTCTGTTTGCCCTCTGGTCCCTCTCTGGTATCGCCCTATTAAGTAGGCATTAACTCCGTATCAAGTTCGTATTAACTTCGAGTCTATAGACACGAATATAACACGAAGTTGATACGAACTTAACACGAACTTGATAGAGAGCAACCAGAGAGGGACCAGGGGGCAAGCAGAGAGAGGACTAAACGTGGATACAAGGATATACACATCTAGAACGTATTGTTGCTGAAATATTTAATTAACAATGCACGTTATGTAAAGCGTAAGTATTAACTAAAAACCTGCAAACGGTTTGCGTCTAAACGAATAAAGATGAATAACAGGATTGTAAATGCCCATAATGACGATCCGCCATAGCTAAAGAAAGGTAATGGTATACCAATAACAGGCACAACGCCTATGGTCATACCAATATTAATTGCCATGTGGAAAAAGAGGATAGATGCAACACCGTATCCGTATATGCGCGAGAATGCTGAACGTTGGCGCTCGGCCAATGAAATAACACGTAGTATAAGTGTTAGCAATAATATAAGAACAATGCTACTGCCAAGAAATCCCCATTCTTCGCCAACTGTACAGAATATAAAGTCTGTGCTTTGCTCAGGTACAAAGTTGAATTTAGTTTGAGTTCCCTGCAGGAATCCTTTCCCTATAACACCTCCTGAACCAATGGCAATTTGTGATTGATTTACATTGTAGCCAATTCCCATAGGATCCGAAACTTTACCTAATAACAAGTTAATACGGTCCTGCTGATGGGGTAGCAGTTTAGGAAAAATATAGTCAACGGATAGAGACCCGCCAATACAGGCCCATGACGTAAGTAATACCAAGGTTATGTAGCGAATACGCTGTTTTAAAACAATGACCATTATGGTAATGGTTGTAATAACATAGCTGCAAAGCATTAATAATGAAAAATCTATTTCAAAACTTCCAATAAAGTCAATGCCCCAAAACAACAGGAGTAATGAGCAATAGAATATAGTTATTTTATATATCTCCTGAATGTTTTGTCTGTAATAATATATTGTAACAAGTGTACCTAAAAGAACCAACGATAGTACTAACGTTGTGGAATATAACAGTGTAAAAACAAAAAGTACGATACCTATTAATCCGAGTAGTAAGATAGATCCATGTAGTCCCTCTCTGTACATTACAAATACAAATGTGCTGTATACAAGTGCGGAACCGGTATCGTTTTGTAGAAGAATTAAACCTGCCGGCAAAGCAAGCAAGAACCCAACAGTAATTAGATTCTTTAAAGACATCATTTTAAAGTTAAACTTACTCATTACATTGGCCAGTACCAAACAGGTAGCAAATTTTGCAAACTCAGCGGGCTGAATACGGATACTTCCAAGTTCAAACCATGCCTTTGCACCTTTAACCTCGCGGCCAAAGAGCAGTACAAATACTAGAAGTGCAATTGTAGCAATGTATATGGGTTTTGAGAAAGCCGTAAAGAATTTACTATCTGTAAGCAGGATGAGTATTCCCAGAATACACGATGTGCCTATCCACATTAATTGCTTACCGTATTGTTGTGTCATATCGAATATGCTGCTGTGATTTTCATCGTAAACAGCCGCATAGATATTAAACCATCCCATAAACACCAACATCAGGTAAAAAAGGATTGTTAACCAATCAATGTTTTTAAGTACATTATCTCTACTTCTCATAGCTATTATTTATTTCCTTTCGGATTCATCAAGTTTGTTTCCATCATTCGTTTCTCAAGGTCTAAACGGTGTGGTGCAGTAATCTCGCCATTCAAATATTTTTCAATCAGTAAACTGGCAATAGGAGCAGCATTACGTCCTCCCCAGACACCGTTTTCAACGTAGACCGCAATTGCAATTTTAGGATTCTCACGGGGTGCGAATGCCATAAATACAGAGTGATCGTCACCATGTGGGTTTTGTACGGTTCCTGTTTTTCCACATACTTCAACTCCGTTTACTCGAGCTACACGGGCTGTACCGGCTTCGCCATTTACAGCGCCAGACATTCCTTTTATAACAGGTTCAAAGTATTCTCTACGAATTTCAACATTATGGCGCTCCACCTTATTTTCATCCCTTACAATGTGGGGAGTCATGTAATAACCTCTATTGGCAATAACGCTAACCATGTTTGCAATTTGCAATGGCGTAATTAAAAGCTCACCTTGACCAATTGATATAGACATGATATATGACCAACGCCAATTTTGAGTTCTAAAACGGCGATCAAAATATTCCTGAGAAGGAATAGACCCTGAAAGCTCATTATAGAAATCGGGACAAATTTTTTGCCCTAATCCAAAAGACATTGCAATCTCACGCCAGTTTCCATATGCATCGCGCACATTTTTGTATTTATTGTTCTCCAATATTCTACGCCAGTTGTGGACGTAATACGGATTACATGAATTTGCTACAGAGCCGGCTAAATCCAATGGAGAAGGGTGGGCATGGCATTTCATAGATAGTGATCCGAAACTAGCACCGGATGCACAACTAAAACAGGTGGACTCATTAATAACGCCTTCCTGTTGCCCAATAAGTGCTTGCAATGTTTTGAATGTAGAGCCGGGAGGGTAGGCTGCCATTACGGTTCGGTCAAATAATGGTTTTGCCGGATCCTTACTTAGTTTGCCATAATTACGTCCTCTTTGTAATCCAACCATTAATTTAGGATCATAACCGGGACAGGATAATTTTAATAGAATCTCACCAGTTTGAGGTTCTATTGCAATAATACCTCCTTTTTTATTCTGCATCAACTTATAAGCATACTCTTGCAGCTCACTATCCAATGTTGTGATTAAATCTTCGCCAACAATGGCAGGAACATCATATTGTCCCTCTTTAAAGTTTCCTTTTATGCGATTAAAGTTATCGACCAAAACAATTTTTTGTCCCTTTTTACCACGTAAATCTTTTTCAAAGGATCGTTCTAGGCCGCTAATACCAATATAATCTCCACGTGAATAACTGCTGTCTTTTTTTATACGGTCTGGGCTAACCTCCCCAATATAGCCAAAAACATCTGCCGAATGATTTACATTGTATTTACGCAAAGTACGCGTTTGTACAAAGAACCCCTTGTATTTATGCAATTTTTCCTGTAGAATGGCATATTTATCGGAGGTGATTTGACTAATTAGAATAGACGCTTTGTGACGCGAATATTTCTTACATTTTTCAATTGATTTGACAAGTGTTTCTTTCTCAATATCAAGAATAGTTATCAATTCGGTAGTATCAAAATCTTTTACCTGTCGTGGTATAATCATTAAGTCATAAGCGGATTCATTCTCCACCAATAATTTCCGATTACGGTCAAAAATAAGCCCTCTAGCAGGATATTGGGTTTCAATACGCTGTGAGTTACTGGATGCCATTATTTTATATGAATCATCCATTATTTGCATATAAAATAAACGGATGATATAGATGGCAATTATAGAAATAAAAATAGCAAATACTACATTCTTACGATAGAGAAATTTATTCATAGCTAGAAACTTATTGCTTTTGTTTTATGGCAATAAAATAATAACATGTCATAAAAAGTAACGACACCACGGAGCTAAATAAAATGCGCATTAATGTATTTAATATGTTAGAGAAACTAAATGTTTCGCCCATTACCAATACTACATTAAATATTAATGTCATTATTAGAATATACTTAAAGAACCATCCAAAATTGTTGATACTTTGTTTTCCATGCACATCGTCAATATGTTCTCGCGTTGAGGTTAAAACTAACAAACGAGGACGCAAATAAGCTATTAACGTTGTTGCAAAAGCATGTATCCCCATGGTATGATCGGCTAAGTCCATAAATAAGCCAAGGATAAATCCATAGAGCATTACTGGAATAGGACGATAGCGATAGGGGATAATAAAAATGGACAGGATATATATATTTATATATATATATGAATGCAACTGAATGTTATTAAAAATAACAAGTTGCATTACCAGCAAAACCACAGTACTAAAAATAAACCTGATATTATTCATTACTCTTTTTTTCAATCTGAGTGATTAGCTCTTTTTCCTTGTTCTCCACAACATATAGATCTCTAATATTTTTGAAATCTACAGCCAAACGCACTTTTATTGTAAGAAAGTTAGGATTTTCTTTACTAACTTCTTCAACAAAACCAATTAATTCTCCTTCTGGAAAAATATATGAGTATCCCGATGTTACAACAGTATCTCCCTCACTTACTTGTACATGGTAAGGGATATCATTTAAATGGCTGTATCTGTAGTTGTTGCCATCCCATTGTAATGATCCAAAATAATCATTTTTCTTTAGTTTTGCCGATAATTTAAGGTTAACGTTGATTAAAGGCAGAATAGTAGAGTAATTCTCGCCGGTATTGTGGACAATACCTACCACACCTTCTTTAGATAATACCGCCATTTCTTCATGTACGTTATCATCTTGTCCGGCGTTGATTGTAATGTAATTTTTGGTTCGGTTTGCACTTACATTTATCGCTCGCACCCAACGATAGATATAAGGGGATGAGTAAACTGAATCCAAAACGTTAGTACCATGTTCCTTATGTATCTCCAAAGTTGCCAACTCGTTACGCAATTTTGTATTCTCCTCAAGTAGCTTTAGGTTTGCGTCCTTTAAGCCAAAATAGTCATTCACAGAGGCTACCTGCGATGAAATGGAGTTGAAGAGAAAGTGAGAATGATTGGAAAAAAATGTTCTCTGATAATGATTGTGCCTTATTATCAGAGAACAAGCTATAATTTCCAATATTATGAAAACAATGGTAAACTGATATTTAATTATGAGTTTAACAATCTCTTTCACAATAATAATTATCTAATTAAGAATGAGAATCTGTCTACATTTTTAAGAGCAATACCTGTACCACGTGCAACCGCGCGAAGAGGATCCTCGGCAATGTGGAAAGGAATGTTCAATTTATCGGATAAACGTTTGTCTAATCCGCGTAGTAGCGCACCACCACCGGCAAGATAGATACCTTTATTTACGATATCGGCATATAACTCGGGCGGAGTTTGTTCCAATGCACCAAGAATAGCTAGTTCAATTTTAGAAATTGATTTTTCTAAACAGTGTGCAATTTCTTGATAGGATACAGGAACTTCTACCGGTAAAGATGTCATTTGGTTTGGTCCTTGAACAATATAGTCAGCTGGTGGCTCATCAAGCTCCGATAGGGCAGACCCCACGTTAATCTTAATTTGCTCTGCAGTACGCTCACCAATTTTGATGTTGTGTTGGCGACGCATATATTCCATAATATCGTCAGTTAAGTCATCTCCTGCAATACGGATTGATTTATTACTTACAATACCTCCTAATGAAATTACGGCAATCTCTGTTGTACCTCCACCTATATCTACAATCATGTGTCCTTCGGGAGCTTCAACATCTAGTCCAATACCTAAAGCAGCTGCCATTGGTTCATAAATCATATACACTTCGCGGCCTCCAGCATGTTCAGAAGAGTCCCTTACGGCACGAATCTCCACCTCTGTACTACCAGATGGGATACATACCACAATACGTAACGAAGGTGTAAAGAAACGGCTATTGATACTTGCCATTTTAATCATTCCTCGCAACATTTGCTCGGCTGCATTAAAGTCGGCAATTACACCATCACGTAATGGACGGATAGTTTTAATATTGTCGTGAGTTTTACCGTGCATTTTACGAGCTGTTTCGCCAATGGCAATAACTTTCTCAGTACGGCGGTCGATTGCAACGACAGATGGTTCGTTTACAACCATCTTATCGTTACAAATAATTATAGTATTTGCTGTACCCAAATCGACAGCAATATCTTGAGTTAAAAATGAAAACAATCCCATAGTTTCTTAATGTTTGAAGTGTCTCATGTTAGTAAACACCATTGCAATTCCATATTTATCTGCTGCGTCAATAGATTCTTGGTCACGTACAGAGCCACCCGGTTGGATGATTGCTGTAATGCCAGCTTTATGTGCAGCTTCAACACAATCAGCAAAAGGGAAGAAAGCATCTGATGCCATAACACTATCTTGGATACGTTCAGCACCTTGACGAATAGCGTTTTCTAACGCCCAAATACGGCTCACTTGTCCCGGACCAACTCCTGTTGAACATTTATCTTTAGCAATAGCAATACCGTTAGATTTTGCATGTTTTACAATCTTCCATGCAAACTTAAGGTCTTCCATCTCTTGTTCGCTTGGTTGACGTTTAGTAACTACCTTAAGTTCGTCCTGCTTGTACAATTCAGTATCAAGACCTTGAACAAGTAATCCGCCAAGTACGCTGCGAACTTTAGAAGCGTTTTTGTCAACAAATAAAATATCTTTTAGTTCTAACAAACGTAAGTTCTTTTTCTTTGTCAGAATTTCTAATGCTTTTTCTGAGAATGAAGGAGCTACAATCACTTCAAGGAATACAGGAGACATTAGTAATGCAGTTTCCTCATCAATTTCGCGGTTAGCAGCAACTATACCACCAAATATAGAAACAGGATCGGCATCGTAGGCCTTTTTAAATGCTTCAGCTAGTGTTTCAGCACTTCCAACACCACATGGATTAGCATGTTTTGCTGCAACAATTGTTGGTTCTGTAAACTCTTTAAGCGTTTCTAATGCACCGTCAGTATCGCCAATATTGTTGTAAGACAACTCTTTACCATGCAATTGAGTTGCATTTGTAAGTGTTCCTTTTGTATCTTTAATTTGAGTATAGAATGTAGCCGCTTGATGTGGATTTTCTCCGTATCGAAGGTCTTGTTTCTTCTCATAAGTTAATGTTAATGTCTTAGGAGAAGAAATATTTAATTTTTTCGAGAAATAATCGGCAATTAAAGCATCATAATGTGATGTGTGAATAAATACTTTTGCAGCCAGTAACTCTTTAGTTTCAGGTGTAGTATCTCCACTTGCTTTAAGCTCTTCAATAACTGTTGCGTAATCTTCAGGATCTGTTAATACGGTAACAAATTTATAGTTCTTTGCTGCCGCACGGATCATGGTTGGTCCACCTATGTCAATATTTTCAATAATATCCTCATGCGAAACACCTTCTTTCAAAATAGTTTCTTTAAATGGATATAAATTACATACAACTATATCAATAGGGTCAATCTTTAATTCAGCCATTTGTTTTTGATGTTTTTCATCATCGCGAATTGCAAGAATACCTCCCTCAACGTTAGGATGTAATGTTTTAACACGTCCGTCAAAACACTCTGGGAATTGTGTTAAATCCGAGATGTCCATAACCTTAATACCTTCTTCTTTCAATGCTTTAGATGTACCTCCAGTTGAAATAATCTCCCAACCCATAACATCTAATGCTTTTGCAAACTCAACGATTCCTGTCTTATCAAAAACGCTTATCAGTGCTCTCTTCATTGGTAATATTTTATTTTTTTATGAATTTTCAAATACCAGAGGCAAAGGTATAAAAAAAGAATATCAATTTAAATAAATTCTACGCTCTAGATAGTAAAAAAACACATTAATTCATCTGTACTGGGGTTATCACTTCACTCGTTGTTGCGTCAACCTGTTTAGGATAAATTATTAAGCGACTATTTGCCGGAAATGTACGCTCAATTTTTACCGGTAAATGCTCTAAACCTCTATTGTATGATACATAACCTTTTCTTGAGGAAATTAAACAAATTAGATGCTCATCACGAACCAATTGTTTTGCCTGAGTCAAATCCTCAGGATGTTCACTTTCAATAAAATCTAACGATATATTGATTTTGTGCGATTGTAGTACACGTTGTATTGATTCATGACTCTTTGAGTCGCATAATAACTCCACAGATAATGACAACTCTTGCGCAAGTTTTGAAACAATTGTCACCCATTGCTCAAATCCTTCCTCATACATAGAGTAGCGAGGGCATATTACCAAAAACTTTTTGTGCCCTAGAAGATTTGCTTCAAGTCCGCAAATAAGCGTTGTCTTATCCGTTGAGTACACAATTTTATCAATGGTATCACCAATAAAACGGTCAAGCATATCTAAATTTCGTGGCCAACCAAGAATAATAGTATCCGCAATAATTTCTCTTGCAATACGGGTAATAGCACTTGGAATGTTATGACTGATTGTTGCGCGTAAGTCAACATTCGTTTCAATTGCATTTGTATATCCCACAGCCGAAGATAATTTTTTACGCAATTTCAATATGTTTATCTCAGCTTGTTCATCGTTAGGAACAACAGACATAAGAGAGATAGAATTCTTGGATTTCTTATTTTTTAGTAACAAAGCAACCTCCATAAGTGAATTTAGTGTCTCCATGTTTGCTATAGGCAATAGGATATGCTGATTCTGTTGAGAATATCTGTGCATATCAATATCATCGTCATTGTGTAACTGAATTGCAACCTCTTTAGCCGCATTTTCTGTAACAAACGAAGCAATTACGCAAGTAATAAGTATTAAAATAATAGTTGCATTTAATGCTGTCTCGTCAAGAACACCAGCTCTGTATCCAACCAAAATAATTGCAAGTGTTGCTGCTGCGTGTGCTGAGCTTAGTCCAAATATTAAGTTACGTTGGCCAATTGTATAGTTAAACAAGCGCTGTGCAAAATAGGCAACCAACCACTTACTGACAATAGCTACCGCAGTTAAACCAATTGTTAAGAGAATAGTGTCTGCTCCAGTCATTATAGCCCGAATATCAACAAGCATACCAACACTAATCAAAAAGAATGGAATAAAAATAGAATTCCCAACAAACTCTATTCTGTTCATTAATACTGACGAGTGCGGTATTTGTCTGTTTATTGATAATCCGGCAATAAAGGCCCCAATAATAGGTTCTAAACCTGCTATTTCAGCACAAAAGGACGCCACAAATACCACCAGTAATACATAGACATACATAGCATAGCCCTCATTGGCCATCTTTTTAAAAAACCATTGAGATAAGCGTGGAATGGTCCAGAACATGGCTCCCAAATATATTACAAGTGCAATAAACAGTTGTCCCATAAACTGCCATGTAATACCTTTATCTATTTCCATTACAACAGCTAGCAAAATTAAAACTACGGTATCTGTCAATACCGTACCACCAACTGTAACTATCACCGATTTATCCTTAGTTATACCCATTCTGCTAACAATGGGATATGAAACCAATGTATGTGTCATAAGCATACAGGATAACAGCATACTTGCTGTTACACTATATCCCAACCCCCAATAACATAGTGGAAAACCCAAAAGGGGAGGAGCAATAAAGTTTAGTAGACTATATATAATACTCTTATTCTTGTTTTTGCTAAACTCATTCATATCTAACTCTAAACCGGCAATAAACATTATATATAATAAGCCAATTGTAGAGAATAGTTTAATTGCCGAATCGTTGTCAACAATATGTAATCCATATGGGCCAATCAATACCCCCGAAATAATAAGTCCTATAATACTAGGTACCTTTATTTTATGTAAAAATATAGGACATAATAGGATAATAAATAATATTAAGGCAAAAATTAAAACGGGATTATCTAATGGGATATGAAATTCGTGCACCATATATAAAAATTAGATTATAAATTACTAAAATATGTTCTGTTTATCCAAAGTAAAGATAGGATTTTTTTGGATATTAATCCAAATTCTTTGATAATTGAATAGAATAATTTCGTTGAATTACAAAAAATAAGTATATAATTGATTTATATTCAAAAATATATAGGTTCAATAACTTCCAAAAAACTGCAAGATATAAGTCTACAATAACGTAAATTATCGCTTATTTATCAGAAATATTTTTGTAATTTTGGCGTTTCAATAAAAAAAGAGGCTTCCTCTAACCCAACAACATGGTAAAATTAAAAACCCAATAAGATGGAATTATTAAAAAAACGTATTCTACAAGATGGCGCGTGTTTTGAAGGCGGGATACTTAAAGTTGACAGTTTTATTAATCACCAAATGGATCCTATATTAATGAAATCCATAGGTGTCGAATTTGTAAAACGCTTTGCAAGTCAAAACATCAATAAAGTCCTAACCATTGAAGCAAGTGGAATTGCTCCGGCAATAATGGTTGGCTATTTATTAGAGTTACCCGTTGTGTTTGCTAAGAAAAAGCAACCTAAAACAATGGAAAATATGCTTGTTACTAAAGTACACTCTTTTACAAAGGACAGAGAGTATAGCGTTTGTTTAAGCCGCGATTTTCTTAATGAAAATGATAGAGTACTTTTTGTTGATGATTTTCTTGCAAACGGAAATGCCGCGCAGGGTATTATTGATCTTGTTAAGCAAGCGGGTGCGGAACTTGTTGGAATGGGATTTATTATTGAAAAGGCTTTCCAGGACGGTGGGAAAAAATTGAGAGAAACAGACATTCAAATAGAATCGCTTGCTATTATTGAGAGCTTGGATAATTGTGAGATTAGAATAAAATAATAACAATGGGAGTATCAGTAGAAGAAAAAGTTAAAAGTTCGGGGTTAATTTACAAATTAGAAGACAGACCACCATTTAAGGATGCCTTTTTTGCAGCATTGCAACATCTTTTGGCCATTTTCGTGGCTATCATAACACCTCCGCTTATCATTGCGGGAGCCCTACAATTAGATAAAGAAACCACAAGTTTCTTAGTTTCTATGGCATTATTTGCATCGGGAATTTCTACATTTATACAATGTCGCAGAGTAGGTCCGTTTGGTGCCGGATTATTGTGTATTCAGGGAACAAGTTTTTCATTTATTGGTCCAATAATCTCAACCGGGATGCTTGGAGGCCTACCACTTATCTTTGGATGTTGTATGGCAGCATCATCAGTGGAAATGATTATAAGCCGCTTATTAAAATACACTAAAAAAATAATCACGCCGTTGGTATCCGGTATTGTAGTAACCTTAATTGGAATGAGCCTAATTAAAGTTGGTATCATTGCATGTGGTGGAGGATTTGGAGCTATGGAAAACGGTACTTTTGGTAATTTCCAAAATATGGGATTAGCTGCTTTAGTACTATTCCTTATAATTCTTTTCAATCGTAGCAGTAATAACTATCTGCGCATGAGTTCCATTGTTATTGGTTTAGCAGTTGGTTATGTTGCAGCCTATTTTATGGGCTACATTGACTTCTCATCTGTAACTTACGGAGGGTTCAATATCCCAACACCATTTAAGTACGGTTTAGCATTCAATTGGTCATCATTCATATCAATAGCACTTATTTATTTAATCACCGCTATTGAGGCTTATGGAGATGTAACTGCCAATTCTATGATCTCAGAAGAGCCTGTCGAAGGTGAAGTATTCATTAAGAGAGCATCTGGTGGAATCTTAGCCGATGGTTTTAACTCTTTGTTAGCAGGTATATTTAACTCTTTCCCTAACTCTGTCTTCGCACAAAATAATGGAATGATTCAGTTAACCGGTGTTGCTAGTAGATACGTTGGATATTATATTGCAGTATTCTTGGTTATTTTAGGTTTATTCCCTGCCATAGGATCAATCTTCTCATTAATGCCAGAGCCTGTATTAGGTGGAGCAACATTGCTAATGTTTGGTACCGTTGCAGCTGCGGGTATCAGAATAATTTCATCTCAACATATGGATAGAAAAGCAGTATTGGTAATGGCCTTAAGCTTCTCTCTTGGTTTGAGTGTTGAGATGGTGCCGGATATATTAAACCATTTCCCAGATACTATCAAAAACATATTTTCATCTGGAATTACGACAGGCGGATTGACAGCAATCATTGCTAACGTAGTTATACGTATAAAAGAAGATCCTATTGTTGCGAAAATGGAACAAGCGGAACAACACTAATTGGTGTACATTAATAAATAAATAAAGGGCATAAACTTTTTAGTTTATGCCCTTTATTTATTGTGTTACTTAGGGTTTGATATACTTTTTCAAATCCTCTAAATCATCTACAAAATCTTGTAAATCTTGTTCGTGTTCCTCCTCTTCGGCAAGAATATGTTTAGCAAGTTCACATGTTGTAAAATCTTTACCATCTGTAAATTCAGCAATCTCTTCATATCGTCTAATAGCGCATCGTTCACCTCTAATGTTTTGTTGAAGTATTGTAAATACACTTTCATCCGTTGGTGCTTCGTACTTGCATCGAGCTAAATCAAACCATTTCTCCGGACTCATAACTGGTTGTCCGCCTAACTCAATAATACGAGCTGCTATTAAATTTGCATGTTGATACTCCTCACCGGCATGTTCCTCTAATTCTTTTTGCACGCCTGCACGCTCTGGACCACGTACAACAATTGCTCCAACCCAATATTGGTAAAATGCTAACCATTCTTCCGCTAACGCAGCGTTCAATAAATCAATTACTTTTTGAACATCAATTTTGCCCTTTAGGACATCAATATTTCCTTGTGCCATAACTATAATGTATTTTAATTAAACATTAACTCGTAGTTTTACGAAGGTTATACATATTGGTTGCAGAATAAGGTATATATAATAAAAGAGCGCCGAGAAATATAATCTCGGCGCTCTTTTATTATATATACCTTTGTATTAGAAATTCCATTTCGCTCCTAAAGTAGGGTATACTTTGAAAGCATTGTCAGCAACAAAATTCTTGCTAATTTCTATTTCAGTACCTAACGATAAGTGTTTTCCTAAGTTAACCCATAATTGAGGCTCTGTAATAAACACCATTTCGCGTTTATCATTACGTCCGTTAGCTTGTTCGCTCCACAAGTCCGCAAAACCGTTAAATGTCATAAATCCTTTAAACAAAGGAATATTCCAAACACCTGTTAATTGGAAATTCGATTTTTTATCCGTACGCATAATGTGTTTGTAAGTTCCAGTAACTTCAAAGATGCAGTTTCCAATCATAAATGGATAAGAAGCACCAACTAACCATGCGTTATTAATATGTCCGCCAATTCCATTTGCGTTTGACCATAAACCTCCGTTATATTCAGCATGCAATTGTAATGGAAAATTACCAAGTTTTAAATTTCTAGATAACTCCATGTAAGCAGTTCCAGCATCTTTAAAATCAGGAAAATCAAAGTCAATAAACATAAATGTGCTTCCCCAATTGTCTCCTTTATACATTTCAAATGTTAAAGTAGGGTAGTTACGCTCATTTAAGAAATCCCAATGTAATTGTAGGTTTTGTCCAAAAACTTTGCAACTCATTAATGCAATTAATGAGATTAAAAGAATCTTTTTAATCATAACGATTTTTAATAATTAATTTTAGAATAGATAAATCTACTGCACCACACAGTATTTAATGGTACAAAATTAATCAAATCAATGTATATCAGAAAATCTTTTATTACTTTTACTAATAAAAGATTATAAATACATTTATAACGTCATTGTTTTTGAAAAGAATATAACATAAATCCTATGGAAAAAGATTCGATAAGAGAATTTATCAATATGGCACTTCTGGGTGGCACCTTGCTATTATCATTATACGGAAGTTATAAAAAGAAGAAAAATGCGGCTAAAGCAGCAAATAACGGACCAGAACACTGGGAGAGTGAGGAGGAGGATAATGTTCCACTTAGCGAATGGACTTCTCTGGCCAACGAAAGAGAGTTTACTTCCTCAATAACCCCTCCACCGTTCGCTAACATGGACAAGGAACCGGTATTACCAAATGTTACTTCCCGTCCAACTGTCAATATTAAGAAAGTTGTGACAAAAAAGAATGTGCATAAACCATTAGATCTACGTCAAGCTGTTATCTACAGCGAAATTCTTAAACGCAAAGAGTTTTAAAATGTAACTCCAAGACCTGTAGAAAAAGAAAACTGATAGGGGCGAAACAATATCTGATTATCCTGACTAAAGGATTGCAAATAATATCTGAATCCAGGTTCTGCTATAAAATGTAAATTCTTTAGGATTGGATATTCAAAAGTAACGCCTAGATTAGCGCTTAAGTTAAACGGACGTATATCTTCCGTTTTACCCATCTTTTCTCTAGAGTTATCATAATTCAAATATGCATTATTTCCAACAAGAATGCTACCGCTAAAACCTCCCATTAAGTGAACCCCTAATTTGTAGTCAACTAATTTATAACGTACGTATAAAGGAATATCAATGCTTGCAAATTCTTGCTCAATAGCATTATTAGTTTGGCTTCGTGTATAGCTTGTTGGTACAATTTGGTCACTTTGAAATACTACCGCTTCTGTTTGGTTTTTAATCTTACCTAAAGCTGAGTGTACCGTGTTAGTTATTGCGCTTAATGTAACAGCTTCCGCACGCGGATAGTAAATATTCGTTTCAACGGTCGAATGAACAATTTTACTGTATAGTACTCCGGTTTGAAACGAGAAACGTTTTCCAGTTTGCATCACAACGTTAACTCCGCCACCAAGATTAAACCCGCCTTTCATATCACTTTCCGTATAGGCTGCACCTCTAGTATTTGGAATAGAGGAGTTGTATTGACTTTGATTAAATCCCGGAGCAACTACACAAGATAAGCTATATTTTACCGGTGTAGGGACACTTTTTCTTACAGTATGCTCTGGTTGATAGGTGTTTTTCTTTAAATTAGGATTAATCATTGCCCTATATTGCTCATAAATCTTTATATTCTCACCATCCGTCAACGGCGTAATATCTTGTTTCTTTAAACCAATAAAGGTAGCCTGTGGTGCAATAGCATTTAACTGCTCTCCTGAAAGGGTAGTTGTTGTTAACGGGTCAAAGCTCTCAATACGTCTAGTTTGTTTTGGTCTGTATGTACCCGAAATAAGCACAGGTGGAGTACTCATGTCACATACAATATTCTCTCTGTATGCAAGCACCGGCGTATTATATTCAAATGTTGTTGGAATAGCCGATTTTTCAAATTGCCACAATGAAACTCCAATAGTTAGTAAAAGAATAGCAATAGCGGCATACCTCATGCAATTACGCATAAAAATACGTCGCTGTTTTTTTAGCGCCGACGCTTTCGCAATGTTACCCCACGCATTAGGTGGAGGAGTAGCAGTTGCGCTATCCATTGCTTGTTTAAATTTATGATCAACTATATTATTTTTCATACACTAATTCCTTTATTCTCTTTTTTAACAACTCCCTCGCTCTTGATAGATTGGACTTTGAAGTACCCTCTGAAATATTTAGCATTTGCGCAATTTCCTTATGCGTCATTTCTTCTTGCACATATAACCCGAAAACTAATCGGTATTTATCCGGCAACGAATTTACCATTTCATTCAGTTCCTCAATTGTTAAATCCTCAAATAACTCCTCTGGGGGCGACTCCGTTATGTCGTCAAATTCATCCGTGGTTGAAATCTTTGCATTTTTTCGTATCCGCTCAATACATATATGAACAAAAATGCGCCGCATCCAACCCTCAAATGAACCGGATCCCTTAAACTGCTCTATTTGATCAAAAACCTTAATAAAGCCATCCTGAAGGCAATCCTCCGCGTCATGATAACTGTTACTATAACGCAAGCAAACGGCAAACATCTTAGCAGCAAACAGATTATAGATCTGTTCAGCCGCCTTCATGTCTCCCTTTTTACATTTCGCTATAGTCTGTTCCAAATTGCTCATAAACACGTTCACAAATAAGATGCAAAAGATACATAAAGGTTGCGTCTCATCTATAAAAAATGTCCCTTTTTATGATAAAAAATCTAAAAGGGACATTTTTATGTTATTATAGTAACATATATTATTTAATTGCGCTTGTTTTTTGTCTTAACCATTCACGTTCAGCCAATGGTAAATATGCTTGCAACTTAGAGAAAACCTCTTCATGGTAATTATTTAACCATTCAATTTCACTAGTCGACAAAAGTGTGGTATTTAAAGCATCTGTATCAAAATAACATAAAGTTAATGTTTCAAAGCCTAACCATTTTCCAAATTTGTTTTCGTCTTTATTTACACATAAAACTAAATTTTCATGGCGAATACCATGACTTCCTTCCACATACATACCAGGCTCATTGGATGTAACCATACCTGCCAATAACTCCTGATCAATTACATTAGGACGAATTGCCTGAGGTCCTTCGTGAACATTTAAAAAGTACCCAATACCATGTCCTGTGCCATGACCGTAATTTTTGCAATGTTGCCACAAATACTGCCTAGCAATAGCATCAATAGAATAACCTTTAGTTCCTTGTGGAAAGTTTAATTGCGAGAGTGCAATCATCCCCTTAAGCACTAGTGTAAAGTCCTCACGTTCTTCATCTGTAATAGGTCCCAATGGGATAGTACGAGTAATGTCGGTAGTTCCGTGCAAATACTGGGCACCCGAGTCCACAAGATACAGTCCACGAGCTTCCAGCTTCTTGTCCTGTCCCGGTACAGCCGAATAATGCGGAAGTGCAGCATTATCACCATAGGCCGAAATATTACCAAAGCTATCCGAAAAATATTCATCGCCTTCGGCGCGTATAGATGTCAACTTATCCGAGGCCGATATCTCCGTAATGGACTCCTTAGCAACATGTGTTGTAAGCCAAAATAAGAATTTTGTCATTGCAACTCCATCTTTAACACAAGCCTTCTTGAATCCTTCAATCTCAGTAGGGTTTTTAACGGCCTTAAATAATGGAATAGGGGATTTACACTCCTCAATACCGGCCTTGCTACTAAGTAGTTTAAAAACAGAACTATTCACCGTGTTTGGATCAACTAAAATTATTTTTTCTTTCGTCAAATCCTCGGCAAAAAGACGCACGTGGTGATAATCGTGTATATGAATATTATTTTCGTTAAAAAACGCCTCCATCTCTGCGGTCACTTTATATGTCTTTACAAATAAATGACTTTCAGATTTTGTAATATATGCATAAGCAATAACTACAGGATTAAATGGGATGTCCTTGCCTCTAATATTAAATAACCAAGCAATTTCGTCCAACGCAGAAAGAAATAAACCATCTGCACTCTTTTCCTGTAGGAATTCTCGGATTAATCCTTGTTTTTCCGTTAAACTCATACCCGCATATTCATTAGCAAGTAATATTATGGGAGCCTCGCTCAAAGAAGGTCTGTCCACCCACAACTCTCCAAATAAATCCGGAAGCTCAACAATCTTTATTTTCTTACTTTCAAAAATTGAGGATAACTCGCGCGTTTTACTTTCAGTAAAGCAAAAACCGTCAATACCAACAACCGCCTCATCGGCCAAGTTAGCTTTTAACCACTCCGGATAGTCTATAGTGCCTTCAGTACCCATTCTATGCAAAGTAAAGGTACTGTCTTGTAGCTGTTGCTCCGCTTGAATAAAATAACGTGAATCCGTCCATAATCCTGCCTCAGTAGGGGTAATTACAATTGTCCCTGCTGATCCGGTAAAACCGCTTATCCATTCTCTAATTTTCCAAGCATCCGGAATGTACTCGCTATTGTGGGGATCTGAGCCCGATATAAGGTAAGCATCTATCTTACTGCGTTTCATTATTTGTCTTAACGCAGAGAGTTTCTCGTTAACAGTAGTCATGTTGATAAATTTTGATTATGTCCGACCAAATATACGTCAAATATTTTAAATTCCTTAATATATTCTACATTCTAAACGCCTATAGGCGCAAACATCTGTCCGCTACATCTCCTCTATACTCACACTCTGCTTGCACCCTGGTTGCTCTCTGGTTTCACCCTATCAACTTCGCATCAAGTTCGTATTAACTTCGTGTTAAGTATGTATCTATAGACACGAAGTTAATACGAACTTGATGCGAAGTTAATGCGGACTTAACAGAGAGAGACCAGAGTGGAACCAGGGAGCGGGTAGAGCGAGAGTGAAGCGCGGATGGTGGTAAAATTAGGTTAGAATGTGGAGAAAACAAATGTATAATAAATGATACGTGTAATGATTTATGGTGTACAGTATTAATGTAGTAGGCTAGAATTTACGTTATAGCAATAGCCAACAAATATTACTAATAGTTATAGGGTAGTACAAATTTTCAATTTATGCGATAATGTAATTGTATTAAAGCAAGATAGGAGTGAAGCTGCACAAAATATGTAATTTAAAGAATGGATTAGAGGCTTAGCGTTGTGTGTTGAGAATTGCATATTCAGTACACAAGCACAATAGGGTTCCAAATATTCCATTCTCACCTATTTTCTTATTACAAATTACATCAAGAAGAAATATGCAATTCAACAAGTGAAATAAAAGAGGTGCACTGATAATATTTTTTACACTTGTAATGTTACAATGCGAGTGGATACATTACAAATGAAAACAAATAAAGTAAACTTTCCTCTTTCACTCAAAAGAGGAAAGAAGAGGTTTGACGTATGTTTTACAAATTGTAAAGTGTAAGGTTATACTAAAAACAATACAACAATTACACATGTATATATTGTTATATATCAGTGTTTTGTACTCTAGTTACTGTAGTAAACATTTAAGACATTGTTCAAATATTTCCAATCTAATAAAAACAAGCTATGACTATGTGTGTGATAATTGGTAATATATCATACTACAGTACTGCAAAACAGTTTGTTATGTACTTTTATATAAAGCGTATATTTAATATGCATAGAAGCGAAATATTCCGAAATTGTCTCCTGTGAGCATGATTGGAAATGTATATGGACGGTATGCACAATAATTAGATTACAAATGTAATTTAATCTTCCTAATTACATTTGTAAATAGTATTGCTTATTAAATTAATATTCTTTACATTTGTAATAACATTACAGTTGTAAAGAATATTATGCAAAATAGATTTAAGTTAATATTAGAGGAGAAAAATCTTACCGCCAAAATGGCAGCAGAGATTATTGGTATAAACGCTTCGGCTATTTCTCATTTATTGAATGGAAATAGAAAACCAAGTTTTGAGGTATTGGAGAAAATAGCTCAAGCTTTTCCGGAATTAAATATGAACTGGTTTATTCAAGGTGAAGGGAAAGCGTGGAGCGGAGCCGAACCATTGGATGAGAGTGAGGAGTGTTTGAATGATACAACTGCAGTAGATGCTATAACTTTTAGTAATGGGATATTAGATGTTAATGCAAAAAAAAATAGAAGAACACTGCAGCGTGTCCTTCTATTTTTTGACGATGGAAGTTTTGAGGAGTATAATTGTTAAACCTCAAGAGCTCCTATAATATCAGTTACAGATTCGTAATTATGTCTGTCTAAATATTCGTTGATGCCATCAACAATCTTTACAGTGATTGCCGGATCGATAAAGTTTGCAGTTCCAACCTGAATGGCAGAGGCACCGGCAAGCATAAATTCAATAGCATCAGTTGCAGTCATAATTCCGCCAAGTCCTACTACCGGAACATTAACAGCTTTTGCCACTTGCCATACCATGCGCAGAGCAACTGGTTTTACACATGGGCCACTTAGTCCTCCAGTAACTGTTGATAGTAATGGTTTGCGTTTTTCTGCATCAATAGCCATTCCCATCAATGTGTTAATAAGTGATACTGAGTCAGCTCCAACTCCTTCAACAGATTTTGCAATCTCAGCAATGTTTGTAACATTTGGAGACAATTTCACCATTAAGTGTTTTTTGTATACTTTACGAACTGCTTCAACTACACTCGATGCACTAACGCAACATGTTCCGAATGCCATTCCCCCCTCTTTTACATTGGGACATGAAATGTTAAGTTCAATACCCGGAATATTGTCTAACTCATTGATTTTTTCCGCTGTAGCAATGTAATCCTCAATTGTTGATCCTGAAACATTGACAAGAATATTGCTATCAATATCCTTAATGGTTGGATATATTTGTTCAATGAAATAGTCTACACCTTTATTTTGTAGACCAACAGCATTAAGCATTCCGGATGGAGTCTCGGCCATACGTGGATAAGGATTTCCTTCGCGATGTTTGATTGTTGTTCCTTTAACAATGAAACCACCAAGGCGTGATAAGTCAATAAAGTCCTCGAATTCAGTTCCATATCCGAACGTTCCGGATGCAGTTAATACGGGATTTTTAAGGGATAATCCGTTTAATTCAATATCTAATTTTGCCATTTTAAGTCATTTATGTTAAAAACAGGTCCGTCTGTACACACACATTTATGTCCTTCCTTTGTGTCATTTACGCAACACAAGCAGGCACCAATTCCGCAAGCCATAGTATTTTCCAATGAAACTTCGCAAGGAGTATTTGTGCTATATGCATAACGTGCAACAGCCTTCATCATAGGATCCGGGCCACAACAGAATATTTTATCAAATTGCTGCTCAAGAATAGAGTGTTGAGTTGGATATCCTTTTTCGCCGTAACTACCGTCTTCGGTTGTATAGTATAAGTCAGCGTATTTTTCGAACTCTTCTTTAAGTACAATGTCTTTCGCGCTTCGAACACCAATTAAAAGAGTTGGTTTCATTCCTTTTTCACAAAGTTCCTTTGCTAGATGTAACATTGGAGCGATACCAACACCACCACCAACAAGTAAGCATTTTCCGGACGTAGGTTGATTGAACCAATTTCCAAGAGGCAATAGTAAATTTAGCGTATCTCCTTCTTTCAATGTAGACAACATTGCAGTTCCTGCACCGGCAATCTTAATCATTAGATACAATAGTCCGTTCTCAACATCGACATTGTGTATTGAAATTGGACGACGCAAAAATGTTTCTGGCGAATGTTCAACCTTTACATTTACAAATTGTCCTGCCTGGATGGCAGGCATCTCTTTAGAAAAAAGAACCAACACGAATGTGTCTGCATTTAATCTACGATTCTCTTTTACAATGAAATCCTGTATTTTCTTCATATATTAAAAAAAATTATTGTCTAGTTTTTCTTTTAAGTATTTGCCTGTGTATGACTCCTTACAGTTTATAAGCTGCTCAGGAGTGCCTTGGAAAATAACTTGTCCGCCATGTATTCCTCCCTCTGGTCCAAGATCAATGATATAATCTGCACATTTAATGACATCCATATTATGTTCAATAACTAATACCGTATGTCCTTTTTGAATTAATGCTTCTAGGGATGTAATCAATTTATTTATATCATGAAAATGTAAACCAGTTGTAGGTTCGTCAAATACAAATAGTGTGGGATCGGCACTTTCTTTGCTTAGGTGAAAGGCTAACTTTACACGTTGACTTTCTCCACCACTTAATGTACTGGAGGATTGTCCTAGTTTAATGTAGCCTAAACCAACATCCACAAGTTTCTGTAATTTGTCCACAACACTCCGTTCTGTGGCACTATCTCCTTGTTTAAAGAATTCAATACCCTGGTTTACAGTCATCTCTAATATTTGAAATATATTGTGCTCGCGAAATTTAATGTCCAGGACTTCCTCTTTAAAACGTTGTCCCTTACAGTGTTCACATTCCAAGTACACATCGGCCATGAATTGCATTTCTACTTTTATAATTCCTTCACCTTGACACTCCTCACAACGTCCTCCAGGAACATTAAAAGAGAAATGAGCAGGTTTCAATCCCTGAAACTTTGCTGCTGGTGTATCGGCAAAAAGTTTTCGGACATCATCCCACGCCTTTAAATAGGTAACCGGGTTAGAGCGGGACGATTTACCGATGGGATTTTGGTCAATGAATTCAATTTTTTTAATTTGTTCTATATCGCCTGTCAATGAATCAAAACTACCAACTTTATCGGTTGACTCACCAAAATGTCTATATAGTGCAGGGACAAGAATATTTTTAATCAGCGTACTTTTCCCTGAACCACTTACACCTGTTATTGCTGTCATAACATTTAAAGGAACAGAAACAGAAATGTTTTTTAAGTTGTTCTCTGTGGCTCCGTTAACTTGAATGTGATAATGCCCATCGCGTCTGCGTGCAGGAATTTCAATACGTCTTTTGCCTGTTATATACTCAGCTGTATAAGTATGTGCTGTAAGTAGTTGGTCCATTGTTCCTTGAAAAACAACTTCACCCCCCAGACGTCCTGCATTAGGACCTATGTCAATAACCTCGTCTGCCGCTTTTATAATATCCTCGTCATGCTCAACTACAACGACGGTGTTACCCATGTCTCTTAGTTTAATAAGGACTTGAATAAGTCGTTCAGTATCACGTGAATGTAGTCCGATACTTGGCTCATCAAGAATATATAACGAACCTACAAGAGCCGACCCTAGGGATGTAGCCAAGTTAATACGTTGAGATTCTCCTCCAGAAAGTGTTGAGGATAAGCGATTAAGTGTCAGATATCCTAATCCAACTTCCAACAAAAAGGAAAGTCGACTTTTGATATCGGGCATGACTCTCTCTGCAACTTTTTCTTGCCATGGATCGAGCTTAATATTTTCAAACCAGAGTGCAAGTTCGTCTATAGGCATAACTACAAGATCCGGTAAGCTTTTACCATCAATTTTTATGTAATCAACTTCTTCGCGTAGTCTACGTCCATGACACTGCGGGCATGTTGTTTTACCCGTATATCGAGCAATCATTACACGATTCTGTATTTTATATTTTTTCGATTCAAGATGTGCGAAAAATTGGTTGATGCCTTCAATACCATCTCCACCATTCCATAGGGTATACCTGTCCTTGTCGCTAAGAGTGTAATAAGGGGCATGGATAGGAAAACCTTTCTTAGATGCCATTTGAATGAAATAATTTTTCCATTCGCTCATTTTTTCTCCACGCCAGCACATTACAGCGTCCTGAAATACGCTAAGTGCTTTATTGGGAACAACTAAATCCTCGTCAATTCCTAGTATACGTCCATATCCTTCGCACATTGAGCATGCGCCAATGGGAGAGTTGAAACTGAACATATTTACTGTAGGTGGTTCAAAAATAATACCATCTGCCTCAAATCTGCTTGAGAATGAGTATATTGTACCGTCCACTTCAATGGAACAGCTACCATTACCTTCATAAAGAGCCGTTTCTATAGCCTCAACGATACGAGCTTTGCTACTTTTTTCGTTAGTAACGGTAATCCTGTCAATAACCAAATAGGTTGTGGAAGTGTCGGGAATGTCTTGCTCTTTATGTAAATAATCGTCAATACGCACATAGTCGTTATCAATCCTAATTCTCGAGAAACCTTGACTTAATAAAAGTTCCAACGTTTCGAACTTATTGATATTCGTCGGTTGTGCCATGAAGATGGCCGTCTGATTTTCGCATTTATCAAATAGAAATGCAAAAATATCATCGGGAGTTTCACGCTTTACCTCTTTGCCCGAAACAGGGGAGTATGTACGTCCTGCACGAGCGTATAACAACTTCAAATAGTCATATATCTCGGTTGATGTTCCTACCGTTGACCGAGGATTGGATGTATTAACCTTTTGTTCAATAGCAATTGCTGGGGGTATCCCTTTTATATAATCACATTCCGGTTTATTTAAGCGTCCAAGGAATTGACGGGCGTAAGAAGATAAACTCTCAACGTAACGACGCTGTCCTTCAGCATATAAAGTATCAAATGCAAGGGAGGATTTTCCACTTCCTGACACTCCGGTAATGACAATTAACTTGTTTAGAGCAATATTTAAATCTATATTTTTTAAATTATGTACTCTAACTCCTTTTAATTCAATATATTGTTGATTCATTCCTTTCAATCTATGTACAAGCACAAAGATAAATTATTTTTCACAAAAAAAGCACCCCTGGAAAGGGTGCTTTTGTATTTGTTGGAAATTGTTTGGAAACGTCTATATTCAGTTAATGAATCTGATTAATTATTCTGGTACTACTTCAAATTCAACGTCAACTTTTACGTCACGGTGTAATTTGATTGTTGCAGTATGTGTACCAAGTTCTTTTACTTCTTTGATAATAATCTTTTTTCTGTCGATATCAAATCCTTGAGCAGCTAAGCTTTCAGAGATCATGATGTTGTTTACAGAACCAAAGATTTTACCTGTGCTGCTTGCTTTAGCACCGATAGTAAGTTTTACGTTTGCTAACTTAGCAGCCAACTCTTCAGCTTCAGCTTTAAGTTTTGCTTCTTTGTGAGCGCGTTGTTTAATGTTTTCAGCAACGATTTTCTTTGCTGATTCAGTCGCAAGAATAGCGTATCCTTGAGGGATTAAGTAGTTACGTCCGTAACCGTTTTTTACGTTCACTACATCGTCCTTATGACCTAGGTTTGCGATATCTGTTAATAAAATAACCTGCATTTTGTCCTCCTTGTTTAAATTATTTCATCAAATCTGTTAAGTAAGGCAACAAAGCAAGGTGTCTTGCTCTTTTCACAGCAGTTGCTACTTTTCTCTGATATTTTACTGAAGTACCAGTAATACGTCTAGGAAGGATTTTCCCTTGGTCATTTAAGAATTTTTTCAAGAATTCAGGATCTTTGTAATCGATGAACTTGATTTTTGCTTTTCTAAAACGACAATACTTTTTCTTTTTGACATCAACTGTTGGGGGAGTCAAATATCTGATTTCGCTTTCGTTTTGTGCCATGGCTTATTTCTCCTCTGATTTTGCAAGGTTTTTACTTCTTCTCTTTAAAGCATACTCATAAGCATACTTGTCTAGTCTAAATGTTAAGAAACGGATAACTTTCTCATCACGTCTGTAGGCTACTTCAAGTTTGTCAACTAACGAACCTTCTGCTTCAAACTGTAACAAGTGGTAGAAACCAGTTGTCTTTTTTTGGATTGGATAAGCCAGCTTGCGAAGTCCCCAAGCTTCTTCGTGTTCAATTTTACCACCATTCTCAACGATGATAGCTTTGAATTTTTCTACCGCTTCCTTTATCTGTACATCAGATAAAACGGGAGTTGTAATGAAAACGGTCTCGTAATGATTCAACATAATTAATTGATTATTAAAATAATAAATAAATTTATCGGCGCAAAGATAGTACTTTCTTTGCAATTTAACAAATTATTTATTTATAAATCCCTTTATTATTAAGCATTTCATGATATTCTCGGGCATATTTATTGTGCTGAGAAAGTGTTTTTGAGAAATGATGGGTACCTGAAAGATCGCTTTTTGCACAAAAAAACAAATAGTCGTGTTTGGTGTAGTTTAATACAGCGTCAATTACTTGAATAGATGCTATACGAATTGGCCCTGGGGGTAAACCTGCATTTATATACGTATTGTATGGCGATTTTATTTCAAGGTGTTTTGTTAGGATTCTTTTTAATGTAAAATCGTTTAGAGCATATTTAACCGTGGGGCAAGCTGCTAAATTTATACCTTTTTTTAAGCGATTAATGTAGACTCCCGCAATAATTGGGTACTCAAACGCCTTTGTAGTTTCTTCCTCAATGATAGATGCCAAGGTAGTAACTTCAACGGGAGTTAGACCTATTTCATTGGCTTTTTCGCGACGTTTTACATTCCAAAATCGGCCGTATTCTTGATACATACGTAAAATTAGTTGTTTTGCAGTTGGCTTCCACGTAATTTGATATGTATTTGGCAAGATAATAGCAGTAATGGTGTGAGGAGTAAATTTAAGCTCCTTTAGAAATGCTGTGTCTTGAAGAAGTGTAACAATCTCTGCACTATCCGTACTTAACTCTTTTTGCGCCACGGATGCAAATTCATTAATGTTACGTATATTATTAAAGGTAAATAAAATTGGAGTTTGCTCTCCGCGGCGTAAATAATCAATTAACTCAACATTCGTCATTCCATCACGTATTTGGTAACGGCCCGGTTTAACCAATGCTGGATACTTTTTAAGTTTAGCAACCTGATTGAGCATATAAGGGTTGTTAATGTATCCTTTGTCAATTAATTTGTCTAAGACTATCTCATACGTATCTGTTTTGTCTATATATATAATACCATCATCGCTTACGCTAACTGCCGGACGCAAGAGTAGGGCATGAAGAATATATCCTCCTGCAGAAACAAGAATAAAAAATAGAATAATAGCTGTAAGAGCTGCTTTTTTCTTCATATAATTAATTCTCTTCGTAAAAGTATAATTTATAGTAGTTCATATCTACATCGCTATCATAGCCGCGTGTTATATATTTACGTTCGCCGTGAATGTACACGTGGAAGTTTTTATCTAGTTTTAATATATGCTTAAAATATTTCTTACCATCTTTTATTGCGTAATTGGATATATTAAAATCTTGATCTACCTGTACGTCTTTTTCTTGTACATATGCATCCTTATACGCTTCAAAAGCAGCGATAACATCCGGTTCTTTTACAATCTCCTCTTTAAACTTATCTTCAGAAAATAGCTCTTCTTCCTTGAAAAAGTTAATACTTCTATTTAATAAGTCTATTTGCTCAGCTTTTGTAACGTTATTTTCTTGGTTATAGATATCTTTAATAAAATCCTTGCAAAGATTTAAATAGGTTGACGTCTGGAAGTAACTATCTAAACGTGGTTCTATACCAAGAAAATCATTGGTCCAATATAGTGCTTCTTTACTGTTTGTTTTATCAAGGATTGAAAGTTTATATCCTTCTTCCTTATAAACATTGTATATTAAGCAAGCCTTATCAAGTTTCTTTATGTTGATACCGGATTCTCTTTGTAGTTGGTAGTTATCATCGTTAATTATAACCTTGAGAAAAGTATCTTTTGTTTCCGATTTGAAGACACCAATGGCATCAACAATTCCTTCGTCAATATTAATACCCGTAAAGTGTACGACATATAGTTCGCCACTCTTGATATTTGGATTCTTTGACGACTCAAATAGTTGTTCTGCAATATGCACTGATTCTTCAATGAAAGAATCAGTATTTGAAAAAACGTTTGTAGCAGCATTCCAAATAGGATTGGAAGTTAAATCCTCTTGGGGTATGAACTTGAAAAATGCATCGTTCTTAAATGATGATAAGAAATAGTTCTTTAACAGGTTCACTACGTCTGGATCTGTTGGTAAAAAGGGAGAATGGGAGAGACGTAGCTCGCCACCTTCAAACTTGTTACCTACACTATGTATAATAATATTAGTGATTTGACAATTCTCAAAATTTATCATTCTATTATAAGTTTAGAATATTTAGTACATACAAAAATAATGGTTTGCATCTAACAATGCAAACCATTATAACTTATTAGAAACGGAAACCTAGACCTAAGCCGAGAGTCTCTCGAAATTGAAACTTCTTGGAGTAGTTTTCATCATATATTGTTTCGGTATAGATTTGTGCCTTAATAAAGTAATTAATTCGTAAATCTATTGTTACCTTCCATGATGCAGTATATGGACTCTTTTTCTCAACATTATCACCCTTTCCTTTTTCTCTATCTTCCGGTTCATAACTTGTAAAGAACTTCATTTCATTACGAAGATTCATTACTTTAAATATGTTATTGAACTGGTTTCTTACCTCTATCTGAGCACCGGCTTTACGTTTTGAACGTTTACCCACCTCGATACCATATCTTTTAAACGGTATATTTGCAGTATCGCGAACAAAATTCCAGTTTCCCGTGATAGGCGAAATGAATAATGAGTGATTGTTATTTGGCTTATAATTCAAACCCAGTGAGAGCGAAAAATATCCGGGACTCATAAAGTTGGCAACTTTTACTTTATCCTTATCCTTAGGATAATCGTAGCTGTTAAACAGTTGTGTACGCATATTAAACTGTAACGCGTAATTCCAGTGCTTGAAGGCTTTTTGTCCCAACATAGAGTTTAACTCAAAACGGTCTTCATTTTTTCGAATGTCTTCATCTCCACTTTTAAGGAACCCAAATCGGTAGTGCATCCAGTTTTCCCAACTTGTATTGTTGCGTTTATAATTCCAAAAGTATCGTACATTACTAATTAATGAAAGAGAATTTTCACCTCCACTTGCCCAATTGGCTAATTTACCTTGGTTTAATGTTAAATCAACTTCGGAGTGATAGGTCCAATATCTCCGTTTTAATTTCCCTATAGGCATACGTCTCAAGTTATAATACCAATCATCCATTGGGTTGGTAATAACCATAGGTCTTTTTTTGGGCTGTAATTTTATTTCATTTGCTTGATATACACCTTCGTCAATATATAAGCGCAATCCATTATTTTCTGGTAAAACCTGAACCCATGTTCCAATTGTATCTCCAGAGCGGGTAGGGGCCCAAAAACGGAAATAATGATCACGACCAGTATTCATCCAAAACTTTAATGAATCATCACGTGAACTCAATAAAGTAACAAACGTAGAATCCCTGCTTATTTTTTTTAACCAGTTATAAGTTGAATCATACCTCATATAATCAACTAGGGACTTAATATTGGACATATAAGGTTCGTCCATATTAAGATAATCGATATCCTCCTTGAATTTCATACTGTCCTGCTGTATACGATTGGATAGCACAGCTATGGAATGCTCGGTTTCGGCCGTTTTGTGCGTATATTTCCGCATATATTCAAGCAATTCACGCATACGTTCATTTCGTGCATAACTCAACAGTGTATTCACAGCCTTATCTATTTCGGCATCATGCATCGCAGGAGCATATTCTTTTTCTACATTTTGTATTACATAGCGTAAGCCAGTATTATTAATATGAGAATAGGGTAGTTTCTTTAATATCAATTTATCGGGATACTGTATAGCCCGTCTATATTTTTGAGTCACCATTCCTCTCAATGATGCTCTATTCTCCATGATTTCAGGATAGAGTTGTTGAGCAAAAAGAGGCGATGAACACAAGAATAAAATAATAGCGACAATAGATCTCATTTGTTGTATTATTTAAAAGGAGAATTAGGTTCTTTAGCCATATGATTATAGTTCAACTTGTCTAGAAGCGATGGCCACCATTTACTCAAAAAAACAGCAATCTTTCCTTCCACTAAAGTCATGATAATTTCACGTTTTCTATTGCGAATACCTTTCACAATAATTTGAGCGCATCTTTCAGCACTCATCATCTTACTTTCATCACGAGGGCTTTCACCTTGCACATTTCCATCAGCAGCAAGGGCAACTTTTCTTATATTGGATGCAGTAAATCCTGGTGCAGCAATCATTACATGAATTCCTTTCTTTAAATTTTCAACCCTTATGGTATCAAGAAAACCTCTAACGGCAAATTTACTTGCAGAATACCCTGTACGACCGGGTAATCCTAAATAGCCAGCAATTGAAATTATACCAACAATACTTCCGTGTGACTTTTGTATATAGGGTAATGCATGTTTTGTACAATAAACTGTTCCCCAGAAATTTACATCCATTACCTGTTTTAATACCGTTGTATCAACATCGTCAAGAAGTGCGCGCATCGAAATTCCTGCATTATTGATTAAAATGTCAATTTGTCCAAATTGTTCTACTGTCTTATCAATAATACGTTTACAGTCAACCTCTTGAGTTACATCTGCCTGAATTGATAATATTTCAGCATTCGTATTCGATAATTCTTTTTCTGTTTCTTGTAGCTTATCTAAACTACGTGCTGCTTGTACAACTCGCACACCTTGCTGTACAAGCTCAAATACCAAAGCCTTACCAATTCCTGATGAAGCCCCGGTTACTATAGCAACCTTATTATGCATATTCCGTAAGTGTTAAATAGATATTGTCACAAAGATAATATTATTTGTCAATATACATTATCTGCATATTATTACTCTCATATTTTATTCATATCTACTATTTGATAATTTATATTATGTTAAGTTGTAGTTATCCTTGCATATAAAATAACTCCTTCTCATGAATCAATAGATATTGTAAAAGATATATAACAAAAATAGCGACACCACTACGATGTCGCTATTTTTACTTGAATGAGAGTACTAAGCTTCTTATTTATTCAATTTTGCTTGAATCTCATCATATTTTTGTTGGTAAACTGGATCTTGATTTCTTAAACGGAAATAAAGCTCTTTAAGAATACTCATTGTATTAGGCTCTGCTGGATTTAATTCCAATGCTCTTTCAAATAAAGGAACAACTGCAATATAACCATCAAATACTTTTTTCATTTCGTTGGTGTATTCATTAACATCAACAATGTCAAGTACCTTTTTATGGAAATCATTAAGTTCTGTTAGTTTAATGTTTCCAATATTGAATTGAGCAATGAAATCTTTAGGATCAATCTCAAGCGTTTGGCGATACATCTGCTCAGCTTTCTCCATTTCTTTCATCTTCTCGTATAAGTTACCTTTAGCACGATAGTATGATGCATTTTTAGGATCCTGCTTGATAGCTGCATCTAAGTATTTCTCAGCCTTTTCAGGTTCTCCACCTGTTAGGTAATAATTGATCAATTCAACAATCATGTATGAGTTATCTGGATATAACTCATATCCTTTATGTAAATACTCAATCGCTTCATCATTTTTACCTTGCTCTTTCAATACGTTAGCAACCATAGCGTAAGTACGTGCAGGCTCATAATTGTATTTCAAAGTTTCTTTATAGAATTTTTCAGCATCAGCAAAATCTCCTGCACGTTGTGCAGCTACACCAGCGTTAAAAATCACAGCTGTGTCAATTTTAGCTACACCATCACCTACTGTAATTGGTGAATTCTGAATTTCTAATACTTTTTTAAATGACCCTAATGCCGATTTGAAGTTCTCCGCATTGTAAAACTCAATAGCCTTATTCGTATAGTCCACTACAAGATTCTGGTATTGAGTCTGTAATTTTTTACCGAATTTGTTCTTCTCGTCCAATCTGATTACTTGTTGAAAAGCATCCCAAGCTTTATCTAAAGCATTTTGATCCAATTTCTTGTAATCTTGAATTGGACTTTCAAAAATAGCCTGATAAATCTGACCTTTTGCAAAGTAACCGTTGATATAATCTGCACATGACTCGTGCTCCATTGCCTGATCAATTAACTTTTTAGCTTCATCAAGCTTTCCAGAAGTAAAATAGCTATTTGCCTGAGCAACTTTTCCCTTTTGAGCAAAACTTACGCTTGCACAAAAAAGTAATAATGAAATTAATGAAAGTTTTCTCATATGTAAATAATTAATTAGATATTGTTTATTGCACATTATTCAAAATCAAATAAAGTTTGTTGACGTGGAGTTTGTGGTGTTTCGTCCTCTCCTCCCTGTTCGTCAGACAATTCAACTGTTTCATCCATAGTAATGGTCTCTCCTACTGCTTCAACTTCTCCATCAATCGAAGGATCTACAGGAGTTATCGGAGTCTCACCTTCTATTTCTTCCTCGTCTTTTGATGAAGAAACTTTAGCTACAGCAGCAATTGCATCGTCATTACGTAAATTAATTAAACGTACACCTTGAGTGTTACGTCCCATTGTACGCAATTCTGAAGCATCCAATCTGATAGAAATACCCGATTTATTGATAATCATTAAATCATCGCCATCATTGATATCAACAATAGCTATCAAATTACCTGTTTTCTCTGTAATATTAATTGTCTTAACACCTTTTCCACCACGGTTCGTAATACGATACTCATCAATGTTAGAGCGTTTTCCATAACCATTTTCAGAAACAACCAAAATATCAGCTTTTCCTGGTTCTACACAAACCATGCCAATTACTTCATCTCCTTCCTCTAACCATACTCCACGTACTCCAGATGCCGTACGTCCCATTGGGCGAACCTTATCTTCTGGAAAGCGAATAGCTTTACCACCACGCACACCAATCATTACGTCATTGCTTCCATTTGTCAATCTTGCCTCTAAAAGCTGATCACCATCTTTAATAGTAATAGCGTTTACACCATTTTGGCGAGGACGAGAATAAGCTTCAAGCGTTGTTTTCTTAATAATTCCTTGTTTCGTACAAAGAACAATATAATTACTATTAATGTAATCCGTATCTTTTAAATCAAGCAAGTTGATATAAGCTTTTACCTTATCGTCCGGCTCAATATTTAATAAATTCTGAATAGCTCTTCCTTTAGATTGTTTTGTACCTTCAGGAATCTCGTAAACTTTCAACCAGAAACACTTACCTTTTTCGGTAAAGAACAACATTGTATTGTGCATTGTTGCCATAATTAAGTGCTCTAGGAAGTCCTCTTCACGCGTAGCAGAAGCTTTTGATCCCACTCCGCCTCTGTTTTGAACTCTATATTCTGACAATGGCGTACGTTTAATATACCCCATGTGTGAGATTGTTATTACCATCTCCTCGTCTGCATAGAAATCCTCTGGATTAAACTCCTCCGATGCATATACAATATCGGTGCGGCGCTCATCGCCATATTTCGCTTTAATTGCAGTTAACTCATCCTTGATAATTGCCATTCGGCGCTCAACCTTAGCAAGAATATCCTTTAAGTCTTCAATCAATCGCTCAATCTCTTCATATTCTGCTCGTAATTTATTTTGTTCAAGACCAGTTAACTGACGTAACTTCATCTCAACAATTGCATTAGCCTGGATATCTGTCAGCGTAAAGCGCTCCATCAAAGTAGTTTTCGCCTCGTCTGGAGTTTTTGAACCTCTAATAATACGTATCACCTCGTCAATATTATCCGAAGCGATAATTAATCCCTCAAGGATATGAGCTCTACGCTCTGCCTGACGTAACTCAAACTGTGTACGGCGCGTTACCACCACATGTCTATGCTCCACAAAATAATGGATCATTTCTCTCAGGTTTAACAAGCGAGGACGTCCATCAACTAACGCGACATTATTAACACCAAATGACGATTGTAACGCAGTATGTTTTAATAATGTATTCAATACCACATTTGAAATTGCATCACGTTTAACGTCAATAACAATGCGCATACCATTTCTGTCCGATTCGTCATTGACATTTGAGATACCCTCAATCTTCTTCTCGTTAACAAGGTCAGCTATTTTCATTATCAGCTCAGCCTTGTTTACTTGGTAAGGTATTTCGTGTACAACAATTTTTTCACGTCCCTGTGGAGTAACCTCTACCGTTGTTTTTGCGCGTACAACAACACGTCCACGACCGGTCCTAAAGGCTTCTTTTACACCACTATATCCGTAAATTGTACCTCCTGTAGGGAAATCAGGAGCTTTAATAATATCGATTAACTCTTCGATATCTATCTCATTATTATCTATATATGCAGTAATTGCATCAATTGTATCTTTAAGGTTATGCGGAGGCATATTTGTGGCCATACCTACAGCAATCCCCGATGCTCCATTAACAAGCAAATAAGGAATTCGTGTTGGAAGTACGCTTGGTTCCTTTAACGATTCGTCAAAGTTAGGCACCATATCCACTGTATCCTTGTCAAGATCGATTAGCATATCTTCAGCGATCTTGTTCATTCTCGCTTCTGTATAACGCATAGCAGCCGGACTATCTCCGTCAACCGATCCAAAGTTACCTTGCCCGTCAACTAGTGGATAGCGTAATGACCAATCCTGAGCCATACGCACCATTGCCATATACACCGAGCTATCTCCATGCGGGTGAAACTTTCCTAGTACCTCCCCCACAATTCTGGCCGATTTCTTAAAAGGCTTTCCGGAGGTAACACCCAACTCATTCATACCAAACAACACACGTCGATGAACAGGCTTCATCCCATCTCTCACATCCGGTAAAGCACGCGAAACGATTACAGACATCGAATAGTCGATGTAAGATGATTTCATCTCTTCTTCAATGTTAATCTTAATGATTTTTTCTCCGCTGTTTTCCATCTATTTCTTTAATTAATATATCTTTTATCTCTTCTGATTATCAACACAAATGTGTCTTCGCAAAAAAGCATTTTGCAAAGACCGTAAAATATTCATTCCACCCCACTTGCACTTTTCAATACAAATGTAATAAAATATAGCTTTCCTTAATAGTTTTCGCCTTGAAACTTTTGTATAATATCGCTTTAAATCTCTATTTTTTGACCGTCAAACGCAAAACTCACATTAGCCGGCAATTCCTTGCTCGTTTCTCTCGATAATCCCATCTGGTGGCCAATATGCGTCAAAAAAGCACGTCGCACATTCAACTTTTCTATAACTTCTAAAGCTTCACTAAGCGTAAAATGAGATATGTGTTTTTCTTGCCGCAATGCATTCAACACCAACACTTCCACACCTTCAAGTAATTTCATTGATGCTTCGGGAATATAATTTGTATCTGTAATGTAAGCAAAATTATTAATCCTATAACCTAAAATAGGTAACTTATGGTGCATCACCGGAATAGGTGTCACTACTATATCATCAATTTTAAATGGTTCCTTATCAACTAAATGTAAATTCATTTCAGGTACTCCCGGGTATCTTTCCTGCGCAAATGCATATCCATAATCATTATATACGCTTTGGTATCCATAATGCTCACAATAAATATCCATCGGACGCTTGTTTACCCAGTTAAATGCCCGCACATCATCAAGTCCGCCAATATGATCTTTATGTCCGTGCGTTAACAAAATTGCACGTAAATTTAACACCTTCTCGCGCAACATCTGATATCTAAAATCCGGGCCGGCATCAATCACAATATTCTGTCCGTTAATCTCTAGTAATGCCGAACTACGTAAACGCTTATCGTGGGTATCTGTTGAACTGCAAACCTCGCAACCACAAGCAATTACAGGTATTCCCTGCGATGTTCCGCTCCCCAATATTGTCAATTCCATAACTAATGTTCTTTCCTAAATTCTTTACTAAATCCAATAGTAATTTATTATAGCAAAATTACCATTTTTAATGGGTTCTACAATTATAAATAGTGTTTTCGAAAACACATATCCTTGCAACAACTTCTACCCAAATCTCTTATTTTAATTATCTTTGTAGCCCTAAACTCTCTATTGAGTTATAATCAATTAAACACTAAAAAGTTACACTCCATGGGTAAAATATATTTGTTGCCTAATTTACTTGGCGAAAACACACTTAATGCTGTTATTCCACAGGATGTTCAGCAAATTATTAAATCAATAAAGATATTCGCAACAGAGAATATCAAAAATACTCGTCGCTATTTAAAACTTATTGATAAGCAGATAAATATCGATGAGTTAGTGTTTCTCGAGCTCAATGAACATAGTAACTTTAAGGATATCCAAGAGTACATAACTTATATTGAAAAAGGAGATATTGGAATAATTTCCGAAGCCGGATGTCCTGGTATTGCCGACCCCGGTGCAGAGCTTGTTGCACTGGCACACCAAAAAAATATAGAAGTAATTCCATTGGTCGGACCATCCTCAATTCTTTTGGCATTAATAGCATCCGGATGCAATGGTCAAAACTTTGCTTTTAATGGCTATCTGCCCGTTAAAAGCCCAGAGCGTGGCAAAGCTATCAAATCCTTTGAAAAACGCTCTAAAACTGAACGTAGAGCAGAAATTTTCATTGAAACACCCTACCGAAACCAAAAACTACTCGAGGAGCTGTGCGTAACACTACAACTGGACACTCGTCTTACAGTAGCGTGCGATATTACCACTCCAACGGCCTATATTAAAACAAAAGCTATCAAGGAGTGGAAGAAAGAAAAAATAGATATACATAAACGTCCTGCTATTTTTATCATTCAGGGATAGTTAAAATAACATTGGCAGTAAAAAATAATTGTACATTACTATCAACAATAGCATAAAAAAACAGTATGGATTTCTCCATACTGTTTTTCTATTTATATCAGGAAACTAATTATTTCTTGAAGTAACGGTTATATAAACCTTCAAAACCTTTTCCGTGACGAGCTTCATCTTTACACATTTCGTGTACTGTATCGTGAATAGCGTCTAAGTTTTGTTGTTTAGCTAAAGTAGCAATACGTTTTTTATCTTCACATGCACCACACTCAGCTTCCATGCGTTTTTTAAGGTTAGTTGCAGTATCCCATACACACTCTCCTAAAAGTTCTGCGAAACGAGCAGCATGGTCAGCCTCTTCAAAAGCATAACGTTTAAACGCTTCTGCAATCTCAGGATATCCTTCTCTGTCAGCTTGACGGCTCATTGCCAAATACATACCAACTTCTGTGCACTCTCCGTTAAAGTGTGCTCTTAATCCATCAAGAATTTCAGCATCAACACCTTTAGCTACACCTAATACGTGCTCATCAACAAATGCTAAAGCACCTTCGCTTTCAACTAATTCTTTGAATTTTGAAGCAGGAACTTTACATTGAGGACAAAATTCAGCAGCAGCATCACCTTCATGCACATAACCACATACAGTACAAATAAACTTTTTCATCTTATTAAATTTTATAGATTAATTTTTGTTGCTTAAACACTTCTCACAATATCCTCTGTAATAGATATGTGTTTCTGTTACTTTTAATGTTCCAATACCGTCAATATAAAAGTTTTCCTTGTCCTCAACCGGAATATCATACACACAGTCACATTCAAGACATCGGAAATGGGCATGCTTTTTTAGTTCAATATCGTACCGCACATTCTTTTCATCTATACTAAGCATTACCACCGCTCCCGTCTCTACAAACAACTTCAACGTATTGTAAATAGTTGTTTTAGATAGTGTAGGCATTGATACAATCAATGCACTATAAATATCCTCAACGGTCGGATGGTTCCGATTGAGAAGCATATACTCCATGATACTCATACGCTGTATGGAGGGTTTAATTCCAAACTGCATCAGATAATCTTGTGTATTTTGTACTTCCTTCATATTTGTAATGATTACATATTTATAACGAGTACAAAATTATAAACTTTATAATTATCTCCAAATGTTTACAAGTATTTTTTTACAAAAATATCTCTCACTTCACTACAATACATTTATATTTACATGAATATTAAACAGATAGCTATATTATAAAGTAACCCACATTTCCTCTCTTTCAATATTCTTGATTTATAAAATCCGAAATATCATAACGCATAACATTGAAATCTGCTATTTCTATAATACAATAACGGGGTGTACACATATGTGTACACCCCGTTATTGTATTATAGAAATAGATCTATTCCCACTCAATAGTTGCTGGTGGTTTTGAACTTATATCATAAACTACGCGATTAATCCCCCTTACATTGTTTATAATGCGGTTAGATACGCGAGCTAAAAATTCGTACGGTAAGTGGCACCAGTCCGCTGTCATACCATCAGTTGAAGATACTGCGCGTAGAGCAACAACACTTTCGTAAGTACGCTCATCACCCATTACACCAACACTTTGAATTGGTAATAACATTACACCTGCTTGCCATACTTGATCATACAATCCGTCCTCTTGAAGCATTGAAATAAATACTTCATCAGCATCTTGAAGTAATCTTACTTTTTCTTTCGTAATCTCACCAAGAATACGTATCGCCAATCCCGGTCCTGGGAAAGGATGACGGTGAATAAACTTATCCGCTAAACCTAGACTTTTTCCAACACGACGAACTTCGTCTTTGAATAATAATCTTAATGGCTCAACAAGTTTCAGTTTCATATAATCTGGTAATCCACCAACATTATGGTGCGATTTAATTGTTTGAGAAGGTCCGTTCACCGACGATGATTCAATCACATCCGGATAAATAGTACCTTGTCCCAACCATTTCGCATCCTTAATTTGAGAAGACTCCTGATCGAATACATCAATAAAAGTATTACCAATAATTTTGCGTTTTTCTTCAGGATCAGAAACACCCTCCAAACGTCCTAAGAATAAATCTTCGGCATCAGCACCAACTACATTAAGACCTAACTCTTTGTAGTTTTCCATTACATTGGTAAACTCATTTTTTCTTAACAAACCGTTGTTAACGAATATACAAGTAAGATTCTTTCCAATGGCACGGTGCAATAACATTGCGGCAACAGTAGAGTCTACTCCTCCGGAAAGACCTAATATAACATGATCTTCTCCAAGTTGCTCACGTAATTGTTTCACTGTAGTTTCAACAAATGAGTCTGGAGTCCAATCTTGCTTGCAACCACAAATATCTACTACAAAGTTTTTCAACAACTGAGTTCCCTCTGTACTGTGATATACTTCCGGGTGAAATTGAATACCATAGGTAATCTCATCTGTCACCTTAAAAGCAGCATTCGCTACATCATGTGTACTTGCTATAATTGCACAGTTTCCTGGTAAACGCTCAATTGTATCGCCATGAGACATCCATACTTGCGAATTGTCACTTATTGACGTGAACAATTCATTGTTGTTATCAACATAAGCTAAATTTGCACGACCATACTCACGTTTGTTAGATGCCATAACCTCGCCACCAAAATTGTGCGCCAAGTATTGTGCTCCAAAACACACTCCCAATAATGGAAGTTTACCTTTAAAAGCTGATAAATCAGGTTTTGGTGCGTTTTCGTCTCTAACTGAGAATGGACTACCTGAAAGAATTACTCCCTTAACACTCTCGTCAATTGCCGGGTATTTGTTATAAGGGTAAATCTCGCAATAGACATTCAACTCTCTGACTCTTCTCGCAATTAACTGCGTATACTGCGAGCCGAAATCCAATATCAAAATCTTTTCTTGCATCGTGTTTATCGTTGTTACTTCTGAATATTCTACGCAAAGATAGTGTTTTTTACGTAAAAGAAAAAATCTCGCAATCCTTTATTTAGCAAGCAACGCAGACAAAGCTATAGAGTTAAGTTTTGTTTCAACACTGTCCCCTCTGGAAGAGAGTACACATGGAACCTTTGCACCAACCATTGTAGCACCAACCTTAGCATTTGTAAACTTGGTCATTGTTTTATAGAATGCATTTCCAGAATCTAAATTAGGGAAAATCAAGCAGTCCGCATCTCCCGCAACCGGTGTGCGTACTTTCTTAATTTCAGCAGCCTCTTTATTTATGGCAACATCCAATCCCATTGGACCTTCAATTACAGCTTTCGCAATCTGTCCGCGTTCGCCCATTTTACTTAAAATAGCAGCATCCATCGTAGAAGGTACTTTAGGTAACACTTGCTCTGTAGGTGCTACAAGAGCAATTTTAGGCATGTTTATACCCAAGCAATTTGCAACATTCGTTACGTAGCGAATCATTGCCTGTTTTTGATCGATATCCGGATTTGGAATTACTGCAACATCACTTATCGTTAAAAGTTTATGGTACATATCATGCTCCATAATTGTAACATGCGACAATATTCCCTTTGGAGGAACCAATCCCGCCTCTTTATTTAATATTGCGCGCATAAACTTGTCAGTACTTACTAAACCTTTCATCAAGAAATCGCCTTGACCATTCTGGATTAGGTCTACAGCCTTCATTGCGGCAAGCATTTCATTCGGTTCATGTACAATTCTAATTAAAGACAAATCATATCCATGTGCTGCACAAATAGAATTTATTATTTCACTATCGCCAATTAGCGTAGCATCAATCAATTGCGCTTTTACGGCAAGATATGCGGCCTCAATGGAATGGTCATCATTAGCGTAAGCAACAACAATACGTTTTTTTGTTTCGCTATTCTTTAGTTTTTCGTAAATCTCGCTAATCTTATTTATTTTCATATCTAAAAGTTATGTTTTGATTGTAATATGTAACAAAAGTATCTATAAAAATATAAAAACAAAACTTTTTTCTCATTTTTATTCTATTTGTGCAATTACGAAATTTCTTCATAAATAGTTGCTTAGAATCAAATATTTATGAAGAATACACCTCTTCCCATTATTTATAAACAGCAAATAGGTATTAATACTTGCGCATAATGGCATACCCTGGTTACTGCCTATTTTTGAGAGCCTCCCCTCTCCCAACTCTACACCACCGTTCATCCTCTTTCCTGGCACGCACAATAACGTCTTCTTCTCCTTAGTCTCTCCCTATTTGCCCCCTGGTTTCGCTCTGGTTGCTCCCTATCAAGTCCGTATTAAGTTCGTATCAACTTCGTGTTATATTCGTGTCTATAGACTCGAAGTTAATACGGACTTGATACGAACTTAATGCGAAGTTGATAGGGAGCAACCAGAGCGTAAGCAGAGCGCGATCAGATAGGGACTAAAGAGGAGGTATAATATTAACTCCTAGTTTATATTTATCAGACAGAATGGTAATCTGACATAAATTTGAACAAAGATTCTGTGTTGACGTAATGATAATAATAGTTAATAAACAGATATCCGATGAATATATTCCTGCTGAGTTTGAAAATATTTTTACTGTAAATAAAATATTTTTTCACATTTGAGTTTACATTTACTTTATATGTGCGTATACGAAATAAAACAATCAGTTTATATGATAAAAAAATAGCAAGAAAAGTAGATACTAATGCTTTTTTTTGCTATTTTCATCTTTAAATAACAAACAAAGTATTAATTGCGGTATGAACAAAAAAAGACAAATCCAGAACAAGAAAGTGAAACAAAAAGCGGTTTTCTTTGATAGAGATGGAACTATCAATTCAGATGAAGGACACTACTACGTCTATAAGGTTAAGGATTTTGTTTTTAACCCTGGCGTAATAAGTGGCATGAAACGCTTACAAGATGCCGGCTATTTACTATTTGTTATAACAAATCAGGGCGGCGTTGCCAAAGAGATTTATACGAAGGAAGAGGTTGAGGAATTACATCAGTATATGGAAGAGTGTTTAGCCAAGGAAGGCGTTAAGTTATCGAAGATATACTATTGTCCGCATCATGAAAGTATAAAGACATGCGTGTGCCGTAAACCTTCGCCTTATATGGTCAATTTAGCTATTGATGAGTATAATATAGATAGGGCCGGTTCATATTTCATTGGTGACAGTTCACGGGATGTTAAATGTGCCGAGGCTGCTAACATAAAACCAATTAAAATTATCAAGAATCAGGATGTGACTCCTTGTATAGATAAGATTTTAAAAACCTCAAAACCTGTTTACAAGCCGGCAATAATCATTGACGATGATTTTTAGTGCTCTATGGTTGCTTTGTTGTTGCTAATCCATTTCGATTTGCGCAACAAAGCGCGTTTCGTCGGTTACCGGCGTAAGCGCTAGTATGCCTTTTTCCAGTTTGCCCTCCACGTTAAAACAGCAATTATGTAATTGTTGCGTGTAGTATTGTTGAGCCTCTTTGGGTGCATATTGTTTTATAGAAAATATTCCCTTCCTGTGTGGAGCACATATTTGTTCATGTAATTTTAGTGCCAATATTCCCATATTTAGACGATAATTAATTTCAATGAACGGAATTATTCTATCTGTTGTTTGTAGCATATCGACACCTAAATATCCGCGATACCATGTGGCTACTTGTGTCTTTAAGATACTTGTAACTTGTGTAATTAATTGTGTGGTTACTCCCACATGGTGTCTTATAGCCTCTTCGCTCATAATGTGATTACCAATGTATTCTCCATTTGTCCCGGTATAAAACAAGGACGTTCCCAAGAACTCTACATCGCCATTTTCAGTAATATAAAATTCAAGGCCAAAATCGTTTATTTTGTCGTATCGGCGCTCAATGGTAACACTACCTTGCTTTTTAAGTATGCCGTGAATCCACTCCTTTTCCTTTTCCTGCAATTTTTGTGCGACAAATAAAATACCCTTTCCGGATGATGACCAAGGTGCTTTTATAACGCAGTTGCCTTTTTTACCTATCTCTTTATCGACTTCCTCAATGGATTTTGCAACACATACGTCCTCAATTATTTGATTGGGAAATAGTGTATTCCACTCCTCAATGCATTGAGCCATTGTGCAGCGACTCACTTTGTTTCGCATATCGTCAGTCCATTCTTGATAATGTGGATTGATATGCATTTGTTGCATCGTTCTATTTATATTAGGCGCATTACCCCATGGTACATATTCAAAGTTGTCTTTGCTTGTGGTTATGTCCTGCACAGTGATGTAATTGACGTTTAAACCCAACTTGTGGATTAAGTCCACATATTCCCTTTGTGGATATTCATGACAAAGTACATAATCTCCTTTTGCCGTAAAGAAGGTCATTATACATGCAAGCTCATTACGCATCTGAGCAATATTCCGTGGAGGTGAGTAGTGCGGAAGTTGATTTCCAATAGCCATTTCGCACTCATTATTGAATAAGAATAGTCGTTTCATTGTTTATTATATCTTTACTTCTATAATATCGGACCAACGTGTTGTATATTCCGGGGAGAGAAAATTTCTATTCATCTCCTCTATCGGATTGTATGACACACCTGCCACTTGAATTGTTCCGCGTCCGTAATAGTGATTTAAGTCATCTAGAGTTTTCATTAAGCGCTGGTGTTTATTTCTATTTACATTATCAAAAAGAGAGGCTTGTACGCCTTTCTCCGGGACAAAATCACTTAGAATTACACCTCCGCGTTTATAGGCTAATCCTTGCTGATAAAGCTCTTGCAACTTTTGTAGTACTGCTTTATTTACCTCAACAGTACTTTGTGTGGGAACTTGAAAAGGTATCTCCGAAACAAATTTATGGTATCTTTCATTCGTTTCGAAGGGGTTTGTAGCCATAAATATAGTAACACGTGCACAACATGATTTTTGATTTCTTAATTTCTCCATGGCACGCTCTACAAATGTCAGAAAGGCCGAGCGTAGCTCTATTTCCTTGTATAGACTTTTTGAAAATGTACGCGTTATTTGTATTTGCTTGCGGAGAGGCTGTGATTTCTCAACCTTTAAACATACTTCTCCTTTTAGTTCTAGCTGTAAACGTAAGCCGTGTACTCCCATTTCTTGTTTTATCCACGATGTAGGTAAGCGGCAGAAATCAGTAACACTTACAACTCCAGCGGATTGCAGCTTACGTGCTAGGCGAGAGCCTATTCCCCATATATCCGATATGGGCATGTGTCCTAGAACCTTGGTTATGTCCTCCGGTTTGTACATCACACAGCATCCATTTAGTTTTGGGTATTTCTTACATAGTCCGGCGGCAACCTTAGCGAGTGTTTTTGTTGGTGCAATTCCTAGACTTATGGGTATCCCGGTGGCTTGCCTAACTTTACGAACAAGCTCCTCTCCTTTGCTTTTAAGCTTTAAGATATCTATGCCGGAGAAATCTATAAAACATTCATCAATTGAGTATTGTTCCGTAATGCCGGCAGCTTGCTTTAATAAAAACATTACACGTTGGGATAAATCGGCATACAAGCGGAAATTACTTGAATATACGGCAATATTATGTTCTTGTATAAGCTTTTCTATCTGATAGCGAGGTGCTCCCATTTTTATACCCAACTTTTTCACCTCGTTACTACGCGCAACAACACACCCGTCGTTATTACTTAAAACAACAACGGGCTTTCCTTCAAGGCCGGGATTAAATACCCGCTCGCAGGAGACAAAGAAGTTATTACAATCGGCAAGTCCTATCATTACTTATACTTTCTTGACAACATATTGCACCACACCCCACACAAGAAATTGATTATCGGCAGTAACCTGTATCGGACTGTAGTCCGGGTTAGCAGGCATAAGCCATAAACACTCCTGTTCCTTTTTTACACGCTTTAGCGTAAAGGCTCCGTCAATAAAACAAACGGCTAAACATCCGTCCGTGGGTTCAATAGCTTTGTCTATAACTAATAAATCGCCATCGTCAACACCATCGTTTATCATACTTACACCGCTAACACGGGCATAAAAGGTGGATGCCGGATTACGAATAAGTTCTCTGTTTAAATCGAGCGATAACTCAAAATAGTCATCGCCGGGCGAAGGAAATCCGGCCGGAATGGCCTCCTCATAATAAGGAAGTTGTCCGGCTGTTTCTGTATTTGGGATAAATAATTCTAAACTAATTTGTTTCATCTTCCTTAAGCATATTATTATTTCCTACTTCTATTACTCCCTCACGCTCCAAAACATAATCATGGAATGAGCGATAAAATGAGCTACATGACAGTGTATTACGATCGCCGATAACAATAAGCTTCATTCTAGCCCTTGTTATGGCAACATTCATTCGTCGTAAATCGCCCAAGAATCCTATCTCATTTTCGGCATTACTACGCACTAAACTCACCATAATAACATCTCTTTCCTGTCCCTGAAAACCGTCCACGGTGTGTATGGTAAGCAAACTGCGGATGGGCGAAAAGAATTTATCGCGCTTAATGAGTCGGCGAATTTGGATAACTTGAGCACGATAGGGAGAGATGATACCTATATCAATCCGTTCATCGATCATCCTGTCAATGGTTACTTCCCGAATGTATTTTTTTAGCATCTCTACGGCAATACGGGCTTCATCTACGTTAAGTTTTCCCCCCGTTGCTGTAACAACTTCTTTACTTTCCAAGGAATGAGTGTCATACCACACTACCGGTTGATCAAACTGCAAAATGGTCCGGTCACTTACCTCTGGTGCAGCAATCATTTTACCATGGTAGAACCAGTTTGACGAAAAAGTCATTATGTCCCTGTGCATTCGATACTGAATGGCAAGGAGTGAAACAATCTCCGGATGCCTAACGGCAACTTTCTGCATAAGCGAATGTCCTAAACCGCCGTATAAGGCCTCAACACACTTCACTGTGGGCGGAAGTTGGTGATGGTCACCGGCAAAAACCACTCTATCGCATTTAGATATAGGAATCCAACAGGCCGCCTCTAGGGCTTGCGCTGCTTCATCAATGAATAAGGTAGAGAAACGTTTACTTGTCAGTTCCCTATTTGCAGCACCAACAAGCGTTGAGGCTATGACGCGAGCCTCACTAAATAAATCGTTTTCAATTAAATATTCTAAATGATCAATCTTACCTTTTTGGGCAGCAATCTTATCACGAATATCTCCTCCTTTTTTTCTTTTTTTATTGTATAAGGCGCGTAGATCCGTTCGCGCTCGCTTAAGCTGACCAAACAGCGGATGCATGGCAAACTGACGCTCATAGGTAAAAGAGAGCATCTTTTCATTTACTTTAGTGGGATTCCCTATTCGCAATACTTTAATACCACGATCTACAAGTTTTTCGGAGATCCAATCCACTGCAGTATTACTTTGAGCACACACCAAAACCTGATTCTCACGCCTTAAAGTTTCATAAATTGTTTCGACTAATGTAGTGGTTTTTCCAGTTCCCGGAGGTCCATGAATAATAGCCGTTTCTTTGGCATTTAATACCTTCTGAACCGCTAATTCCTGCGATTTGTTTAGCCAAGAAAATCCGGCAACTCTATTGGCATTGCCAATTTCTATGGACGATGTTCCTAGCAACGTGTCACGCAAGTGTGCCAATCTGTTGCCCTTTGCATTTATCGTCTCGGACAAAGCCGTAAACATATGTTTATAGGAATTGTTATCGAAATGTAATTGTACACCCAAGTTGCTACGTCCGCGCAAAGCGGTATAAGCCTCGAAAGAATCGAGTTCCACAACCATACGTCCCTCTTCCACTCTATTAACACGACCAATAATATTTAAATAATCGAGACTATTGTTATCCTGCGCCACAAAGAATGTTACCACTCTCCCTGGCTCAAACTGATGCTCAGTATCTTCATCCGGCTGTGTTAGACGCTGAATTTCAACCACAAGTCGGTTAAGTGAATTGTAATATCTGTGCTCAGTGTCGACCGGGTACCAACATATTCCTCTACTAACTAGTTTTAATATGCCTGTATACTCGGCCTGCTTTTTATAAGCTTCCCGCTCATGATTAAATTCTTGACGTAATAACGCACTTTGTTTTAACAACTCTCCTGCAATCTGATTATCCATATTATCTATTGAATTACGTTACAAAGATAATATTATTCGGACTTTATTAATGACATAGTAATATCCTTTCCATGATATTCCATTTTACCGTATTATTATACAAAACAACCATATTTGGTTGATTATTAAAAAACAACCATATTTAATTGATTATCGAAAAACAACCATATTTGGTTGATTATTAAAAAACAACCATATTTGGTTGATTATTGAAAATATATACATATATTTGTTATAAACTTAATAATTATATACTGTGCAGATAAAAGGCGTAATCACGGGCGATATTATAAACTCCACGAGTTTAACTCCCAAACAGAGAGAACTATTAATTCAAACACTCAGAGAGTTAATGGACTCATTGCATAATATGGGCTCTATGCAATATGAAATGTTTAGAGGCGATAGTTTTCAGATTATTGTTGATGAACCTCAACACACACTTGAGGTTGCAATACTGCTTAGAGCGGGATTAAATAAATCTACCCCAAAAGAGAGTAAGCAAAAATGGGATGCTCGGATGGCAATAGGTATTGGTACAATTAATTATACATCGGAGAAGGTTACACTGTCGGATGGAGAAGCATTTCACCTATCGGGCAGAGAATTTGATCAATTGGATAAGAAATGTTTGGCTATTCGCACGCCGTGGACTGAAGCAAACGAAGAGCTTGCAGTTAGTACTGCATTTGCCGATGACATTATTAGCGGATGGACCTCTGCACAAGCGCAAGTTATATTTATATCCCTAAGCATGCAATGCTCGCAAAAAGAGATTGCCCTGGAAATAGATAAAACAACACAAAATGTCAGCAAATTATTAAATACGGGTAAACAGTCCTTGATAGAACTATATATTCAACGCTACAAGCAAATAATAAATAATAATCTTAATACGTAGAATATGGATATTGCAATATTATTACGTTTACTTTTTGCGCATTTCCTTGCCGATTTCATTTTACAGACAGATAATATTAGCAACGGAAAAAATGGATATTATATTCAAAATGGAGTTGAGGTACCAATTACGTCTTCGGTAAAAAACGGTTATCTGTGTCTACATGGGTTGATTCATGCTATAATAAGCTATTTATTCGTAGCAGATTGGAGTAATTGGCTTCTTCCACTTACATTGTTTACTACTCATATTGCAATTGATTGGATAAAGATTAGAGTAGCCCAAAACAGTGGATTGACGTTTGTGTTAGATCAGCTGGCACATTTGTGCGTTATTGTACTACTATGGGTATTTTTCTTTACATCAAATAACAGTACGTATCACTGGCTAACAAATCAGTGGAATTCAACTGATATATGGTTCATATTAATAGGCTATGGCATTATTTTAAAACCCACTTCTATTTTTTTAAATTTATTCATAAGCAGATGGACACCACATGACTCGGCTGAGAGAAGCTTACCCAATGCCGGCAAATGGATTGGATACCTTGAGCGACTGCTAATTATAACGTTTATGTTGTGCGGAAAAATGGAGGCTGTAGGTTTTTTACTGGCAGCAAAATCCATTTTCAGATATGGCGAGTTAAGTAAATCCAATGATATTAAAATGACGGAATATGTGCTTATTGGTACTTTGAGTAGTTTTACTATAGCTATCCTTGTTGGGTTTACTCTCTTACAAATATTGTAAACTAAAAAGCGCCAATTCCTCTTGGAACTGACGCTTTTTCTCGTTTTTACCCTACTTAGATGAATTGGGCTTAGTCTGTTTGTTTGTATCTAAGACGGGCATATTTCGAAAAGGTTGCGTCATGGATTACAATTTTTTTTCATTTCTCTTTTTAATCGAGTCTGATAGAATTTACATACGGGTGTCAAACCGCACTCGTCACACTTAGGCTTACGCGCTAGACAAACATATCTGCCATGAAGAATTAACCAATGGTGAGCTTTGGAGAGCAACTCGGAAGGAATATGTTGTACCAACTGTTTTTCCACTTCGAGTGGCGTTTTCGCATTGGTTACTAACCCAATGCGATGTGCTAAACGAAATACATGTGTATCTACAGGCATAGCCGGTAAATCAAAGGCTACAGCACGCATTACATTGGCCGTTTTACGTCCAACTCCGGGTAGGGTTTGTAGCTTCTCCATATCCACTGGAACTTCACCATTAAATTCGCTGATCAATTTCTCGGCCATATATTTAAGATGCTTGGCCTTATTATTTGGATAGGAAATTGAACGTATTAATTCAAATATCTCTTCAACCTCCGCTTTACTCATAGCTTGAGGTGTAGGTAATGCCTTAAACAAAGTAGGTGTAACCATATTTACTCTTTTGTCCGTACATTGAGCAGATAAAATAACAGCGACTAATAATTCGAAAGGATTTGTAAAGTTCAGTTCTGTCTCAGCCACAGCCTTATGCTCCGAAAACCAGTTAATAAGATAATTGTAACGTTCTTGTTTTCTCATTTTTGGTATTGAATTTGTTATTTGAACATAGAGCAAAAATAACCATATAATTGAAGATAATAAAATAAATATCTAATTTTACATCACGCTAACAGTAATAACACATTGCATAATGATAGATATAACCACCAAACAACGAATTAGAAATAAATATAAACTTTTACTTGAAAGCTGTCCTGCGCTGTTAACACAGCATGACTTACCCCGAGTGAAAGCAATTTTAGAACGTGATAAGAGCTGCATAATGCCCAACGAATTGGAGAGTTTGTTGGATATTACACTTATTGTCACCAAGGAAATAGGCTTGGGACGTACTTCCGTTATATGCTCCATATTGCATAAGGCTTTAGAAATGGAGTTAACAACATTGGATGAAATACGTACCGAATTTGGTGAAAAGATATGGGAAATTGCCAACGGATTAATGTCTATTAGTCGGATTTACGCAACGCAGCAGATTATTAATTCTGAAAACTTCCGCAAGTTACTACTAAGCTTTGCTAAGGATATCCGTGTACAGTTAATAATGATTGCAGAAAAGTTATTTGCATTGCGCCGTGCCGGATCTTTAGATCACGATGCGCAACTGGCTTTAACTAAGGAAACGGATTATATCTATATTCCTTTTGCACACCGGTTAGGATTGTATAATGTAAAATCCGAGATGGAGGATTTATCATTAAAATATTCTAATCCGAAAATATATAAAGAAATTGCCCGAAAATTAAAGGATACGAAAGCTGCCAGAGAAAAGTACATTGCGGAGTTTATAGCACCTTTAAAAGAAGAACTAGATAAGCGTGGAATAAAGTATCAAGTTAAATATAGAACCAAAACAATTGCTTCTATTCTTAACAAAATGCGTAAAAGCCAGGTTGAATTTGAGGAAATATATGACATTTTTGCTGTGCGTTTTATTATTGATAGTATTGGCGAAGACGAAAAACCTGATTGCTGGCGTGTTTACTCGGTTGTGACTGATAAGTATACGCCAAACCCACGCCGTTTGAGAGACTGGATTTCGGTTCCAAAATCTAACGGTTACGAGTCGTTACAAACTACGGTTCTCGGACCGGGTAAACGTTGGGTTGAAGTACAGATTAGGACAGAACGCATGGACGACGTTGCGGAAAAAGGCTTTGCAGCTCACTGGAAGTATAAAGGTGGAAGTGCCGATCATGCCGTTGAAAATTGGCTTAACGAATTGCGAGAAATTCTTGAAAATAGCACCAACAATACCCTTGAACTATTGGATGATATGAAGATTGAGCTCCAGGATAAGGAGGTTCATGTTTTCACACCTAAAGGAGATTTAGTAACTCTACAAGCCGGAGCTACGCTGTTGGATTTTGCTTATTCTATCCATACTAACGTTGGTAATCATTGTATGGGTGGTAAAGTTAACGACCGCAATGAGACACTACGATATGTTTTAAAGAATGGTGACCAAGTATCGATATTCACCTCTGCCAATCAACAACCCAAAGCTGACTGGTTAAACTTTACCATTACCTCTAAGGCCCGAAATAAAATACGTTCGCTACTTAATGAGGAGGTTAATAAACAGGCTGATGTTGGTAAGGAACTATTGATGCGCCGATTAAAGAATTGGAAGATTGAGGTTACCGATGAGTTGATACATAAGTTAATGCAACGCTATAAATATAAATTTGCGTTGGACTTTTATCAAGGAATAGCTAGTGGAAAGCATGATTTGGCAGATATTAAAGAGTTTCTAATACAGCCTAAGGACGAAGAACGTGCAACTACGACGCAGCAAAGAGATATTAAAGTAAATGAAACAAAAGCAATCTCTGAGGATGTTCTTTTAATTGATAAAAATGTCACCAATGTTGAGTATAAATTCGCAAAATGTTGTAATCCGGTATATGGAGATGAGATTATGGGATTTGTATCTATTGGAGAAGGTATAAAAGTGCACCGCAAAGAATGTAAGAATGCATTGGAACTTACAAAGCGTTATCCATATCGTGTCGTAAAAACGCAATGGACAAATGAGGGAGCTACCTCCTACTCGGCCGTACTGCGAATTGCCGGTAAGGATGTAGGTGGGGTAATTAATAAAATTACGGAGGTTATTTCCAAAACTCCTAAGGTTCTACTGCGGGGAGTCTCTATTAATACCGGCGATGGTGCGTTCTACGGAGAACTAAACGTAAGTGTTAATAATACGGATATGCTAATGCAATTAATAAATAGAATTAAGCAAATTGATGGCGTTGAACGTGTTAATCGACACAATTCAATGCTTGAACAATAAGAGTAAGTTTATTGCATGTTGCGTAAAAAGGTAAAAGTTGTTTCTGAATAATGAACAGAAACAACTTTTACCTTTTTACTTATATATCGTCTCAATGAATTAATCCAATAAGCTTATTATATATCCCAATCCCAGATGCGTAATACTCCTCCACTCTGAGGAACGTGAATTGATATTTTAGGATTAATCCGTTTTAATTCCTTTAAAAATTCATCCTCTCTAATCGGAGAAATAAGCGCATAAGGAAAATTTCCATGACCATACTTATATAAAGCCAATCTTTTTAATGAAGAAGCAGGCGATGATAGCGGATTATACGAACGCTTTACTAAACCTATTTCTTGAAGATTAACAGTACCCATAGACAAGAACCATAGTTTGATATGCAAGTTGTTATCTGCAATTACATATCGAGTCCCTGACAAGAAGAGCATTGTAATAAGAAAAATGATCCCGAGGGTGCATAGCATGGGGATATTGATTGGCTTTCCATCCAGCAAAACGATAATCCCAAAGATTCCTAAAATGACAAGTGTAAGCAAGACGCTTATACGAGTTCTATATACGCTTTTGAAAATTGTCATATGTAGATGATTATAATTAAGTATGCAATATAGTATCTTTTTACTATAAATAGATACTATATTTAGAAGCGTAGTATGCATATTGAGAAATTCCTTTATTAAAAAGGATCTGTATAATCAACAGACTATCAATATTTCACACAATTAATGATATCATATAAATCATTATACTAACTTATCGATATGCTATTCGTAAATGCATTGTTGAATATAAATTTACCCATTAATAATTGCATTATGGAAAGACTAAAACAAATGTTTAAAGTGGTAAGAGATGACCTGAGAGAGAATGTTCCGCCACTTACTGAAGAAATTAACCAAGAACATCATTTCGAAGTTTGGGCTGAGAATAATGGCAAGAAAACTTTCTTCGCTAAGGTTATTCTTCACGAAACAATGATAGAATTGGCTTTCTATCCTAAATTGACATATGAATTAGAATGGGAACTATTCCCAGATGATATCTTTAAACGTATGCAAGGTACGTTCGATGTTGGTATTATGGATTTGACACCTGAGCTTAGAGCCAATATTAAGGAAGTTATAGCAAATCTTATCCAGTATTTTCAAGAAAAGAAATTGCTTCCAGCCTAAGGAAGCTTGTATATGATAAAAATCCTCGATGCTGTTATAGCGTCGAGGATTTTTATCATATACATACCATTTTCCTTGTGTCCCAAAAGATATTTATATTGTTACACCTTTAAAAAATAATTGTTTTTAGCTAGCCAGCGCAATATGAGAAAGAGTATTAGGAAATTAAGGAATGTAATCCATACCGTATAGTACTGCCCCATATACGGCTGTAGGCCATGACTCAACGAGGTTGCAATGCTCCGAAAACTTACGCACGTTCCTAAAACATAAGCAACAATAGAATTCTTACCATAATACGTTAACCACAATAATCCGCGTGTATGTTTTTTATAGTCAATCCAATAATAGAAAAGAGCTAAAAGTAGAAAACTTATTCCTCCTGAAAAAAGTGTCATGCTTGATGTCCATATGGGTTTTATTATTGGCATTTGAAAAGAAAAAAGTAAGCCGCAAAGAGTTAAACCAGCTCCTATGTAAAGAAGACGTTGTACCACAATACGGGGTTGTGTAATTCCACTACGTATAACTTGTCCTGCAAATGCTCCTAACAATACGGTTGCTCCAAATGTCAAACTACTCCATATCCATGTGTAATGATAGTGTGGAGAGAAGTGCCATAGTCCATCCTCTGTCCAATATACACCATCACGAAAACGTCCCAAAACAAGTTGATCAATCTTTTCGGCAAAATTTCCCTGAGGTGTAAAATCACCAAGGAATGTCATAGGGATCCAATAGATTACAAGAAGTAAAAATAGAGCTACTAACTGTCCTTTTAACTGAAAATGAAACAGAATTGCACCTGTAATAAAATATCCAATGGCTATTGCTTGAAGAGTATTACTGTAAAAATAGATAACGTTGGGATTAAGTCCCAAAAGGTTTCCTTGAACAATCATTCCCAATAGGAATAGGATTATTACCCTTTTAAACATTTTGAGATAAACCTCTTTTGCAGCCGAAGAGGAAAGTTTTGCAAAAGAGAATGGCATAGCTACTCCCGTTATGAACAAGAACAGTGGCATTACTAGATCCCAACATCGGAACCCTATCCAGTTTTCATGGCTTAATTGAGTTATTACCGGTTGTAGCCAAGGATACTCCAGTTTAGGCAAAAGTCCCCATAAAACGGGTTGAAGAAATACGAGTAAGAAAAGGTCAAACCCTCGAAGGATATCTAACGATAATAAGCGTTGTGTTTTGTTAGTAGTAGTATTTGATGTCATAGGCCAATAAAAAATAATCGCTTTCGATGGGATAATTCCATTGAAAGCGATTATGATACATTTATACGATTAATTACTTAGTTTGCAGTAACCAAGCATCTTTAAACTCAGGATAGTTTGAACGTATTTTGCTTAGCAAAGAACGTGCAGCACTTTCACTGTTTGAGCAAGCAACACTTACACGATACATTCCTTGTCTGTTTTGCATAATGTTACTGTCGGTGTAACCTTTCTGTACAAGAGATGCACGTAAATTGATAGCATTACTATCGTTAATGAAACTTCCTACAATAACACAATATTGCATAATCTCAGCACCTTGTGTTAATGTTACTTCTTCTTGACGAATAACCACTTTTTCATCCTTTCTAGGAGTTTCTTTTTCAATTTCAATAGTGGTTTGTTGCACAACAGGTGTAGGTTTTGGTTGTTGTGTTTCATTCTGTGTTTGTAGCGGTGCCGGTTCATTTTTAATTTGCGACGGGTCGATCATTGCATATTGCGATGTACAACTTGCAAATAATGTGGCAACAACTAGGGAGCAAAATAGAGATCTCATACTTCTGCTTTTTTTATTAATGATGTTTATACTAATTTTATTACATTATGTTTTTGTTCTTTGCAAGGATTAACTTTATTATAACTTATTTATTTTTTCAAGCACTAAGTATTATCCTTATCTTGCAAAGCGCAACAAAAATAATACAATTTATATATACCATTAATTTTTTTGTCATTTTTAGTATGAAAAAAGTAATCTTTCCTTTACTTATGTTTGCTTCCATGCAAATTTCAGCTCAAAAGCTGGATAAATGGTTGCAATTAAAACCTATTGGTTTAGAGAATCCAGCATTAGGATCAATACCAAATGTTGAGAATAAGAGTTTTGATAGTACCCTATTACTTTCAAACAGTTCTCTAAATTTAAATATGCTAAAACCTGAAGCAGGTTCAGAATGGAGCAACGGACAAATGCAACAGGATACACTTTTAACAAATGCGTCCGCGGCAACTAGTTTATGTTATAGTGCAACGTATTTTAACACGGATCAATGGATAAGTGGAACAATGAAGGTAACGTCATTTGGTCCAATAGAAGTATATGTTGATGGCAAGAAACAGTTTACTCAAAATAGTTTTGACCAAAAAAAAGGTAGTTTCAGATACAGTTTCACTCCCGGTAAACATACTATCATTATTAAAAATATTAGCACGGGTAGCAAGCAACTTGCCATGACCTTTGATGCGGACAAACAATTTAGTTCAGCTAAAACAGAGGTGTCGGTATCACCGCTTCGTGGGAAGAATATATACGACGTTTTGAATGGAAATAAAATAAGTGGAGTATCCGTTTCTCCTTCCGGTAAATACACATTAGTAGGTATTACTAATATTGAAGAAGGAACTCCAATGTCCTTCTCGTCAATTTTCGAAACAGACTCTCGGGAGGTTACATATAGTTTCATGCAAGGGGCTAGCAATATTACATGGATGCCTAAGAGCGATGTCGTTACGTTTTTAAGAAATCAGAATGGCAAATATACTCTATTCGCGTATAATCCGGCAACGCAAAATCTTACGTCAATATTTCAGCATGATAATTTAATAAATAACATTACATGGTCTCCAACTGAGGATTACATTATTTACTCCAAAGGACAAGACTATGAAGAGAAAAACTGGCAGCTCAAGAAACTTGAAACAGTACAGGACCGTCAACCAGGTTGGAGAACACGTCATTTGTTATGTAAATATGACGTAAATACAGGATTACATTCTCAGCTGACTTGGGGAAATTTAACTACCCATCTAATGGATATAAGTACGGATGGTAAACAACTTTTAATTTCCACATCGACAACGGACTTCTCTACATTCCCGTTCACTGATCAGAGTATTTATATGGTCAATGCTAACACATATAAAGTTGATACTTTGTTTAGTAAGCAAACTAATTATATTGGATGTAAGTTCTCGCCCGATGGTAAGAAACTACTTATTGATGGAGGTGCTTCTTCATTTGGTAAACTCGGAGAGAACATAAAAAAGGGACAACTTGCAAATCAATATGATAAACAACTGTTTATATATGACTTAGCATCAAAACATATTAACCCTATTACCAAGCATTTTAACCCTTCGGTGGAGGATGCTATTTGGCATAAAGATGGTAATATCTATTTTAAAGCTATTGATGGTGAATATCAACGTTTCTATGTATATAACGGACAAGAAATTGCTCTAGTACCTACAACAGGCGACATGTTTCTACAAATGAGTATTGCGCGTCAAGGCGATAAAATGGCTTATATCGCAAATAATATGCAATACCCGGCTTGTATCTATACTCTGAATTTAAGTAATCCAACTGCAAATAAAGAATGGATAGATCCAGCTAAGGAGCAATACAGAAATATTGTTTTTGGTCAAGTTGGCGATTGGGATTATAAATACAGTAAAAGCACAACAATAGATGGACGTTATTATTTGCCTTTGGATTTTGATCCGGCAAAAAAATATCCAATGATTGTATATTATTACGGAGGAACAACACCGGTGGGAAGAAACTTCTCCGGACGTTGGCCATTTAATATGTATGCTGCTATGGGATATGTTGTATATGTACTTCAGCCATCGGGAGCCATAGGTTATGGACAAGAGTTCTCTGCTCGTCATCAAAATAATTGGGGAAAAGTAACAGGCGATGAGATTATTACTTGTGTAAAAGAATTTATTAAGGACCACTCCTTTGTAGATAAAAGCAAAGTGGGCTGTATGGGAGCTTCATATGGTGGTTTTACTACACAATATTTAACAATGCAAACGGATATCTTTGCCTGTGCAATCTCACATGCGGGTATCTCCTCTATTTCAAGTTATTGGGGCGATGGATATTGGGGATATGGATACAGTACTAATGCTGCGGGCAAATCTTATCCATGGAATAGAAAAGATATTTATGTTGATCAAAGCCCACTATTTAATGCAGACAAAGTGCATTGTCCATTACTATTAATACATGGAACAAAAGATGTTAATGTGCCTACTGCTGAAAGCCAACAAATGTATACTGCATTGAAAATACTTGGAAAAGAGGTGGATTACGTTCTTGTAAAGGATGCCGATCATCAGGTAGTGGACTACCAGCAACGTATTTTATGGAGTAATACTATCATGGCTTACTTTGCAAAATACCTAAAAGGACAACCTGCATGGTGGAACAACATATATCCTTCTAAAAATTTGCAATAGTTTAACTTATACTTTATTACAATTTAGCTATCTTTGTAGCACTTATTTTTTATGTAAAAATACAATAATTAGATAGCTCCTTATGTGAGCGTAAATGTAAATTATCGAAACATGGATAAAACCATTATCAACAAAGCCGCGGATAACATCCGTATTCTTTCAGCCGCAATGGTTGAGCAAGCTAAATCTGGACACCCGGGCGGGGCTATGGGTGGAGCTGACTTTATTAACTTGTTATATAGCGAGTTCTTAAACTTTGATCCGGACGATATGCAATGGGCAAACCGTGACCGTTTCTTCCTAGATCCAGGACATATGTCACCTATGTTGTACTCTATGCTATCATTAATTGGTAAATACAGCATGGAGGACCTTAAAAACTTCCGTCAATGGGGTAGCGTAACTCCAGGACACCCTGAAGTTGATGTTAAGCGTGGTGTTGAAAATACATCGGGACCGCTTGGACAAGGTCATGTTATGGCGGTGGGTGCTGCTATTGCTGAGCGTTTCTTAGTTGCTCGTTTTGGAGAGTGGATGGCGCATAAAACATATACTTTTATATCTGACGGTGGTATTCAAGAGGAAATTTCTCAAGGTGCTGGTCGTATTGCAGGTACATTAGGACTATCTAATCTTGTTATGTTTTATGACTCAAACAACATTCAGCTTTCAACTAAAGTGGAAGAAGTAACTGTTGAAGATACTGCTAAAAAATATGAGTCATGGAATTGGCATGTTGTTACCGTAAATGGTAATAATCAGGATGAACTACGCGCAGCATTAATTGCAGCCAATGCAGAAACAGAACGCCCTACCCTAATTATTGGTAACACTTTGATGGGTAAAGGAGCTATGGGTGCTAATTGTGAAGATTTCTCAAATAAAGTATCTACTCACGGTCAGCCATTAACAGCTGCCGGAGCTTGTATTGAGCGTACAATTGAAAACTTAGGTGGTGATCCTAAAAACGCATTCCAAATTTTCCCTGACGTTGAAAAATATTACGAGGAAGTTTTAAATAAGAAACGCGCTTACGCAAAAGAATGTAAAGCACGCCAAGCTGAATGGGAAAAAGCAAATCCTGAGTTAGCAGCGAAATTAGCTAAATTCTTATCGGGCGAAGCTCCTGCTATTGACTATAAAGCTATAGAGCAAGCAGCTAATTCTGCAACACGTAATGCTTCGGCAAAAGTAATGGAAATATTGGCTCAGCAGGTTGACAATATGATTGTTAGTTCTGCCGATCTTTCTAACTCTGATAAAACTGACGGATTTATTAAAGGTGGAGCACGTAATCTTGTAAAAGGCGACTTTACAGGTGCTTTCTTACAAGCAGGTGTTTGTGAGTTGACAATGGCTGCTATTTGTAATGGTATAGCTCTTCATGGAGGTATATTTGTTGCTTGTGGTACTTTCTTTGTTTTCTCTGATTATATGAAACCAGCGGTTCGTATTTCAGCATTGATGGAACAACCGGTTATCTATATTTGGACACATGATGCATTCCGTGTTGGAGAAGATGGACCTACACACCAGCCAATTGAACAAGAAGCACAAATCCGTTTATTAGAACATCTAAGAAATCACTCTGGACGCATGAGTTTGTTAGCACTACGTCCGGCAGACGGTGCAGAAACAACTGTGGCATGGAAAATGGCGATGGAAAATAGAACTACTCCTACCGCACTTATTCTTTCTCGTCAAAATATTAAGGATCTTCCTCAACATACTGATCGCTATGATGAGGCTATCCAAGCTGAAAGAGGAGCTTATATTGTTGAATGTACTGGAGAAAATCCTGCAATCACCCTACTTGCTTCGGGATCTGAAGTTTCTACATTAGTAGATGCTGCAAAACTTTTAAAAGAACGTTGCAACATTGATGCACAAATCGTTTCAGTAATCTCTGAAGGTTTATTCCGCGAGCAAGACAAAGCTTACCAACAAATGGTTATCCCTACAGACAAACCACGTTATGGTTTAACTGCAGGTTTATCAGTAACCCTTGCAGGACTTGTTGGTGAAAATGGAATGATTCACGGACTTAATCATTTTGGATATTCTGCTCCGGCAAATATTCTTGATGAGAAATTCGGTTTCACAGGCGAACAAGTTTACACTGAAATTATTGAGTTCTTAAACAAATAATTTCTATAATATAAAAAAAAGGTGACAGTTGAACTGTCACCTTTTTTTTATCTCATTTGCGGCATAGGAAGAATAAATAGAAGCGCAATAACTGTTACTAAAAATACAGCCATACCTACAATTATCAAAATTGTATATCGCTTCCTTTTAAGTTGTTCTTTATAGAGTTTCTTTCGCAGTACTGTTTCAATATAGATAACATTGTCATTGTTATACATATCATCTTCATCTTTTTTACATTTCATTCGGTATCGTCGAGCCGCCATTGCCCTCCGATGTTGCTGTAGCTGCTCCAAGTTTGCTTTATTGCGTCGAAACATATCAAAAACGTGTCCTGCGAAGCTCATATTCTACCTATTAGTTGTTTATATTCTCGATACTCTTAGGCATCAACAAAATTCTCATAATATTCAACAATTCCTTCGTGTGATGGTTTCAAACCTTTCTCTCCTTTTTTCCAATTGGCAGGACAAACCTCGCCGTGTTCTTCAACAAACTGTAAGGCATCTACCATTCGTAATGCCTCTTCAACACTCCTACCTAAAGGTAAATCATTGACAACCTGATGACGCACTTTACCTTCCTTATCAATTAGGAATAAACCTCTATACGCAACGGGGCTTCCAACAAATTCTATATCGCCATCATCGGTATATTCATACTCACCAGCTAAAACATCATAATTACGTGAAATAGTTTTCGCAAAATCGGATACTATCGGATAAGTAACACCTTTTATACCTCCATCCTTACGTTCTGTTTGAAGCCATTTCCAATGCGAATAAGCAGAGTCAACAGAACATCCAATTAATACACAATTCTTAGCTTCAAAATCCTTTAAGTGATCCTCAAATGCCAATAATTCTGTTGGACATACAAATGTAAAATCGGCGGGATAGAAAAAGAACACTACATATTTCTTCCCAATATACTGCTCTAAAGAGAAGTTGTTAACCATCTCTCCTCCATTTATTACAGCTTCCGCAGTAAAATGCGGAGCTTTCTTACCTACAAGTACTGACATGTTTAATAAATTTTAGAATGTTAATGCGTTTATAATACATATACTGTACGTCAATCAATTACATATTGTTCATGACCTGTGAGTTATTTTACTTCTCATTAAATGGGATCGTTCATTATGAGTAAATCTAAATACCAATATTCACACTTTGTTGGTTTATTTAATCGCAACTTAAAATCATTAATTGCTTTAAATTAGAGAGATGAAACGCGTAAGCAACTCCTATGTAAATATTACTTATATAATTATTTTAAATTAATATAAATTTATATATTCGTAAACATATTACCATTTTAGAAATAATGATTATGAAACAATCCTTTATCTCCGCCTTATTATTGAGCGGAACTTTTGTTTTAAGTTCTTCATCCCTATTGGCCTGTAACCAATGCGAGAACACAAGTAAGGTTGTAAATACAACCTATAGTTTAGAAACCTCTAAAAAAGTCAAAGTTGAGAAGGTCCATACGGACAATTTTGAGCATGATGGAGTATTAGCCAACTGTATTGATGGCAATAAAAATACTATTTATCATTCTCGTTGGAGACGCGACGGAGCGAAGCTTCCAGTAGTATTGGATTTTGAATTTGATGGCAACCAGCAAATTGATTATATAGTATATTACCCACGTGTCGATAGTGAAAACGGACGTATTGGGCAATTTGAATTACAATACAAAAGTAAGGGAGATAAGGAATTCAAGAAATTCGATACCTCTTTTGATTTCCAACAAAGTGGTGAAGCGCAACGACTAATTTTACCTACTCCAATAAAAAAAGCACAAAGCATCCGTTTTACGGTAAAAAGCGGTGTTCATAATTTAGTTACTTGCTCTGAGATGGAGTTTCATGCAAATATTAAAGAGCCAAAAGAGATTGACCTATTTACCGACGCTTCATGCTCTGCACTGAAACCAGATGTAACAGAAAAACAAATTAGCAAAGCAAAACATGCCTTCTACCAAGCATTGGCTATGGATATTTCTTCGGGTGTATACAGTAAGCAGGGGCGTATGCGAACATATAATGCATATCCTTCGCCCCTAGATGGAGCAAAAAAACTTAAAACAAATGCCTTTAACTTGTTAGATAATCCTACCGGAATTTCTGTAAATAAAGGGGATACTATTGTTTGTTTCGCAAATGGTATTGGCGAAAAACGAGTATCGCTAAAATTAATGAAATGGTTGAAAGGATTTAACGGCGAAGACATTGCTCTATATGATGGAGCAAATAAGTTTGTTGCTTCAGATAGTGGTTTAATGTATGTTTGCTACTTTGACACAGACTATAAGACAGCATCTCCTATTACAGTAAACTTTATTACAGGAAATGTAAATAACTATTATGATGCTACCGTTAACAACAATGCCGATTGGAAGCAAATGCTTGCAAATGCAACCAATCCATATTTTGATGTATTAGGAAAGTATTCTCATATCGTGTATAGAACTGAGGATTTTAAAAAATTTGCACCTAACGATATTGAGCGCGTAGTGCAAATCTATGACTCCATCGTATCACTTGAGCAGGAGCTACTAGGATTATATAAATACAACAAGTTAGTTCCAAATAGAATCCTTTACCAAGGTGTTGATCACTCATTCATGTATGCCACTTGGTACCGTACAGCCTACAACCACGGTACAATGCGAGATATCTTACCAATAGAGGGAGCCCGATCCAATTGGGGCTTATATCATGAAGTGGGCCACATGCACCAAACACGTCCCGGATTCTTATGGATAGGTATGACGGAAGTTACCAACAACCTGTACTCTATGCATGTACAACGAGCAATGGGATATCCTTCACGTTTACTTGTAAGTAACAACTATCAAGGTGCTTACAATCAGATTATTGTTCCTGAGAAAATTCATGCCGCAAACGGACCTTTTGAGAAACTAGTCCCAATTTGGCAAATTTACTTATATACACATGAAGTATTGGGACAAAAAGATTTTTACCTAGATTTACATGAGGCTGTTAGAAACGATAATCGCTCCTTAACTCATGGAGAAATTCAACTTAACTATGTAAAAATGTGTTGTGACATTGCTAAAACAGACTTTACGGACTTTTTTGAACAATGGGGATTGCTTCGCCCTATCGATATGTCAGTTAATGACTACAGCACAGCACAATTAAGCTGTACACAACAACAAGTAGATGACGTTAAAAAACAAATAAAAGCCAAAGGATATAAAAAACCTCTTGAGATTATTTATTTGAAGGATGACAATATCAATCTTTATAAACAACCTAAAGCTATTGTTAAAAATAAAATCGAGGTAGCAAACAATAAACTTTGCTTCAATGAGTGGGAAAACTGTGTTGCTTTTGAACTTTATACAATGGATAACGGAGTACAAAAACGTAGCGCTATTTCAATAAAACCGGAATTTGAACTAAGCAAATTGAAAAAAGGAGATATAATTAAAGCTGTTGCTGCTAATGGAGACAGAACAGAAGTAAGCGTGGATAGTTATCTGCCTAAAAAAATAAGATAAATGATACACAATAATATCCCTTAATAATAACAGGCATCGGCTAATCCGATGCCTGTTATTATTTTCCCAATGTGATGCATTGAAACCATTATTATTTTAACTTTGACACAAAGAAAAAATTATGATTGAGATATTACAACAAACAGATGAACAACTGTTATTATACTTAAACAGTTTTCATTCTCCCTATTGGGATCAATTCATGTGGATGTTTACAGGTAAAGTTACATGGGTAGCCATGTATGCCACAATTTTTTATGTTTTAATGAGGAATTTCTCTTGGAAAGTGGCGCTAACTGTTACAGTAGCAATTGCTTTAACCATTGTTTTCGCCGATCAGGTATGCGCAACCTTTATACGCCCGTGGATAGGCAGATTACGTCCTTCAAATTTGGACAACCCAATCTCTGAGTTTGTTCACATTGTAAATGGTAAACGAGGCGGACGTTTTGGATTTCCATCATGCCACAGCGCAAACTCCTTCGGATTAGCATTCTTCGTAGTATATTTCTTTCGCAATTATGCACTGACAACATTTATTGTTCTTTGGGCCATTATTACTTGCTATACACGCATCTACTTAGGTGTTCATTATCCTGGCGATTTATTGGCTGGAATGGTTGTCGGATTAGTTGGAGCCTCAATAATGTATGCAGCTCTTTTATTTTTATATAAAAGCACTCGTTTAAACAAATACTTTAGCAACAGTGACATGAATTTATTTAGAATGAGAGCAAAAATAACCCACACAAACGCAATTATTTATGTGGGTATTGCAACAACAATAATCATTGCTATAATTTCAGCATTTAAAGCTTAAAATCAATCTAATAAACACCATTTCAGTAGTTAAAAAGCACACTGAGATGGTGTTTCATTTTACACTTAATATCATCCATCCCTACAGGTGCTCCTATCTCCTTTTGTATGGACGTTACACCTTTATCAACAAAACCGCAAGGATTTATGTAATTAAAGTAATTCAAATCAGTATTGGCATTTAATGCTAAACCGTGCATTGTAACATAACGTGAACATTTAACACCTATTGCACAAATCTTTCGCGGACTATCTCCTTGCGCATCAATCCACACGCCTGTTGCAGTTTCTAAGCGCTCTCCTACTATTCCATACTCCACAATAGTATTTATAACAGCCTGCTCCAAACGCTCAATGTATTCACGGACGCCTATTCTGTGCTGTTCTAAATCAAAAATGGGATAAACAACTAATTGTCCGGGACCATGATATGTTATATCACCTCCTCTATTCACCTTAAAAAACTCAGCGTGTGCTTTATTAAGTTCCAGTGCTGAAATAAGCAAATTCTCTTCTAATCCACTTTTACCCAATGTGTATACATGGGGATGCTCCACCAGTAATACATGTTGTTCCGGTAACACATTTTGCTTCTTGGCACATTGCGACGCATTAAACAACTCTTCCTGGTAGTTCCAAACTTCCTTATAGGATGCCAATCCTAAGTCCTTTACATTAACTGTCATTCCTTGCCCTATTGTTTTACTCGTACATGACGTTCTGCTCTGTAGCTCGATCTCACAAGTGGAGCACTTTCAACATGCGTAAATCCTTTAGCCAAACCAATAACTTTGTATTCGGCAAACGTATCAGGATGTATGTATTCTTGTACCTCTATGTTTTGTGGCGAAGGTTGTAAGTATTGCCCTATTGTCATTACTTCGCACCCTACGTCTCGTAAATCATCCATTGTCGCCAAAATCTCTTCTCGTGTTTCGCCTAATCCAAGCATAATGCCGGATTTACTAACAATTCCACTCTTGGCAATATGACGTATTACATCTAACGATGTATCGTATTTGGCTACACTACGTACCTTGTCCGATAAACTGCGTACCGTTTCCATATTATGCGAAATAACATCCGGACCTGCAGCTATAATACCATCAATAAATTTTGTTTGACCCTTAAAATCCGGAATCAAAACCTCCATTGTCACATGCGGATTGAGCTCTTTGACTGCCGTAATTACCTCTACCCAATGCGCGGCTCCGAAGTCCTCTAAATCGTCTCTATCTACTGATGTAAGCACAACATGCTTAAGCTTTAATTCCTTTACCGAATTTGCAATATGCTGAGGTTCATTCACGTCTAGTGCTTTGGGTTTGCCCGTAGTTACGTTACAAAATTTACATGCACGTGTACAAATTGCTCCGGCAATCATAAATGTTGCCGTGCCACATCCCCAACACTCCCCTTGATTGGGACATCTACCACTCGTACATATCGTATTTAAGTTATTTGTACGCACACTATTAAGTACTTCCACTGAAAGTTGTCCTTTAGGAAGTTTTATTTTCAACCACTCCGGTTTCTTTCTGCTATCTATCATTTTTTTGTCTTAATTATATCACTTTAGCCTCTACATATAGAGCCCAAGCAAAGATATATTATTTTATAACAATTCAATATTATTTACATTTAAATCCCGTCTAAAGCAACAGATTGGTTCCATTTAAATATAAGATGCCTGAAATAAGATTAGCGTCAGCATTATGGCTTTAACAAACTATTTATGGATGAATAAAAAGTTTAAATAATATGCTCACTTCAAACATGCAAAATAAATGCTTTACAATATGGCATACCATTACAATATCAATTCTAAAAATAGTTCTCTATAAGAGTTCTTTTACTACATTTGTAGCCTATTTAAATAAAGAGCATAAAATATCATGACGTTTGAGGAAATAAAAAAGGAACTATCTAAAAAAAACTATAAACCCATTTATTTTTTAAGTGGAGAAGAACCTTTCTTTATTGATCTCCTAACGGATTATATGGAACAAAATATTCTTGCCGAAGAGGATAAAGCCTTTAATCAAACCATCTTATATGGTAACGATATTAATGCAGCCGCTATTATAGATAGCGCTCGAAGATTCCCTATGATGAGCGATAAGCAAGTGGTTATTGTAAAAGAAGCGCAATACATTCGTGACATAGATACACTACTACCCTATGTGTCGCATTATCAACCTTCAACCATTTTAGTTATTGCCTATAAAGGAGCACCGGATAAGAGAAAAGCACTATTCAAAACCTTAAACTCTACTCCCCATTGCGGATGTCTTGACTCCAAAAAACTATACGATAATAAGATACCGGACTGGATTGTACGCTACTGCAAAGCAAAGGAACGTAATATTTCAATGAAAGCTGCAGGCATCATTGCAAATAACCTAGGTACTGAGCTATCAAAAGTTGTTAATGAGCTTGATAAACTAATGCTCATTATCCCAAAACAAGGGAATATCACTGAGGAACATATCGAGGAACACATTGGCATCAGTAAGGATTTTAATGTATTCGAATTGATTTCTGCCATGAGTAAGAAGGATTTCCTTCGTACAGGTCTTATTGTAAATTATTTCATTGCTAACCCCAAGCGCAACCCAATGCAATTGGTATTTGGAATGTTATTTCGCTATTATAACACACTATTGACTTACCATTACCAGAAACGTTCGGCCACAAACATAGAGCAGTTAGCAAAAGAGTTAGGCATAAACCCCTACTACATCAAGGATTATTCTGTAGGGGCTTCGCACTATAGTGCTCGCAAATGCGCAGACGCCATTGCCCTTATCCGTCTGTATGATATGAAATCAAAAGGACAAGGAAATGCAGGGACAGATGGTGGCGAGTTATTAAAGGAGTTAATTTTCCGTTTAATGCATTAGGTTTACTTACATTGCGTGCTTAATCCCCATTTTTATCAATATCTTATTTGTTGGGAAAGCTGTCAAAAATCCGCATAACATAGCAATTTGCATGTAGAACCAAAACTCCCAACTATCTTTCGGAAGTGGATTTCCATCATTGATGGCCCATATAACTATAGCCATCCAACCGTACATCCCAATTTGCCAACTTGTTAGTGAAAAGAAATCAACTTTTAGTGCCTTTATAACAGTTTTACCAACACTATTATTTGGTTCCATCGGACGCAATGAAAGATATTGAAAATAAACACCTATAATTAGGGCTAATAGATAGTCTACTACCCATGATCCGGCAACAAAACTTCCTCCTATAGATATTGGAATCCAATAGGTAAACCACTCTCCTATCAAATCCGCAAGCGTACAGCCCGCGCCACAATGTAGTGTAGCTACAGCCACTGCACTAAGAGTAACTTTCTTACTCATGTCCATATGCATCATGCCCGACATGTCCATTTTCATGTCTTTCATGTCCATACCTTTCATATTAGACATATCCATGCCTTGCATATCCATTTGTTTCTTAACCTGCTTCTTATGCTTATATCCATAAAACCACAAACCTATCCAACTAGACCACAACATGGTAAGAGGCCAAACCCAATCCATTATTTTCATTCGTTCTCTATGGCCATTATAAATAAACCAAAGTACTGCGAAAAAAAATACTATTCCCGACAATACAAAGAAGAACGATACTCCATAAAATCCTAACATAGCTAATTCATTATAAGTTTTATTCCCTAAATACGTAAATCATTATGGCGATGTTTATCATTGAATTTTGATAAAAACAATTTAAGTACATAACAAAAAAATATATCTTGAAATTTTCTTCTTTTCATTCGGGTTACTTATATGATATTTGTTTAATATTGTAAACAAATAATTATATTCGCAATTCAATTGTTCATTCTTTTTTTGTCTCGCTCTAAATTCTGATAGATATAAACGCAGATTGAGAGTATGAATTGTAATCACTAACACCTAAAATACAACAATGGCATTATTAACTATTCTACTATCCTTAAATTTCTTTTCTGGTGATATTATCCAGCAAGATTCAGTAAAACAAGACTCGATTGCGCAAGTCTTCATGGAAGCGGTAGAGGTAATTGGAAAAGAGTCAAGTGTATCAATAAAAGACGGGGAAGTATATGTTGATCTACAAGACTATATTAAGAACCCCAATGAGAGCGCATTAGATGTGTTGCGAAGGATTCCCGGAATAGAAATTAATGAGCAAACAAGACTTATTACCTATCAAAATTTACCTATCCGCTTTAAACTCAATGGTGTTAATCAGGCCAATATGTACGAGATGCTTAAAAGTTTGCCGGCCAACTTATTAAAGTTTATGGTGACAAGAAGAGGTGAATTAACAGGTGATAGAGTAGATCCTGAAAATCCGATTCTCGATATTGTACTTACCAAGAAACGTCTTGAAGGTTTTATGGGACAACTGGATGGTAGAGCACTAGGGAGCGAGTATGATGGGTATAAATTTGATGGTAATGGAAATATTACCTTAATGTCAAAGCGCTTTACCATTACATCAAATGAAGTGTTTAGTTATTCCCAAGATTACAAGAAAAGGGAATTTGACTCCATTTCCTATCCTACCAGCGGTAGTTATTATATCAATGATCGGAGTGTTGATGGGAAGAATAAAAATTTCTCGAACAATATCAATATCAGTTATCTTTCAGAGACATCTCATCAGTTATCTTTAAATTTTCATAATAGTAAGAAACTTGATAATCCCAATATTAATCAACTCAATTATAGCAAGTCAGGTTTAGATAGTCGTTCGCATCAACTTAATAATCAAAGCAATGACTATTACTCCGGGAATATAAAGTTTCAAAGTAACCCAGCTAAGAAGTCTAACACTCAACTTAGTTATGGTATTATCTATTATGATCAAAATGTAAAGAATATCTATAACAACAAATACTCAGATACAACATTTCATATCATTCAACAACAATTATTCTCAGGTACACAACACCATGCCAATTGGATAACCACGTATAGAGGTCTAAAGGATAAGCTAATTATCAATTTTGGTGCTACTGCTAACATTAGTGAAACAAAGTATAATTTAGAGAATCACGACAGGATACAGGTCCAGACTAAGTATAACGAATATAGTATAATTCCTCAATTGAATCTTACTATTATCCTAGGAAAGAGAAATATAATTACTGCCGCATTGAAGGAAGAGTACTCTTTCTATAAACTCTGTGAATACAGTGGGGAACAAATTAAAAATGACTCCTGGATATTTTTACCAACAGTTACGTGGAGATATATGCCTAGCTCAAATTATACAAGCACTTTGTATCTACTCACGCATACACAAAGACCTTCCTTTCTAATGCTTTCTCCTAGAAAGGATTATGTTTCGGACAGGTATTTTATATCAGGTAATCCCAATTTGAAACCTAAAGATGTGTATCAACTAAGCTGGCAACAGATCTGGAAACAGAATATTGTTCTTTCAGTTTCTCTGGTAAAAGAAAAGAATACTATTGTTGAGATGTTGGTTTCAGATAATGATATTGTGACACAAACACACATGAATGCCATTGACATTAAAGGTGTTAAATACAATCTTAAAGTCCCTATATCTTTTTGTGAGAAAAAGCTGAAAGCAACTTTTACGGCAGATCTAGACCATTATAAAATCTCAAATCTGCGTAACGATTTTACACCCTACCGTCGCACTTGTCTACAAGGTTCGGGACAAATAGACATCTCATATCAACCTAACTCCAGATGGTACTTTATGGGGGCATATCACCGTAAGCTGTACACGAGAAGTTACTACTCTGATATGCCTTCTTATGAATATTCATATTATTATGCACAATATATATGTGGTAAAAAATATAATACAACCTTCTCTTTAATGGTAACTGATCCGTTTAACTCAAGTATGGCTAATGATATCAGATACTCCCACAGTGCAATTTCTGTGAATCGTAGGGAGCCAATGTATCGCTCGGTACAGGTAGGTATTTCTTGGCGATTTAAGGGTGGTAAAGATTTTAACCGTAAGATCAATAACACAGATGCTAATAATGAAATAAATAGATTTAAATAGTAGTCAAATGAGCACTTTATCTGTGGCTTATATCTTCTCTAAGCCCCAAGAAAATCAACGTTGCAATAAATAATCCTTATTATAAGTGCGCTTATGCTGAACTATCTGTATTTTCGATCAGTTCTATCCTTTACTAATCCATTAAATCCTTTTGTGAAGCAACAAGCACATTATGAATTGTGAGATTAAATCAATAATATAAATATCACCATTAGAATAATGGTGCAGACAACACATACTTGTAAAGCTATCCGCTTTACTATCAAACCCTGAAAAAAGGCTTGAAACCTTTATCGTTTGAATATTGGAAAGGGAAGTAATTAGCTTTCTCGTCAATTTGATGTACAATTAATATTATTGTATTCGTACTTCACCTTAAATTCGTTGAAATTACAGTACTAAAAACAATGCGGCAACTGTTTAAATTACAGTTGCCGCACTATATCACATCAAACCCGAGAATTATACTAATAATTCATGGGTGCTATTTCAAAAAATGCTTTTGGATGCAAACAAGCCGGACATTTTTCTAGCGCTTTTTTACCAACATGTATGTATCCACATTTGCGACAATACCACATTACTTCACCTTCACGTTCAAATACCATACCCTCTTTTAGGTTTTTTAGTAAACGTTGATATCTGTCTTCATGTCGCTTCTCAACCTCTGTAATCATCTTAAAAGCTACAGCTACATCTTTAAAGCCTTCGTCATCCGCAATGCGTCCAAATTCTGGATATAAATCATGCCATTCTTCATACTCGCCGTCGGCAGCTTCTTTTAAATTTGCTACTGTATCAAGAATAGCACCAGCCGGATAGGCTGCTGTGATTTCTACCATGCCACCTTCAAGGAAACTAAAAAAACGCTTAGCATGCGTTTCCTCTTGCATTGCAGTTTCCATAAAAATGCCGGCAATTTGCTCATATCCGTCATAACGTGCCACTTTTGAAAAAAAAGTATAACGATTTTTTGCCTGACTCTCGCCGGCAAATGCTTTTAACAGATTTTTCTCTGTTTCAGTACCTTTAATGCTTCTGCTCATAATATTATAAAGTTAAAGTTTACCAACTTAAACGTTTGTATACTACAATAGTTACCATTTTACCTAACATATCATGTTTGGTATGGCTAATTCTATCTTTTAATATAGAATACGTTCCAAATTATATGAAATCAAAATTTACAATCCTCTCTTCTCTACTGTTATCTTTCTTTTGTATTCTTTTTCCTAACATAGGTTTACATTCAATCAAGTAAAAATCTTTCAGGAATTAACACCGGCCTATCTTGTACTCCTCCTTATATCGCCTCCGTGT
>JBOGCH010000006.1:0-34572 GCA_051656645.1 Marinifilaceae bacterium
TTGCTAAACTGACGTACGGGTAACTGTACCGGGGGTTCGAATCCCCCCTCTTCCGCTCTGCACGGGGTGTAGCGCAGTCCGGTTAGCGCATCTGGTTTGGGACCAGAGGGTCGGGGGTTCGAATCCCTCCACCCCGACAAAAAAGAGCTTTAAAGATTAACGTCTTTGAAGCTCTTTTTTTTGTTTGCTAACATGTCTTCGATGATAGAGATTGATCCGTACTTTCAGTGCTGTTGCAAGAATATTGGAGAATTACAATGATAAAATATTGAACTTCTTTGTAAATAGAGCTACAAATGCTTCTGCAGAATCATTTAATGTCAAAATAAAAACATTTAGGGAAGGATTCAGAGGTGTGACCGATATCCTTTTTTCTTATTCAAATTAGCGAAAATTTTTACTTAGGAAAAGTACTTCCCACAACTTTTGAGATTGATTCCTAGTATCATTTGATACCGCATGTTGTAAACAAAAAATAGGAGCTTTAAAATCATTGATTTTAAAGCTCCTATTTTGTCGGGGTGGAGGGATTCGAACCCCCGACCCTCTGGTCCCAAACCAGATGCGCTAACCGGACTGCGCTACACCCCGAAAAGTGTGTGTCGTTGTATTGTTTCGACAGTGCAAAGGTAGTTATTTTACATTTGTTTCCAAATTTCTTATCAACAAATTGCAGAAAAATATTTTCGAATAAATTTATATTCTTGTTAGTTAGTGAATTATACAAAACTTTTTTTTATTGCGATTTTGCAATAGATATACTAAAAGAATGAAAATGAAAAAGAATATGCATAATTAAGATGTTTAGATTGGATAATAATTATGATCACTGACCGTCAATGACCGTCGGTTTATAAAAAGATATACCATGCTTTAAATACATTCCAATTTTTTATTCTACTTTTGGAATGTTTTTTGCTATTACAGATACGCAAAAAATTACGCACAATAGAAGACACTTATAGAATGAATACAATAAATAAAGTTTTACTTGTCGGACTCACCACATTTGCATGTTTATCGGCAATAGCGCAAAAAACAAACGAGAGTTCACCGTCAGTTAACGGCATGCGTATGGAGTGGATTCCATACGGAAACTTCAATAATTGGCAACCACAAATAGCCGTTGAGTCGTTTATTATTGGAGGACAAACAAAGTTACTACATGACATTTCAATGGGCGATACCATTCCTGATGGAACTATGTACACAGCGAGCGGATCCCCATGGGCAAACTCGAACGTTGTTGCCAAAGTAAAAGGTGTAGTAAAAACTAGCGTTACAGTATATCCGGAGAAGAGGGACGAGGGACGTTGCGCACGTTTGGATACTAAAATGGAGGCTTGTAAAGTACTTGGATTAATAAATATTGAAGTGCTTGCATCCGGCACTATTTTTCTTGGAGAGATGTTAGAACCTATTCGAGATACAAAAAATCCACAAGGCAAATTAAATGTAGGAATTCCTTTTACCAAACGTCCTTCGGCGCTCGTATATGATTATAAAACCAAAACTGGAGGTGAACGCATTAAAGCTACAGGTTTTTCGCGCGTGCAAAAAGTGGATGGCCCCAATTTGAGCGAAACTTGCCTACTGTTACAACACCGATGGGAAGATGCTGATGGTAATATTTTTGCAAAACGCGTTGGTACAGGTTGGGAACAATTTGATAAAAATGTTGACACCTGGCAAAATGATCATGTGTTACCTATTTATTATGGCGATATTAGAAATGAAGCATATTTCCGTCCTTTTATGGGTTTAGTTACAGGAGAAAGTAGTTATTATTCAAAAAATAGTAAAGGCAAAATGGTACCTGTTCAAGAAGTGGGATGGGCAGACGCAAACGAAGAGGTTACGCATATGATTCTACGCATGTCATCAAGTCATGGAGGGGCTTATATTGGAGCTCCAGGTAGTAGCTTGTGGATAGACAATGTGCGTTTGGGATATAATGATTAATATTTGCATTTACATAGTATACTAGAAGGATTGATTCAAAATTTTGAGTCAATCCTTTTTTTCTTTATTGTATTTTGACTTAGATATGTTAAATCCTGCAATATCCTTTAAAAGCTATAGATAATAATATATGTATAATCTCTTTACCGAATTAATCATGCCCCACTACCCCATTAAGAGTGACGTGCCCATAACTACTTGACGCAAAATTTACTTTCATACAATTAAAATATAACATTCCTAGGACTAACTTGACAAGAAGAATATTTAATTAAACTATAAAATTTAATAAAGTATCTTCGCATACCATTAATTATATTAATTTTGAATATTACAACACTAAACCTTTTGAGATATTTACTGTCTAATGTTAAAATTTAATCATCAAACCTACTATGAACATACGTATAGAGAATTTAAGTAAGATATATAGTAATGGGCATAAGGCCATAGATAATCTTAATTTAACCATTGAACCAGGTATGTTTGGACTTTTAGGCCCAAATGGTGCTGGGAAAACATCGCTTATGCGAATAATGACGTTATTGCAAGAAGCAAGCGAAGGGACTATATATTTTGGCGATTACGATTTGCGTAAGGATAGAAAAGAAATTCGCTCTATTCTAGGTTATCTTCCACAAGATTTCCGTTTTTTTGAGCGATTAAAAACATGGGAGTATTTGGACTATGGTGCTTCTCTTGCAGGATTAACACAAAAAAGTAAGCGCCGTGAACGTGTGGACGAATTGTTGCATCGTGTTGGATTATTTGATGTGAGAGATAGATGGGCTAACCGTTTGTCGGGGGGTATGAAACGCCGCTTAGGTATAGCACAGGCAATAATAGGCGAACCTAAGGTTATAATAGTTGATGAGCCAACAACAGGACTTGACCCGGAAGAACGTATCCGATTCCGTAATATCCTTTCGGATGTGAGTGGTGAAGATGCTATTATCATTCTTTCTACGCACATTGTTGGAGACATTTCAAGCAGTTGCCGTAATTTGGCGCTTTTGAATAAAGGTGTGCTCCGTTTTGAAGGATCACCAGACGATTTAATAAAAATGGCAACCGGTAAAGTATGGGAGCTTTTTGTTACCGATAATGAACTACAGCAAGTAAAAGAACTTTTTCCTATTATTTCCACAATTCCTAGCCATAATGGATGGGAAATTCAAGTGGTGGCTGAAAATCCTGCCCCATACCAGGGGCAACCTATTATGCCAAATATCGAGCATGCTTATGTTTACTTTATGGACTACGTTTTAAAGGACAAAATGGAAATGTATGCGGAAAATGCCGATAACGAACTTTTCAAATAAAAGAAATTAAATAAACAATGAATATTCAGAACATTAAACACATTGCTCAGTACGAGAGTAAGTTGCTACGACGAAGCTGGCTTTTCCGGATTTTTGCACTATTAGCAATAGTACTCACAGTGGGGTATTTACTAGGCATTCATACTTCTGTTTTTAATAAAACAGGCATCGTCTGGGCGGTAACATCATTGCCCTCAATGATTGCCTTTAGTGCCACCTATTTTTACACGTTGATACAATCTATTCTTGTAGTTTTTTTGGCGGGTGGATTCTTGACACGTGATAAAAAGCTGGATACGGCAGAGGTTGTTTTTGTGCGCCCCATGAGCAATACGGATTATATTGTAGGTAAAACTTGGGGTGTTGCACGTGTTTTCTTAGGTTTGAATATTTTTCTGCTTATTGTAGCTATGTTTATTCAGGGGGTAATTAATCATTATCCGATGAGCGTTTATCCCTTTATATACTACTTCTTTACCCTGTCTCTCCCATCGCTACTATTCATGTTGGGGTTATCCTATACCATTTTGCTAATTGTATGCAGTCAGCCCATAATGATGATTATTACACTTGGTTTAGCTGGTATCAGTTACTTCTACATGGAGCATACTGCATTTGGGATTTTTGATTTATTTGGTATTCAGCAACCGGTACTATTCTCGGATTTTAACGGTATGGCCAGTACTATTAATTTTTTAAGTCAACGTGGTGTATATTTCTTACTGGGAATAGGACTCATTGCACTTACATGCGGAATGTTTAAACGTATTCCTCAACATCCGTGGAGTAGCAAAATGGCAGTAATAAGTGGAACCGTTCTTTCGTTTCTCGCTCTGCTTTTAGGTGGTAGTTACGTGTTACGCCAATCTGCTATGTTGGAGGACACATTACGATATGCAGAGAGTTATAATCAATTTGCATCACTCCCGGAAGCAAGCGCGCTAACCCATTCTATAGTATATACACATTCGGGAAATAGCTTAGAGGCAGAGAGTGAAATAAAGTTGTATAATAGACACGAGCAGGCTTTAAATGAGATTATTTTATTTTTGAACCCGGGATTGACCATAACATCAGCATCAGTAAACTCTACTCCTGTACAAACAACTCGCGAAAATCAGGTTGTTCGCATTGCACAAACAATGGCATCAAAAGATACTGTTATTTTGCGACTTACTTATAATGGTACAATAGATGAAAATATTGCATATACCGACTTAACTGCTGAGGAAAAGCAAGAGAAACGTAGTCGTGGTACATATTTTAAAGCAGGACAGCGCAATGCTTATATTTCCAAAGATTTCACGTTGCTTACACCGGAGATTGTATGGTATCCAACAACGGTGGCTCCTAATAACCCATCATCCCGTTACGCTTTAAAACAAGATTATACACTATATAGTCTAGAGGTAAAAAACACAAACAATTTACTCGCAATATCGCAAGGAAAACGAGTGGATACAGAAAACGGATATAAGTTTGAGAATCAATATCCACTAGTGAACATCTCATTGACCATTGGAAATTACGAAACAAAATCGATTATTATCGATTCAACATATTATGCCGTTAATTATTTGAAAGGGCATGATTTCTTCTCGAAAGAGTATGAAAATCTAAGCGACACATTGCCTGAACTTATACGAGTGCAGCGAGATAATTATGAACGTGCACAAGCATTTATGTATCCCTTTAATAAGCTTGAACTTACTGAGGTACCCGTCCATTTTGCATCGCATGTAAGAAATTGGAAAGGCTATACAGAGAAAATTGCTCCTGAGATTGTATTTTATCCGGAATATGGTGCAGGTATGCACAGTGATATTCCATCTATAAAATATCGTTCCAAAACTTGGCGCCGCGGTAATGAAGAACCTTCAGAAATGGAGGTTAATATTCAGACATTTAATTCTTTCCCTATACAGGAATTAACCAATACAACTTCAAGAGCATCTTGGGGTAGCTCTGATATAAATCATACCAATATCTCAGGTATGCTCTTTGATTTTAACGGATATTTTTATTCAGCAAGATATCCTATGATAAATCGAATTATCAAGAGTATGATGCAAGATAATGAGGTACAGGGTATGCGAGGATGGTGGTCTATAAACGACAATAGGAAAGCAGCGATTTATTTGGGTACCCACAGCTTGCAAGATGCCATTACCGACAAGGATTTAAAACCAACCTTGCTTAAAGAGGTTATAGTAATGAAAGCCGAAGCATTGAAACAGTATTTAATTACTCATATCGGCGTTGACAGTTATTTTGATTTGACCGATTATTTGTATGAACAAGCTTACAATGGTGCTTACGATTTTGATGACTTCACATCAATGATTAAAAATCAGTATCGACTTGATTTAGATACATTTTTAACCGAATGGTACACGATAAAGGCTACACCATCATTATATACGCGTAACAGCAAAGCCGACAAAGTTATTATAGACGATACAGAAATGTACAAAGTGGAGTTTATGATAAATAACCCATCCGATGCTACCGCTATTATTGCTACTGAATTAATTTCAGGAGGGAATAGAGGAAGTAGAGGACCGCGCATGATGACAATGGGCGGTGGCGGAGGCGATGATGAGATGACTAAATTAAAACGTAAGAAGTTTTATATTATTCCTCCTCATGGCACCTATAGAGTTACACAAATTAGTGAATCACAACCTTCAGGAATTACAATCAACACAAATATCTCAGATAATATCCCAGCCAATTTCAGGTTCAGCTTTGATAAAATAACCACTGAAACGTTGGATACAACACAAGGAGTTTTCCCAATATCGCCAGAACTATTCGCAGACGAGAAAGGTGTTATAATTATCGATAACGAAGACGATGGATTTAGAGTTATAAACAGTAACAGCCGAATGAAGCTGCGTAACCTACTGCAAAACTGGAAGAACGAAGAGGAGTTTACCAAGTATAAGGATTTTAATCCTTGGATGACACCAGGGGAATGGACTCCAATTGTAGGGAACAGCTACCACGGAAATCATATTCAAAGTGCTTATTACCGATCAAAGGGTGTAGGTAACAGTTTTGCCGTATGGGAAACAACAATACCTGAAGGTGGCTATTACGAATTGTATATTTGGAATCCAGGACAAATGCGTGGACCCGGAGGACATAGAGGTGGCGATCAAGCAATTTTTCAATATTACACCATTAGCTTTGACGGAGATAACGAGGAGATGGAGCTACAGGTTAATCCTCGTGATAGCGAATGGACATCAATGGGTAGATTTCGCTTTGATGAAAAAACTAAAGTATCTGTGACATTATCGGATAAAACAGATAGAAATTATGTCATTGCCGATGCTATTAAATTTGTAAGAACAGAATAAAATAATTATATGAAACTAAAACAACTCACCGCACTCCTTCTTCTACTTGGCTACACGCAATTTACTTGCGTGGCAGAGGAGATTTTAACATTGGAAAAAGCGCTTGAAATTGCTTACAAGCAAAGCCCTTCGCTTATTCAAACAAAAATGGCGCTAGAACAACAACAGCTTAATTTAAAGGCACAAAAAGCTTCGTTAAAATCGCAATTTTCTCTAAACGTTAACCCATTTAATTATACTCGTAATAACATTTACGACAGTTATAATAGTAAATGGTATGCAAATGAAAGTAAATCTGCTTCCGGATCGCTTTCAATTTCACAACCAATTAAATTAACTGACGGAACAATTTCCCTAGTTAATGATGTTTCATGGCAAGATGCTTCGAATAAAACATCGGGGGGAACAAATACGTCCTATAATCACAACATTTCGCTACGTTTAGAACAGCCCCTATTTACATACAACCGCTTGAAGATGCAACTACGCGAACTTGAGTTAAGCCTAGAGACAGCGGTGTTGAATTATTCTATTAAACAGCTTAACATTGAGAAAAATGTAACTAGTGAATTCTATTCATTATACCAAAAGCAGAAGGACCTGATGATTGCGCGTGAGGAGTATAATAATCAGAAACAAAACTATAATATTATTGTTGACAAGGTGAATGCAGGATTAATTGCTCGCGAAGAGTTATATCAGGCAGAAGTGAATCTTGCAACAAGTGAATCAAGCGTTTACAGTCAAGAGATAAGCTATGAGAACGCAAAAGACAACTTTAAACTATTACTAGGAATGGCGTTAGATACGGATTTGTCTGTGCTACCAAATACGTCAATTACTCCTATCAAAGTTGATGCAATAGCTGCCGTAAAACATGCATTAGACCAACGCATGGAGTTGAAGCAAAAAGAGATTTCACTTGAACGCGATATGTTCAGTTTAGTGAGAGCAAAAGCGGATAATGAGTTTAAAGGAAGTATCTCAGCGAGAATAGGATTAAACGCACTTGGCGATAAACATACAAACATGTATAATAATCCTACAGACAATGAGCAAGTTGGTGTTTCATTCCAGATTCCGATTATTGACTGGGGAGCAAAAAAGGCAAAGGTGAAATCTACACAAATAGGTATAGAGTCCAACCAGATTGATTTTGAAGAGGAAAAGAAAAGCATAACTCTTGGTGTTAGACAAATTTGCCGCAATCTACCTACTTTAATCAGCCAAATTGAGATTAAGAAAAAAAGTATGGAAAATGCAGAACGTACCTATGATATTAATTTAGAAAAGTACCGCAATGGTAGCATTACCGGTATGGAACTTCAACAATATCAAACACAGCTTACCAATGCAAAGCAAACCTATACAAATGCTATTATCAGCTACAAACTGGAGCTATTAAACTTGAAGATACAAACGCTTTGGGATTTTGCCACAAATACATCTTATTTGCCGGTAAATTTTGTATCGAGTAACGAGTAATAATTTTAAAGAACATTCAATAACGAATTAAGATATGAGAAACTGTCAATCACTATACGGATTATTAATCTTAGCAGCAACAGCCGCATCATGCCAAACAGAAGTAAGACGCGCAAGCAATGAGTCGGTAACACCGGTTTCAGTTCAAGAAGTTGGTAAACGTAACATCGAAAAAACAATTACGACTACCGGGACTGCTAAAGCGATAAAAAACATAGAACTAAAAAGCGAAATGACCGGTTCATATAACCTACAACGCAATCCAAAAACAGGTAAGCCATACCAACTTGGAGATGTTGTTGAAGCAGGTGCTGTAATTGTGCGCTTTGATAATCAGGAATATGTAAACAATCAGCAATTAGAGAGTAAGAAACTACAGGTTCAAATTGCGGAGAAAGAATGGGAAGGGCAAGAAATGCTTTATAAAAAAGGTGGAGCCACTGAGAAGGATGTAAATAATGCAAAAAACTCATTCATTAATTCCAAAACAAGCCTTGAGAATGCAGAAATCTCATTAGGAAAAATGACTATAAAAGCACCTTTTAAAGGGGTTATTGTTACGTTACCTTATTTCACTCCAGGTATTGAAGTTGCATCGGGTAGCTCAATTGTTTCGTTAATGGACTACAGTAAAATGTACATTGAGGGACAATTTCCTGAAAACATTTTAAGTGATTTGACAAAAGGACAAAATGTTTACATTACACACTACAATTTAAAAAGAGATACTCTTTCGGCAATCGTTGATCAACTATCGCCTGCTATTAATGAAGATACTCGTACTTTTAGCGGAATGATTTTAGTGAATAATGATGGGCTAAAACTACGTCCTGGAATGTTTGCCAAAGCGGACATTGTTACTGAGCGCAGAGACTCTGTTATTGCAGTACCAAAAGACATTATCAAAAATAGCCGCGGTAATAGAACGGTTTTCGTTGTTGAACGCAATACGGCAGAAGAGCGAAGCGTGAAAATTGGTATTAGCGATGACGAATACGTGGAAATTACCAGTGGATTAAAACCAGGTGACCGAATTGTAGTGAAAGGTAACGAATGGTTGAATAACCGTAGCAAAGTAAAAATTATGAAGTAAGTTTTAGATATCCCCATATTGAAATCTAAAACACGCTACAATTAAAAAGTATCTGGTATGAATCAAATAATAAAATTCGCGGTTAAATATCCGGTAAGCGTACTGATGATTGTACTAGGAGTTTCCCTTTTGGGTTTTATTTCCTACAATAAATTAGGTACAGACCTATTTCCGGATTTAAAGAATCCCGCATTATATATCAAATTAGAGGCTGGCGAACGTCCGCCAGAGGAGATTGAGAAACAATATATTACTCAACTTGAAGCTATAGCAACACGCCAAGAGGGTGTTAAAGCGGTGTATAGCGTTAGCAAAGCCGGTTCCGCATACATAACCGTTGAATACGGATGGGACCAAGATATGGACATGGCTTTTCTAGATTTACAACGTAGTATTTCGCGTATTGGACAAAACAATAGTGAAGTAACTACGCTTGAGGTGAGCCGTTACGATGCAAACTCTGCTCCTACGTTGCAATTTGCGCTTAGACATGATCAAATAACCGACATGAACGAACTTCGCAAGATTGCTGAAAATTATATGCGCAGCGAGTTAGTCCGTTTGGATGGTGTTGCTGACATCCGACTTACAGGACAAGAGGAAGCCTATATTGAGATTAAAACAAATAGATACCTAATGGATTCATACAATCTTACTCCCGATGTTATTTCATCAAAAGTAAGCGCTGTGAACCAAAATGTATCTGGTGGACAGATACAGGATCGTAATCAGGTTTACACCATAAAAGGGATGAATCTAATTCAGAACATTGATCAGGTTAAGGCTATTATTGTTGCTTTTAAATCTGTTACAGATAATACAGGTAGTTCAGTAAAAGCTCCTGTATATTTAAGTGATGTAGCTGATATAACTCTAAAAAACAAAGATCCAGAGAATATTGTACGTTATAATGGCGAACGTTGCCTAGGTATCAGTGTATACAAAGAGAATAAGTTTAATACCGTTCAAGCAGTAAAGAACTTAACAACCAAATTGGATGAATTTAAAAGAAGTATGCCCGGATATGATTTTCATGTCATAAACAATCAAGGTGTATTTATTGAGAATTCAATTGGCGAGGTTAAGGATTCAGCCCTTTTAGGTATATTTCTTGCCATGATTATCCTTTACGTATTCCTACGTCGTCTCAATGTTACCGCCATAATGAGTGTATCTATCCCGGTATCCATTATTGCTACATTTAATCTGATGTATTTTAACGGATTGAGTGTAAATATTATGACATTGGGAGGTTTAGCACTTGGAGCCGGTATGCTGGTTGACAATGCCATAGTTGTTATGGAGAATATCTTCCGTCACATCGAGCGCGGAGAAAAACCGACAGACGCAGCCATAAAAGGAGCCACAGAGATATCGGGTGCAATCACCGCTTCAACCCTTACTACTATTGTTGTATTTCTTCCCATTGTATATATACAAGGTGCAGCAGGCGAGTTATTTAAGGAACAAGCTTGGACAGTTACATTTTCCTTAATATCGTCTCTATTTGTAGCATTGCTATTAATTCCAATGCTTGCAGCGCGATATATCACCAAAAACGACAGTAAAGATAAATCTATCCGCATCAGCGGATATGACACTGTGGTTGGTAAGATACTAGATCATCGCTATCTGGTAGTAACAGGTGCTGTAGTAATAATGGCAGCTGCCTACGCCATGTTGCCGTATATCGATAAGGAATTTATGCCAAAAGCCGAATCGAATGAGTTCATTGTTAATTTAACCATGGCACCTGGTACACGCCTAACAAGCACATCAGATGCAGCAGAAACTTTAGAGTATGTAATCCGAAGTGTTGGTGGAGAAGATGTGGAGTGGGTTTATACCACGGTTGGACCCGATGGTAATGAAGGCCAAAATGATGGGACTCTTGAAGGTGAACATCAAGCGCAAATTAAGATTAAACTACGTACAGAGAGCGCAATAAGTGTGAATGACTTAGTATTAGCTATTGATAAGCAATTTAATGCCTCGAATGGTATTTCCTTATCCTATAAAACTGGACAATCTGCACTTGAAGCTATCCTAGATACAGAAGGTGCACCACTTGTTGTGGAGATAAAAGGTGAGAAACTTGAAATACTTCAAGAACTATCAGATCAGGTAGTGTCAAAACTACAAGGTTTAATGGGTATATATGACATTAAAAGTTCTATGGCACAAGGCGCTCCTGAGATTTCATTATCTATAGACCGATTAAAAAGCGGTATTTATGGCATTGATATTACTTCTGTAGCTCAACAAGTGAAAAAACAACTAAACGGAACTGAAGCAGGTGAGTTTGAACAAGGTGGAGAGTTAATTAATATGGAAATCCGTGTACCAGAAACACAATTGGCACAATTGGAGAACGTTGAGATTACTCAAGGTGACAAACGCTACAGACTTGCCGAGATTGCTGATGTTAAAATAACCTCATCGCCAAAAGAGATACGCCATCGCAATCAGAGTAGAATGGTAGAGATTACCGCTCAGTTAGATAAGACGCAATCCCTTAGTGCTATTGCACCGCATGTACAAGCTGTACTTGAGTCAATAGAATTCCCTACAAAATATACTGCAAAGATTACTGGTGAGGAGGAGAAAAGAGCTGAATCGTTTAGCGGTCTCTCTTTTGCCCTTATACTTTCCATTATTCTTGTATATATGGTAATGGCATCACAATTTGAGTCCTTACGTCACCCATTTACTATACTCTTAACTATTCCACTAGCAGGAGTAGGATGTATTGTTTCATTCCTTATTGCGGGTGCATCCCTTAACATGATGGCCTTTATTGGTATTATTATGTTGGGTGGTATAGCGGTTAATAACTCAATCTTAATTGTAGATGCTGCGAATCGTTTACAAGATGGTGGTTTATCGCTGAGAGACGCGTTAATGGAGGCCGGACAACAACGTATTCGCCCAATTATTATGACAAGTTTAACCACTATTTTGGCGCTCCTACCAATGTGTTTTGGTTTTGGAGAAGGAGCTTCATTGCGCTCGCCAATGGCCTTAGCTGTAATTGGAGGATTATTTACCTCAACTATTATGACACTTGTAGTAATACCATGTATGTACTACATTATTGACAGAAAACGATAATTATGGACAAACTAATAAAACGCAGGGTACTCATTTCCATGCTGTTCCTGGGGATTACTTTGATGGGACTTTTCTCCTATCGTCATCTCTCTATGGAGCTCTATCCTAATGCTGAGTTGCCATCCATAAATGTCACAATATCAGCTAGGAGTGAATTGGACCCTACATACGTCAAGAATAAAGCCGTTATTCCTGTTGAAGGAGTAATAAGCAGCTTAGAAGGTGTAGAGGAGATTAATACGCGTATATCTGCAGGAAATGCGCGTATCCAAATTTCATTTACGCAAAATACGGATACAAAATTTTCTTTTCTTCAATTGGAGGAAAAGATTAAAGCTTTAAAAAATACCATACCATCAGAGTTTAATATCTCTGTTTCTAAAAGTGGAATGAATACTGTAAACAGCCAGTTTATGAGTATTCAAATACTAGGAACAGGCGACCTAGATGTGGTACGCAACATTGCCGATCAGGAAATTGCACCTATCTTGGAAAATATTGATGGAATTGCCTCTTTAACCCTACGTGGAGGTAGACAGAAGAGTATTGAAATTCTCTACAATAGAGACAAATGCGATGCGCTAAAAATTACACCAAGCCGTATTTCTTCTCTCATATCTAAAAATATGAGCCAAAAGAGTTTTGCAGGTTCAGTTTACGAATCTAACAAGCGTTACTTTGTTAATGTTGAGGCAGAATATCTGCAAACTGAGGATATAGGGATGATTGTTGTCGCTAACGGACCAATATTATTAAAAGATATTGCCGACATTCATTTTGGGGTTAAAGAGCAGGAAAACTTTTCGCGTGTAAACGGTAAGGAGGTTATTTCGGGCGTATTGACAAAGTCTCCGTTAGTAAATGTTATCGATTTATCAGAGAGAGTCCAGGCCGAAATTGAACGTCTAAACGACGAGCTTGCTCCTAAAGGTATTACGATACAGGTAGATAATAATGTTGCCGATATTATGACAAGCAATATAGATATGATTATGAATTTAGGTATTACAGGAGCTATCCTGGCTATCTTTATTCTATATCTGTTTTTGCGCAATTTTAAGATTGTCAGCTTTATTGCGTTCGCTATACCAATTTCAATTTTCTCGGCATTCTTTGTATTCTATCTGTTTGGTATCTCTATCAATTTATTGACATTAACAGGTATTGCTTTAGCTGTGGGAATGTTATTGGACAACTCCGTCGTCGTAATGGAAAACATATTCCGTCTTCGTGCCAATGGTCTCAATACCGAAGAGGCCTCTGTACGAGGTACATCAGAGGTACGTAAATCCATCATCGCCTCTACACTTACTACGATCATGGTATTTCTGCCTTTCCTATTCTCTAGTGATTACCTATTAAAATTAATAGGTGCCCATGTAGGCATTTCCATTATAGCAACATTATTAATATCCTTAGTTGTAGCTTTACTGCTAATACCTATGGCTATTAATCAGTTCATGAAACGCAGTGGTAACAACGTAAACTTTAACCGTGTAGATCTTCACAGTAAAGGCGTTCAGTTTTACATTGCATTGCTAAAAATGTCTTTACGACGTCCGACACAGGTTATTGTAAGCGCATTACTATTATTGGTCATAGCACTTACACTTTCCTTTACACTAACTCTTAACACATTAAAAGAGGTTAAAGTCAATACATTTAACTTATACCTTACTTTCCCACAAGGAAACACATTACTTACAACCGACGAAGAGATTCGTTTACTTGAGGAGAAACTTCTTACCGTACCAGAGATTGACAAGTTCAACTCAAACGTATATGCAGCCGATGCAAGTATTACTATTAAACTAAAAGAAAAATACGAAAACATTGGAAAGCGCGATCTTGCAAGCATGAAAAGCATAGTTGTGGCCCTAGCAAAAGAAATTCAACTTTCGGATGTAAGTTTAGAAGCTTTGGAAAGTAGTGAAAACTTTATGGGAAGTGCAGGTGGTGGTAATGCCTTAATGGGCGGTAGCTCAAGCTTATTAAAGAAAATGGGTATGGGAAGTCAGCAAGAATCCATTGTTCTCAAAGGACAGGATTTTGATATCATGATGAACTATGCCGATCTATTAGCTTATCGCATTAAGGAACTAGAAAATATAAGCACCTGTAATGTCAGTGCTACTCAACGTAAGCCTGAAGCGCAATTACGTTTCAATCAATATGACATGGGAGTCAATGATGTCACCCTACAAAACGTAAGCTCTGAATTAGCAAGTTTCCGTCCGCAAACAACAACTGAAACAAAATACAAAACCGATAATGAAGAGTATGACATTACAATAAAAGATAAAAATTTATACGACAAACAACAAGAAAAAAAGGACTACGAGGAACCGCAACGAACACTGGACGATTTACGTGCTCTACAGGTGGATAACAGCAATAATGCACCTATTGAATTACGTAAATTTGCCAACATAAATCTTCGTTCCGGATCGGCAACTATTAATCGTATCAATCAGGACAATCAAATAACAATTCGCTATCGCTTCCAAAATGATGTAAACGAAGCGAAACAACTCCTAGAAACTGCTCGTGCTGAAATTGACGACGTGGTTCATGGTAACGACATTCCTAGCGGTATTGCAGTTGAGATTATCCATGAGGAGCAAGAGACAGACGAATTTACCTTCCTAATTCTTGCCACTTTTGCATTGATATTTATGATTTTGGCTTCCGTATTCGAGTCTATAACTGCACCTATTGTATTGATGTTCGCTATTCCTTTGGCTGCTATCGGATCGCTTTTAGCGCTTCTGGTAACAGACAATGCACTTATGAATGCTAATGTCCTTATTGGGTTCATTATTCTTATTGGTATTGTTGTAAATAACAGTATCATCCTAATTGATTATACAGCTCTACTACGACGCGAAGGATATAGAAAACCTCGTGCCTTAATGATTGCGGGATTATCTCGCTTACGCCCTATCCTCATCACGGCAATAACTACTATTATTGCAATGTTCCCACTAGCAATGGGTCAAGGTGAATTTGTGTCAGGACTTGGAGCACCATTTGCCATTACTGTAATTGGCGGATTGGTTACAAGTACACTATTAACACTGCTCGTTATTCCTACGTTATATTCAGGATTAGAGGATGCATTAAATAGAATACAAACACAAAACCTCACTTTAAAAGTGATACAAGCTGTAATGTTTACGGCTTCGGTTTTTGCCATCTTTATGTTTGAAAACGACCTTTGGTGGCGTATTGGTTATTTGGCAATGGCAACACTGCTTATTCCAGCAATTACGTGGTTTGTTGAAAATTCGTTGAGACGTGCTAACAGCAATATCATACCACAGGATGAAGAAATTACAATTTCCATTCGCAATCTGGTTAAGATATACGGACGTCCTTCTGAATTTAAACGTGAAATTGAATCAGGAAATATTCGTCGTCGTAGATTAGGAATGGGAAATGATGATCCTATCAATAAATTATTGTGGGAAGTACCACTCGCTATGTTCTGCTTCTATTTTAGCTTTATGTTTATACCTAAAGCTTTCTGGGCGCTAGTAATGGGTGCTTTTACATGGTATTTAGTATTGGACATCTATACATTGGCTGTAGGGTTTATGTCTGTTGGCAAAAAGATGCAGAAAGTTACTTACTATATCTTCAATGCTCTACGTTACATTACACCAATGGCAATACTTACTTGGGTATCGCTTCATTTCAACAACAGCGGATTAGCAATATTAACCGGACTATTATGGTACCTTATCCTTGGCGCCGGTTATGCCGCTCAGCAACGGGATAAACATAAACACAATGAAGTTGAATCCACCAATCGCTTTAAAAAGATTTATTATGCCCTATTACAGTTAACACTAAAAATGCCACTTATAGGTGTTCCAGCTAAACCGTTCCGTGCGTTAAACGCAGTATCGTTGGATATTCACACGGGAATGTTTGGTCTGCTTGGACCCAATGGTGCAGGGAAAACCACGTTAATGCGTATTATATGCGGTATATTCCGTCAAAGCTATGGTAAGATATTTATTAATGGCATTGACACATTGAAAAAGCGAGAAGAGCTACAAGGTATTATCGGTTATTTGCCGCAGGAATTTGGTACGTATGAGAACTTAACATCATGGCATTTCTTGGAATACCAAGCTTTACTTAAAGGCATTTACAACAAGGAAGTCCGTGAACGCCGTATTCGCGAGGTGTTGGAGGCTGTACATATGTGGGAACGCAAAGACGACAAAATTGGAGGTTTCTCCGGCGGTATGAAACAACGTATAGGTATTGCACAAACATTGTTAAATTTGCCGCGCATTTTGGTAGTGGACGAACCTACTGCAGGACTTGATCCACGTGAGCGTATTCGCTTCCGTAACCTACTGGTGGAGTTATCCAAAAACCGTATCGTCATTTTCTCAACCCACATTATTGAGGATATTGCCAGCTCATGTAATCAAGTTGGTGTAATTAATCGTGGAGAGGTAAAATACCATGGTACACCGGCAGAGATGGTTAATATTGCGCAAGATGTTACTTGGACATTTGAGATTGATGCAATGGAATTTAGCCGTCTGCCAAAGGATCTACTTATTGTCCACCACATACGCCAAGGTGATACAATCAGGGTTCGTTGTCTATCTGCACAAAAACCAACTCCAAACGCTGTTAATGTTTTACCAATGTTGGAGGACTCATACCTATGGTTATTACGGGGTGTGAAGATTGCAAATAAAGAGAAGATTATTACTCAATAATAAATGTGGAACAACCAACTGTTAATTGCACGTTGGTTGTTCTACCAATTAAAAATAGAACAACAATGAAACAAGTATTGCTTAATAGTTATAGGTTACTTGAATATAATATTAAAATCATATTCAAAGAACGTTTCATGTATTTCATGCTTAGTGCATTAGCTTTTTATATATTGACTGTGGTAGTTTCCATGTTCTCAAATAAAGAAATTACAGCAGCAACAGGATTTAATATGCTTTTTGTGCCGGGTATACTTTTCATTTTCTATCCCACATGTTTTGGTATTCAAAATGATCAGGATTGCAAAATCATTGAAATTCTTTTTGGTATACCTAACTATCGCTACAAAATATGGCTTACACGTTTACTCCTTTCCTGTGTAGTATGTTTTGGGGCACTTTATTTATTGTCAATTATTACAAACTTATTTATAGTTGAAATAAATCCTTTAGAAATGGCTGTAGAGGTGCTGTTTCCCACATTATTTTTCGGTATGCTGAGCTTTATGCTAAGCACCATTATTCGTAATGGTAATGGGACTGCTGTAGTTATTATTATTATTGGGCTTATTCTTTATGTTTATGGAATGAATCTTGGAAACTCAAAATGGAACATCTTATTTAATCCATTTGAAATTCCTGCTAATACTAACCCACTAATATTTGCATTGACTTATCGAGACAATCGTATAATTATTGCATTGGCATCTATTCTGATGCTCCTCATAGGACTTACCAAAACACAACAAAGAGAGCGGTTTATTTAAACCGCTCTCTTTGTTTATATCGCCTATTGAACTATCCTTCCATTACGTGTTCCATTTTTCTTACCTCCTTAGGTAAGAACGTACGCAACATCATGTAACCGGCAGCACCAGATATTATACTACCTGCCAAAATACCCATTTTAGCATTATTAAGCAGTACTGCACCCTCTGCGACCAATCCGCCAAAAGCAAGATTGGCCATAAACATGGATACAGTAAAACCTATTCCTCCAAGCATTGCTATACCTGCAAACATTTTCCAGTTACTATCGGCCGGCATATTTACAATACGCAATTTGATGGCTGCCCAACTGAATGCGTATATACCAACAAACTTACCAATAAATAACCCACAGAATACCGATAATGCTACTCCCGATGTTAAATTCGCTAAACTCATTCCTGTAAAGTCTATACCCGCATTGGCAAAGGCAAACAGCGGTATTATCATAAAACTCACCAAAGGAGCCAAAGTATCCTCCAAGTCCTGCAGAGGACTGATTACATGGTCTGACGCACTTTCAATGCTTTTTAACAACGCTATTTGGTCATTAGTGAGGATATGCGTTTCACCCTTACATTCATTCGTCATTGGGAATTTGCTAATATTGGTACGTATACGCTCAATGTATCGTTGGGAAGTGGTTACAGGGCGAGATGGCACGCAAAAAGCTACAATTACACCCGCTATTGTTGAGTGAATACCCGAATTTAAAAACAAATACCAAACAATAATTCCTGCTGAGCAATACACTAACTTTGAGCGTAGACCTTGTTTCGATGCAAAAACCAATAAACCTATCACTATAGCTGCATAGATTAAATATACAACGTTTATAGACTTACTGTAAAGCAGCGCAATTACAATAATACCACCCAAATCGTCAGCTACGGCTAATGCGGCAAGAAATACTTTTAATCCCACTGGCACACGTTTTCCTAGCATAGACAAAACACCTAAAGAGAATGCAATATCCGTTGCCATAGGTATAGCGCTTCCGCGAGCACCTAATCCGTCGGGCGTGATAAATAAATAAATCATCACCGGAACTAACATTCCTCCAACAGCACCAATTATGGGCAATAATGCTTTTTTCATAGACGAAAGTTCGCCTACTAAAATCTCTCTTTTAATCTCTAATCCTACGGAGAAAAAGAAAATTGCCATCAAGAAATCATTTATCACTTCCATAAGTGTCATTGGAATGTGATGATGGCTAAAAAGGTTAAACTCTCCAATCTGTAAACTTACCGGGATTTCCCATAAGGAAAAATAGGCTTCCTTTAACCCCGAGTTAGCGATAAACAACGCTAAAATAGTTACAAACACTAAAATAATACTTGAATCTACGTATCTACGTAGCATACTCCTAAAACTGTACAATAAATCGGTCATTGCTTTAATCTCTTTTCTTAGACATACACTTTTGTGCAAATTGATTTAGGAAGGCAAACAATGTCTCGGAAATCACTGCAAAATTGCAAAAAAACAAATAGATGCAACTAAAAAATCAATTAAATAATTCCTTACATAATTTTAAAAATCTGAGTTTTCATATTTATTTGCATACAAATACAAATAAATATGAAATTTATCCTTAAATAATCGTTTTTTCAATAACTTAATATTATGAGCCATTACTACAAGTTATACTAATTTATCATATTATTTACATGAATACAGTACTCATTTCATCTTTGAGTATAAAACAATAGACATGCGCAATGCGCATGTCTATTGTTTTAAGCTATATTTTCAAGACAACAAGGGTAACTACCCACATATTTACTACTCCTTCACGTCCATTCTAACTACATACTGATGATTCCCTTTTTGCTCCTTCATCTCATCCCATGGCAATGTTACCACTTTAATAGATGCTGTGTCTACTTGTAGTTTATTTAATAAATAGTCATTTAATTTTCTATCGCGTCCCGCACATATATCTTGAAGTGATTGATGCGCAACCTCACCATACAATCTATTTGCTTTTTCGGTTATAGATCCTGTAAGAGGTAAAGAACGCGCCTGTAATAAACTGTCTGCAAATACTACAACACCCGCATTATTAATATTTACATTCATTATTGACTCTTTGTCTAGCATATTTACCTGTACTGAGTCCGGACGTTGACTAATATAATAGTCATGTTTCAAATGCAGTTGCACTATATCAGTATATGCTCTAGCATAATTTAAGGATTGTGTTAACGTCAGTTGCAACTCCGGTTTCATTGCAAGAATCTGAGCAAACTCCTCAAGCTTACCATATTGCGACGCATCAAACTCCGTCTGCATGGCATCAATACGTATTGGTTTAAATGGATCCGACTTTATTCCTATTGCATCCGTCAAGAACGATGCAGGTGTTGCCGCAACTTTTACCAAAACATTTATCAATGTACGTATTATTAACTTTTTGTATGAGAATTCGGGCGAGTCAATATCCCCTTGAACAGGTAACTCCAAGTTCACTTTATTTTCTCTGTCCGTAAGTACATACAAAGCCAATTTTAAAGGAACATTATATTCGGGTTTTGCTGTTGTATTCTTCTTTCCAACTTCCGGATTATACAAACTCAATCTGTTCAGTCCCTTAAGTTTATTATTCTTTATTATATTTTGGCTAATAAACGACAGATTACCTTTTTGCACGGGGAAACCAAACATTTGCTCAGCATAGGGTGTAAAGTCATGTAATGCAAGATTTGTTAATGTGATGCCAATATTCTGGTTCCCTATATCATTAATATTTCCTGTCCATTTACAGTTTAATGAACCACTTTTTTGTAAACGGGCAGAAAGTGCCACACTGTTTACCGCATTGGGTTGCACATTATCCGCCAGCAATTTAATGTCCGAGATTGTATATGTAAATGGTTTAGCCGGTACCTTATCTGCAAAAGTAAAGCGGCCGTTAACAAACGATAAGTTTCCTATTGTCAAATAATAAGGCTTTGTGTCTGGAGCTGCATCTGTCAACACGGTTGTATCTTGGCCTGTCTCCATCAATAAATCGTCAAAATTCGTTGTTCCATCAGCGTTTAGCGTAAATCCACTGGCCATGCCGTTAATATGCAATTTTCCAATATTTATTACTCTGTCATGTAAACTAAAACGGTTTACATCAACAAACACCGAATCGCACAATGCCAATTGTTGAGTTTGTAAATCTGTTATCGCAAATTTAGATAAACCAATATTTCCGTTGGCATCAAAATCCATAATGTGCTCTATATCGCCTTTGACATTAATGTCAAGATTTACCTTTCCTACAATATCATTAATTTTAAGCTGCTGCTTCACATACGGCTCTATTAAGGCTAAATTGAAGTTATTCAATGCACACCAAAGTGCATAGTTCCCCTTCTCAATATCGTAAGATACTTTCGTAGCCAAACGCCCGCCATCCTTAAAAGATAAATTTACGGAAACATCTGTAGATTGATTTGAGAAATATATTGCTGGAATATTTAGTGTAATATTATTTAAATCCCACACTCCATTAATTGCTACATCTCTGTATAAAATGGCACTTTTGTTTAATCCTATATTATTAAGCTCTATTTGCCATACACTCTTTTCCTGAGCTGGAGAAGCAACTGTATCTGTAGTACTAAAGCGATCAATAATATCCGAGAAGTTGAAACGCGCACCATTCTGAATTACACGCACATTAAGCTCGTCAAATAATATCTCGTTAATAATTACTTTATTGTCTAAAAGCGCTAACGGATTTATTTTAGTTTTAAACTCATTGAAGCTAATAAATGAGTCATCGCTATCCGCTTCCAAAATACGGAAATTGATTAGTGATACTGATCCGTTTAAACCTATATTTAGCTTATCCATATAGATTTGTCTACCTATTAATTCCTTACTATGCTTTACTACATAGTTTTTTATAATCCTATCGCTGTTTAATAAAACAACGCCAATTACTACAATAAGTAACGCAACTCCACCAAATACAATACGCTTAATCATCTTTAACACCTTTAAATTAAATCATACCCAACTGGGTACAAAATTAAAGAATTAAACAGAGAGTAGCATACTTAAGCAACAGATTATGTGTTTTTAATATTTGTATTCAAATAGAAATAACCCATTAACAAAAAAAGCGTATAATGCTAAAAATAAACTTAGAACATCAATGGCTGCAACATCAAATAGCATACCTCAACAAGAATCGGAAAGAATAAAAACTGGAAAAATTGTTGGTAAAATTATGGACATTATTGTTGTCCTTTGTAGTATATTTATTCTTGTGATATTATCACTTCAAATACTTAATAAAGCTTCCTTTATTTCGCGCAACATATACCTGGACGTACAGTTAGGCATTTGCTGTTTTTTTATTTTGGATTTCTTTGTAATGTTATATTACAGCGCTCATAGGTGGAAATATGTTGCATATAGATGGCTGTTTCTACTTGTTTCCATCCCCTACTCTAATATTTTAATATGGACAGATACCGTTGTAAGTCCGGAATTGAACATGATTTTAAGAGCTATTCTTTTAATTCGAGGCGGATATGGACTTGTTATTATGGTTACTTGGTTTACACGTAATGTAATGAGTAACTTACTTTACTCTTACTTAATTATATTAGCAACAGCCTCCTATTTTGGTAGTTTAGCATTCTATTACATTGAACAAGGAACTAACGACATGTTACATGACTTTGGAGACGCCATTTGGTGGGCATGTATGGACGTTACTACCGTAGGATGTGCCATTGAACCTGTAACAACAATGGGCCGCGTATTGGCTGTTATTTTAGCTCTAATGGGCATGATTGTATTTCCAATACTTACAGCTTTTATTACAACGCGTTTTCAGCAAAGAGTACAAAGTAATAATCCACCATCACAATAAAAAAAAGGAAATGGGCACTATTGCTGTGCCCATTCTAATATTGTGTCACTTTTAATATTTACTCCAAATTCCTCTGCTTTTTGCAGAATCTTCCTTGCCAACATCGCTTTTTTATCATCAGGAGCATATCTAAAATATGCCTCTGCTGCTCGTACATGCGCTCCGTCTATCAAAGGGAATTCCCTTGTTTCCGGTATTCCAAAAGCCGAATCGGGTAGTTCTTTCCGCTCTTCATAGCTTATCTTATCAGAGTTGTGTGTTGCCATAATAATTTCCTATAAGAGTTTATTAAATCATGATATTCCCACAATGTATTAGCAAAAGCATATATCATATTTCCTCGTAACTCTAATACATTGCATCATGCTTATAACGCATTTGGACTGTATTTTGGTATATAAAATATGGGAAATGTAGATGTTATATCCATTAGCTCTATTAATATTCCTTTCATCTCATTCTACTTTCATTCGGGTTTCATTCGGGTTTCATTGGGGTATGGCACCTCAAACCTGAATGAAACCTGAATGAAACCCAGAGCAGGTGACAAGGGAGTGGAGCTCCGGATATAGGAAAAAACTATGTGGGGGGGATGATAATACAACAAGATTTAGCGCGACATTTTGACATTGAGCAGGATTATACGATACAAATAAAAAAAAATGGAGACTGTCTCGTACTTCGAAACAGTCTCCATTTTGATATGTCTTGGAATGGATTTTACATCCAAATAATTTTAGCAACAAATAGTAATGCAAGAACTATCATTGTTGGCGATAATTTCTTGAATTTTCCGCATATAGCATTGATAAATACATAAGATAATATACCTAATACAATTCCATCTGCAATACTATATGAGAATGGAATAAATACTATGGTGATAAATGCCGGAATTGCATCTGAGAAGTCCTCAAACTCAATAGTACCCACCACACGTAGCATAAATAAACCAACCATTACAAGTGCGCAACAAGTTGCCGCTCCCGGAATAATAAGAAACATTGGAGCAAAGAACAACGAGCAAAGAAATAGCAATCCAACAAACCATGCAGTTAATCCCGTACGTCCACCTGCCGATACTCCCGATGCACTCTCAACATAGGAAGTAACTGTACTTGTTCCTAATACAGCACCAAATGTTGTTGCAATAGCATCTGCAAGCAATGCACGTTTAACGTTAGGTACTTCGCCATTTTTGTCAAGTAATTTTGCACTGGTACAAACACCAATTAGTGTTCCTACAGTATCGAAAATATCAATAAACATAAATGTAATTACTACCACAAGCATATCCATTGACCATATTTGACTCCAATCAAAATCGGTAAAGTTATTTACCAACGAAGGTGCCATTGATACCGGTGAGAATCCTTCTGGGATTTTTGTAACGCCCATTGGTATACCCACTAACGTTGTTATTAGGATACTTATTAGGAGTGCTCCCGGAACTTTTCTGACAAGTAAAATTCCCGACACTAAAATACCAAAAAATCCTAGCAATACGGATGGATCTGTTAAATCGCCTAATGTTACTAACGTAGCAGGACTAGCAACAACAATACCTGCACTTTTTAAACCGATAACGGTAATAAACAGACCAATACCCACGGAGATACTGATTTTAACGTTGGAAGGTATTGCTTTTATTATTGATTCTCTAATATTAAATAGAGACATAACAATAAATAATAACCCTTCAATAAACACACCCGCTAAAGCAAACTGATACGAGTAGCCCATGCCTAATACAACTGTAAAGGCAAAGAATGCATTTAGTCCCATTCCCGGCGCTAACCCAATAGGTAAGTTACCCATAATACCCATTAGGAAACAACCCACCATTGCAGACAATGCTGTTGCCGTAAATACAGCTCCTTTATCCATTCCTGCAACAGAAAGGATATCTGGGTTCACAGCTAAGATATATGCCATGGCCATGAATGTAGTGAAGCCGGCAATCATCTCGCGACGGACATCAGTTTTGTGAACACTTAATTTGAACAACTTTTCTAACATACTTATTTTATTTGATTAAGAGATTGCAAAATTACATTTTTTACTATAAAAAATGGCCTTTTTAAATAACTAACTCCTCATTACCGTTTGAATGTAATTGGAAGAAATTTTAGTGCGTGGTATTTTAAATGGAAACCAAAATGATAAAGGCTTATCGAATCCTATACCTTGCATATAATTGAAAAGGGAAACTTTTAGACCTTCACTAAATTGACTATGATCAATGTTTGTTAAGTCCTCGAATTCAACATCGTTATTCGCAAATCCACCAAAAGGTGGTTGCGTTACACGGATATTGTACATGGGCGGATTTTGCCCTATGGGACTGTGTGCAGTTAATGCAAATCTATGCCAAAATGCCGAATGTATGATACCGGCTTGGAACAGTTGGCGTACAATTTCTAACGCATCTATGGTTTCTTGGACTGTTTGCGTTGGAAAACCATACATTAAATAGGCATGTACCATTATCCCCGCCTGTGTAAAATGGTTGGCTACGTGAGCAACCTGCTCCACAGTTACTCCTTTGTTTATTAGTTTTAATAGTCTGTTGGATGCCACTTCTACACCTCCGGACACAGCTATACAACCGGATTGACTAAGTAATTGGCATAACTCGGCTGTAAAGCTTTTTTCGAATCGAATATTTCCCCACCAGGTTATTTTTACCTTGCGGTCAATTAATTCTTGAGCCATTGCTTTTAATAAGGCTGGAGGTGCTGCTTCATCGACAAAATGGAATCCATACTCGCCGGTTTGCTCAATTAGCTGTACAATTCGATCCACTATGGTTGCTGCAGTGGTTTGGCTGTAACGTTTTATATAGTCCAACGTGCCATCGCAGAAGGAGCATTTCCCCCAGTAACAACCGTGAGCCAAAGTTAGCTTTATCCATTTGCCATCGCTCCACAATCTGTGCATAGGGTTTAGCATATCGCAAATAGATATGTATTGGGAAAAATTTATTCCTTCGTAATCGGGGTATCCGCTACGGTGATGGTCCCAGTCTCCATGTTCGGCGCTATTTATGTATTTTACATTACCATGCTCATCACAAATAAAAGTTCGGATTAAGGATGCAGAATCGGTATTGTCACTTATATAACGCATAAGATTGCACACAGACGCCTCACCATCGTCTAATAACAAATAGTCAATGTAATTAAATAAGCGTGGATCAGAAACACTACGTAGCTCCGTGTTTGGGAACCCACCCCCCATGGCTACATGTATGGACGGATAGTTGTTTTTGATATACTGAGCACAACGTAACGATGCTATTAAATTGCCGGGAAAAGGCACTGACATCCCCACAACGTCGGGTTTGTGAAGAGCCAACTGCTGTGCAAAAATGGACAACATCATCTCCTCTATTAAAGTTAGGGGTTGCTGTAAATAAGCATGTATTGCATCAAAACTTGAAGCACATCTACCTAATTGCTCGGCATAGCGGCTAAAACCGAAGTTTGCATCAATTACTGTTGATATTAAATCGCCAATGTCCTCCAAATAGAGCGTACAGTAATAAATGGCCTTGTCTCGTATTCCCATTTCTCCAAAAGCATAATCCGTATGCTCGGCAATTAACGTTTTAAAACGTGCAGCCCGCGGAAGAAAATGATTTGAAACAAGTAATTGCGCCATAGATTGTCGGTTTCCCTGCAAAAAAGAAACAACGGTATCTATGGTGTCAATATACTGCGCACGTTGTGCCAATATTGTATTTATATTTCGATATGTTTTTTTATCTGGAATATGCATTTGCTTTTCCAACACTTCCTCCAACGCATAATCAAAAACAGATGTTAGTCCATGTTTTGAAAAAACTTTAAGAAACAACGCTATGCTTAAATCAAATTGCACAGCTGGTATTTGTTCCTGTTTTAATGCCGCAATAAGGTAACTTACAGCAGGATAAGGCGTATTTAGTTGAGTAAATGGGGGAGTAATGAGAAGTATCTTTTTCATGTAACTGTTAATAACTAAGATAGATAGCAAAGATAAACAATTTTATTACTGATTAAAATAAATAATTATGAGCGATTTTAAGATTCTTATTCAGTTATGTACTGATAGTCAAGAACGCCATACCGCGTTGATTAGACACATTGAAAGACTATTGAAGGACATAGACGGTATTGCCATAGAAGTTGTGGCTCATGGTAAGGGAATTGGATTTCTATTTAAGGGCAATGTATGTGCACATGATATTATTGCTTTAAGCAAAAAAGGCGTGCGGTTCCATGCTTGTGAAGCTACACTGGCAATGAAAGCTATTGCTAGAGAAACAATACTGGAAGAAGCTATTTTTATTCCGCATGCTATTACTTACATAGTTGTTAGACAGCATAGCGGTTGGCCTTATATTAGGGCATAAATAAAAAATATACATCCCGAAGATTTGTAAATTTACTCTCTTCGGGATGTACATTTTATTTAATCATTGAAGCGTTTTACATAACCATGACAATACGGTTGTGTACCTTTACGCGCATAATAATCTTGATGATACTCTTCGGCAGGCCAAAATTTAAGTGTCGGCACTACTTTTGTAGCAACTTCATATCCTAAGTTCTGCAGCTCCGTTATTACTTTTTGAGCTGTTTCTTGCTGCTGAGGGGACGTGTAATAAATCATCGATACATATTGTAAGCCGATGTCTGGTCCTTGACCATTGACTTGCGTAGGATCATGGATCTCCATAAACATTTTTACTATTTGCTCATAGCTAACCACGTCAGGATTGAAGGCAACCTCTACAACTTCAACATCACCATTACCACTACAAACTTGTTGATAGGTAGACTTAGTGTCGTAATTTGCGCTCATGTATCCAGATGTTACGTTGATTACACCGTTTAATTTACGCATGTAGTATTCTACACCCCAAAAGCATCCACCACCAAGGTATGCATACTCAATAGATTTACTGTTTTCCATTACTCAGCTAATATTAAACGGAAACCGGATCCGTGAACGTTTTCAATCTTAATGCTTTCGTCATCTTTAAAATACTTACGTAATTTTGTGACATAAACGTCCATGCTACGCGCTGTAAAATAATCATTTGCTCCCCAAATTTCTGTTAATGCCTTATCGCGAGTAAGTAAGCCATCACGATGTTCAAACAACATAATTAACAACTTAGCTTCCTTAGGTGTCAGTTTAATATCCGAGTCATTTTTCGAAATCACACGCAATTCAGTGTTAAAATCGTATCCTCCTATTTGAATATTTTTTGGAATCTCAACTACTTCCTCATGATCACAACGGCTTAAAATTGCTTTAATTTTAAGTATTAGTAGTTCAGAGTCAAACGGCTTTACTATATAATCATCTGCACCAATTTCATATCCTTGCTTTACATCTTCCTTTAAACTTTTGGCTGTGATGTATACAAATGGGACAGCCGCGTTAAGCTCGCGTATCTTTTTGCCTAGAGTGAAACCATCCATCTCTGGCATCATTACATCTAACAAACATAAATCGAACTCATTATTTTTAAATGCCTCTAATCCACTAGCGCCATTAGTACAATGTTCCACATCGTAATCTGACAACTCAAGATACGATTTTAATACAGAGCCGAAACAAGGATCATCCTCTACTAATAATATTTTATGTGCCATTACTCTTATGTTTTTTGTTAGTTAATTATATAATCTTATTTTTTCTCAAACACTATTTCTACAGTTGTTCCTTTATCTTTTTTGGAAGATAATAATATCTGACCGTTGTGCATCTCAACAATGGTTTTAGCATAGCTAAGGCCAAGCCCAAATCCTTTCACATTATGCACGTTTCCGGTTGGAACGCGATAAAAACGCTTGAATACTTTTCGCTGATTATCCTTAGCAATTCCCATACCTTTATCTTCCACTGTAATTGTAAACTTCTTAGAAGAATTATGGGTTGTAACTTTAATATCAGGCGCGTTTACAGAATATTTTATTGAGTTATCTATTAAGTTACACACCACATTCATTATGTGCACCTCGTCAACATTCATTTGGCAATCCTTATCGCTTAAACGTAGCTTCAATTCGCCACCAGCATTTTGTACTTGCAAAATGAAATGCCCCACTGCCTCCCGCACAATCTGATTCATGCTGTGCTCTTCTTTATTTAGATGGAATTCCTTTTTATCCAACTTAGCCTGCTGCAATATTCGCTCAACATACTTATTCATTCGGTGATTTTCACTCTTAATCATCTCCGTGAACTTCACTACCTGATTTTTATCATTGAGAACCTTATCCTTCATTATGGCCGACGTTGCTAATGATATTGTTGCAAGGGGCGTTTTAAACTCATGCGTCATGTTATTTATAAAATCATTTTTGATTACCGATAACTTTTGCTGACGCATAATGATTAATATAGTAGCAATAAAAACTCCTAACAATCCAAAAACACAAAAACCAGACGCCAAGAACATCCAAGATATGTTCTGAAATAAAACCGGCTGAACACTGTCAAATTGAACACTCAGAAAGTAATCCTTTTTTACGTAGTCATAAGGGAACAAGTCAACATAGTATAAATTGGCTGTATTATTTGTTTTTACCTTATTAAGAATATCTCTTTTGGTCAATATCTCATATTGAAAGGGCACGTCAATATTATGCAACTGAAAATAATTGACAAGTAACGCATTTAAATCAATATGTTCCAAACGCTGCTGTATATCCACGTTTTGAGGATCCTTCTCCTTGACAACGCGTAGCATAAAGTCTCGTAATATTTCATTGAATCGTCCATAATAGTTAGTTCCCTTATCATCCTTACTACTAAAGGATAAAGATCGAACGGTTTGCATGATGAACTCCTGATTCACAACCTTCCCTGCACCTGATCTCGGTACGCCTGGAGCAGTCATTGGCGATACATAACTACGTTCCTTACTCCACCTATTCATGTCATTATGCAATACATCAAATAGACTTCCTGGAGATAAACCAACTGCATCCGGTCCATTCTCTTGTGCCATAAGTTCGTTATAGCTCTGAATTGTACCTAAATGGTGTTGCATCTCTCTAAGATACTTCATGTAGTTAATCTCCTCCACCCTGTTTACCGTCTTATTCAAGACCTCATAAACTTGCGTAGTAAACTTATTTTCCTTCTCCTCAATGGCATACTTTATCCATAACCACTGCACAACCACAACAGCAGTAAAAGCGGTCACCATGAACACAAGCAGAAGCTTTATTATCGTTTTCTTTATCATTTTTGCACTATAAGTTGCGTAAAAATAGCAATATTCTTCCACATTATCAACACTGTCCGCACAGCATAAACTACTTATTTAAAACAAAAAGGCACCCCGTAGGGTGCCCAAAAACAACTAAGTAATAAAAACGGGAAATAAGACCACAATGTGGTCTTATTCATTAGTAACCACAATTAAATATTGTAGTTATTATCTTAATTGAGATTCTAGAACAGTATAAATATTACTATTTCTGTTCTCTACACTCATTCGTTTAAACAGTTTCTTTTGCAAATCCAAACTATCTTTTAACTCATCTTTAAGTAAGAATAGAGAAAGCTCTCTACTTGGATTCTTCTCAACGTTTACTTTTGCAAAAGAAGCACGAGCACGGTCTAAACGCATTTTACGCATTTTGTGTACCTCTAGCATCACTTCATCTTCTTTTGTCATTTTCTCTTTAGATTCTATTTTTTCAATTTGTTTGACAATAGGCTCTTGAGGTTCTTCATATTTTTCTTTGAATAACTTACGTACTTTATTATATTCTAGCTCAATATTAGAACCTTTAACATCAACTTCTGATAAGAATTTTGCTTTACCTTCAATCCAAATTTGGTCTTTTGAATCTACAATAAATTCTAATGTATGTTTCCCTAAAATATCAACCCACACACGTCCAGGAAGTTGTAGTTGGTCTGTTTTTAAATTAATCTTACCACCTTCTACATTTTGCTCTGCCAGCATAGTAAGTCCAGGTTGCCCAGGAATCTCTGCAAATAATTTAACAGGACCATCCAATTCTAAAATCTCTCCTCTAATCAATACAGATTTAGAATCACATGCACTCAATAAAATTGTGCATAATAATAATAAAATATTAAACTTTTTCATTATGATATAATTTATAACATTTCCTTTCAGGCAAATGTAATTAAAAGCTAGAAAAATACAATAGATTTATTAATTTATTATACAATTTTACTAGCTAAGACATCATTTCTATATATTTAATGTATTAAATACATCTCTAATTGTTCCTGAAGGACGTGGTGCATTGGAATTGATAATAGAACCATCAGGACCTATCAATATAAAACGTGGTACACTTATTATCTTAAATTGCTGAGTGAATTGACTATATGCATCAACAATTCCATGCGTTCCCTTGTAATTGTATTTATCTAAAAATGCTTCCCACTGCTTTTTATTACTTTCCAAGTCAATCGAAACAGTTAAAAACTTAATATTTTTGCTTTTATACTCTTCCTCAAGTAAATCTAAGTAAGGTAACTCATTTTTGCATGGAATACACCATGTAGCCCAGACATCGATGTACAGATATGAACCTTTAAAGTCCTCCAATTTAATATCTCTACCTTCTCTGTCTTTAACACAAAAATCAGGTGCTGGATTTCCTGGCAGTAACTTTTCCCACTGTTTTAATAGATCCTCTGTATAATTACGCAGTTTTTCGTCCTTACACTCTTGTCTAAAAACTTTCAATATATAATCCGCATTATTCAATCCATTATTTTCGTGAATATGCTGAATTACTAACTCTGTAAGCAGAAAATCTCTAACCGACTGATTCGTGATTCGGGATAATATATAGTTTGCCATCCGATTGGTTCTATTCATATAGTCACCATCAATGGCCTGAACATTTAAATAATTAATTAGGAATCTTCTGTATTCTAACGATTTTAATAGGCGTTCATTATTTAATGAAAACGAAGCGAGAAAAGTCCTATAAGCTTCTCCTGGAGCATAGCTTAAATTTTGCTTAACACGAATCTGATACAAAGGATATAAGGAAAATTGCTCAGCAACCATATAACTTATACGCTCCATCTCTAGCTGCGTAAAAGCATCGTCAAAATTCTTCGCTTTAAGCAATTGTTGTTTCTCCTCAACAAGCTCCTTCATTTTTCTGACAAAATCATCCTCCTCGAGATTATAGAACTCCCTATCAAAGAAAACTGAAACCTCTTGCTCCTTCAAATATCTATTAATACTCGCCAAAGATCCTCTAAAATACAGAGATGATACAAAATTCTGAGCATCACCATAGATCTCCAATTCCTGTCCGGGAACAAGATACAAATTCAGCGAATTGTTTAATAAAGTAGCATATCCACTTTCTTTCAGAGAAATAACTCCATTAAAATGAAAATCTTCGTCTAACTCAAATTTATAGACACTATCCTCAACCCAAATATTAATAATGGAATCGCCATTCTCAATCCTCCCACTAATCGTCACCGTATTAGTTTGAGAACATGAATAACAAAATCCCACCACACACAATATATACAATATCAGTCTACTCATCTTCTAGTCATTAAAATCGTCGTAAATTCTCGCGCACCATTCTACACAACACAAATATACATAAACAATAAAATTGGAGCTGTTAAAAAAAATGCAAAATAATAACTAGTCAATGCATAAAAATGTATCAATAATACGAACTAATTCTCAACGGCAAAATGATTATTAATTTTTTTCACAACCTCTTTATCTTTCCTATACCGATGATAATAAGGCGTTGCCACAAATCTAAATACAAAGAATGCTACTAAAACAAGGGCTAAACCAAGCGCATATGATACCGTATAGCTGAAAACTTCGGCTATCTGACCTCCAACTAGAACACCAACACCTATCCCAAAGTCCCAAGCTATAAAATATGTGGAGTTTGCTGTACCCCGCTGATTATGATTTGCCATAGAAACAAACATAGCCTGCGCACCAGGAGAAACAAAACCATATCCAGCACCCAAAACAAAAGCAGAAAGGAAGAAACTCAAACTGTGATGAATAGCAATAAATGGAACATATCCAGCCAAAAGCAACAGTATCCCAATGTTTATCACTTTAGTAAGCTCTCCTTTGGCCATCAATGACGATGAAAATAATCTAGACGACACCAAACCAATAGCCAGAAAAATAAAAAATAATCCCGTGCCTGAAACTATACCTACCTCATTAGTACCATACAATGCAACATAAGTAGACAACAAACCATAGCTAAAAGATATCAACGATAAAGCAATTGCTCCAGGCGTACCACAAAGTAAAAAGAACCGATCCAACGATATTGGCTCGCGTTTGACAGTCTGTTTTTTCTCTGTCTTAATCAAACAGGACATGAGCAAGCCAAGTACTCCAGCGACAAGTGCAGAGGTAAAAATTGCAGTATAATTTTTGTAACCATCATACAGAAATAATGAAAACATTGGCCCTACAGCCATAGCAACATTCGTCGATATACCAAAATAGCCTATACCCTCATTTCTTCTTGATGATGGCATAATATCAATCGCTACAGTCGAATTCGAAATCGTTACTAGTCCAAAAGCCAGTCCATGCGTTGCTCGTACCAACGCAAACATCAATAGTGTCCCGGCAAACAAATATCCACAAAAATATACTACAAAACAAGCGTAAGTAAATAATAGCATCGGCTTACGCTCATAAAAATCAACTAAAAATCCCCCAAATGGGCGAATTAATAATGCTGTTAACGTATAGCTAGCCAATACAAAACCTATATACGCGTTGCTAGCATTAAACTGCTCCAACATATACATAGGGAGCACCGGTAACAATAAATAGAATGCAAAAAAGAGAAGAAAATTTGCCAAAAAAGCAAATACAAAATTCCTATTAAACAAAGGCTCGTATCGCATAACTATAAAAATAAATGAACATTAAAAAAATTAGGATGCAAAGTTAGCAAATAATGTTAATTCACACTCTAAAACAACATAATTCATTCTCGTAATTAATTTATATCAAGATAACTACATATTATATGACAATAGCACATACTACATACAACTCTCATACCTTGCGCCAAGGGTACTGCCACAAGGTGATGTATAGACACAAAAAAAGAGAGTCGAAACTTACGTTCCAACTCTCTCAGCAATTCGGCGTCGACCTACATCGTATCTCCTTGGCACCTTGCGCCAATGGTACTGCCGCAAAGTGATGTATGGATACAAAAAAAAGAGAGTCGAAACTTACGTTTCAACTCTCTCGGTAATTCGGCGTCGACCTACACTCCCACCTTGCGGCAGTACCATCGGCGCTATGGAGCTTAACTTCTCTGTTCGGAATGGGAAGAGGTGGATCCTCCATGCTATAGACACCTTTTAATATCTTTAGTTCATGTTTTGATATGCTCGGAATGTTAACAAATATATAAACCACTTAGTATAAGCTTTCGGGTTATTAGTATTGCTCAGCTGTACATCTCACAATGCTTACACCTGCAACCTATCAACGTTGTCATCTACAACGACCCTATAAGGAAATCTCATCTTGAAGCCGGCTTCGTGCTTAGATGCTTTCAGCACTTATCCGATCCGCACGTAGCTACTCAGCAATGCATCTGGCGACACAACTGATACACTAGAGGTGCGTCCAACCCGGTCCTCTCGTACTAGAGTCAGAGCTTCGCAAATTTCCTACGCCCACAACAGATAGGGACCGAACTGTCTCACGACGTTCTGAACCCAGCTCGCGTGCCACTTTAATGGGCGAACAGCCCAACCCTTGGGACCTTCTCCAGCCCCAGGATGTGACGAGCCGACATCG
>JBOGCH010000007.1:0-19799 GCA_051656645.1 Marinifilaceae bacterium
GACTGCGCTACACCCCGTGCAGAGCGGAAGAGGGGGGATTCGAACCCCCGGTACAGTTACCCGTACGTCAGTTTAGCAAACTGGTGGTTTCAGCCACTCACCCACTCTTCCTGATTGCGGTAGCAAATGTAGAGGTTTTACCCTTAGTTTGCAAACTTTTCAGTTGTTTTTTTACAATAATTATTTTGTAGAAATAATAACTGTTTGTGTTACAGTGGAGAGCGATATTAAAAAAAATCCTCATTTTACACAGATTGTAAAATGAGGATTCATTATTTGTTCACAAAAAAGCTACATTAGTTTAGTCCACTACGTTCAAGCAGAGCGTCAACGGTAGGTTCATGTCCACGGAATTTTTTGTATAACTCCATAGGATGTTCAGAACCTCCTTTTTCAAGAATATTGTGACGGAATGAGCTTGCAGTGGTTTTGTCAAATATTCCATTCTCCTTAAATACTGAGAATGCGTCGGCGTCTAAAACCTCAGCCCATTTGTAACTGTAGTAACCTGCTGCGTAACCACCTCCAAAAATGTGACCAAAACCAACACTAAAGTTGCTACCTTCAACTACCGGGAACATCTCAATGATTTTTAATGTTTCGTTCTCAAAGTCGGATACCGATTGTGTCATAGGTTGTTCAATAGAGTGCCATGCCATGTCTATAATGCCAAAACTCAATTGTCTGTCGCTTAAATATCCGCTTTGGAAGTTCGATGAGCGTTTAATTTTCTCAATATATTCTGCCGGGATAGACTCGCCGGTTTCGTAGTGTTTTGCCCATTGATCCAGCCACTCTTTCTCTGTAGCCCAGTTTTCCATGATTTGTGATGGAAGTTCAACAAAATCTCGGTAAACGTTAGTTCCTCCCGTACCATTATAGGTACATTGGGATAACATGCCGTGTAGCCCGTGTCCAAACTCATGTAGGAAGGTTTCAACTTCGTCAAAAGTTAAAAGCGATGGTTTTGTTGCTGTAGGTTTGGTAAAGTTCATTACCAACGAAACAATTGGACGAATGTTTTCGCCATCTTTTATATGTTGACCTCTGTATTCGGTCATCCAAGCTCCGCCACCTTTGCTTTCGCGTGGGAAGTAGTCCATAAGAAGTACAGATAGGAATTCGCCATTCTCATCGTATACCTCAAAAGTTTTTACGTCGTCATGGTAACGTGGAATGTTTGCCACTTCTTTAAACGTAATACCATATAATGTAGTGGATAAATTAAAAATACCCTCTTGTACGTTCTCTAGTTTAAAGTAAGGTTTTAACATTTCATCGTCTAGGGCATATTTCTCCTGCATTAGTTTATTGGAGTAGTATGACCAATCCCAGCGTTGTAGTTCCCCGCTAAAACCATTACGTTTTGCAAAATCTTCAACCTCTTTTTTATCGGCAAGTGCATGCTTATGCGATGCCTCTAGCAGTTGACCAAGGAATTCATTTACTTGCTCGGGAGTTTGCGCCATACGGTCCACCAATGCCATTTCTGCATAGTTGTTATAGCCCATAATTTTTGAGCGCTCCAAACGTAAGTTTACAATTTCTTTCACAACATTATTGTTGTCATGATCATTGCCTTTATTTCCTCTGGATGAATAGGCACGGAACATTTGCTCGCGTAATTCTCTATTGTCTGCATATTTCATGAAAGGAATATAGCTAGGAGCTTGTAGTGTAAATATCCATCCGTCCTTTCCTTTTTCTTTAGCCGTTTGAGCTGCAATTTCTAAAGCCCCTTCAGGAATACCTGTTAGTTGGTCTACATTTGTTACATGCAATTCAAACGCATTGGTTTCGGCCAAAACGTTTTCATCGAATACCAATCCGAGACGCGCCAATTCCATTGAAATTTCTTCAAATCTTTTTTTATCATCGCCCGTTAAGTTGGCTCCTCCTTTAACAAATGAGCGATATGTGTCCTCTAATAAAGAGATTTGCTCAACGTTAAGGTTTAATTCGTTTTTTTGTTTGTATACTGTTGCAACACGCTCAAATAGTTGCGGATTCATGTAAATGGAATTTCCGTATTGAGTCAACTTTGGTGATACGCTTTGTGCCACTTGCTGCATTTGAAGTGATGTACATGCCGAGTTTAAGTTGAAAAATATGGACGATATAGATCCCAAACGTTCGCCTGCTGCATCGATTGCTGCAATTGTGTTGTCGAATGTAGGAGCGGCCGTCTGATTTGCAATGGCTTCAATCTCTTTTTGCGCCTCTGCAATGGCTACGTCAAACGCGGGTTCGTAATGCGTTACCTCAATTTGTTCAAAAGGTGGGGTGTTATGTAAAGTCCTGTACTCCTCGAGTAAAGGATTTGTAGGTTTAGTATTGCACGAAGCAACGGTTAAAATTAGTGCTGTCATATAAGTAATCCGATTCATAATTTAATGAAGTTGATATTAAAGCTGTATTTTGATTAAAACACAAAATTAATATTTTATCCATCACTTGGACTATATACATGGACTAATCTGGAAAGGTTATAATTTACACCATGATAACATTGCTGCTATAGTTGTTGAGCGCCTGTCCGTATCCTGTCTATATCTGCTCCGTGTTTTGTCCGTCTTTTCTCCGTATTCCCTCCGTCTCTTAAAGCAACGGACAAAACACGGAGAAAAGACGGACAAAACACGGAGAGAATATAGAGAGGGGTACAAGAAGTGTTTAGGATGTGTGTAGTGAATGAGGGCATGCCAGAGGAAAAAGTTTATGGGAGATTTTTGCAACAACAGAGCGTGTTTTAATATTTGGTTTGTTGCTTTTGATGGTGTATCAATCAGACCGGGATGGCAAAGTGGAGTGCCCACCAATTATGTAAGCTGACGTTTCCACACATTAGTATAATAATATAATTGCATTCAATCAAAATGTGCATGTATTGGAAAATATAGACAATAAGATGGGGTGGATAACTTATTGTGTGCCATATACGAATAAATAAGAGTAAATAGAGAATGAATGTTCAAACATCAAAACAATAGCCATGTTTAGTAAACAAAATAGGCATCACACTATTCACGGAATACTTTTAGTTATTCTTTTTTCCTTTGCTGCATTTTATTTGGCCGAAACAGCAGTAATTAGTCGTTTATCTCTGAGTCCGTTAATTGTAGGAATTATTATAGGAATGATTTACGCCAATAGTTTACGTAATCATTTACCGCCCACGTGGGTACCCGGTATTGTATTTTGTACAAAATCGGTATTGCGTTGGGCCATTATTTTATATGGTTTTCGTTTAACAATACAAAGTGTTTTAGATATAGGCTTGGCAGCCATTGTAGTGGATGCTATAATTGTTGTGGGCACAATAATTATAGGCGCTATTGCGGGGAAATTGCTGCGCATGGATAGAGACATGATGCTGCTAACCTCTGCCGGAAGTGCCATTTGTGGTGCAGCGGCAGTGTTGGGGACGGAGCCGGTGCTACAAAGTAAGTCCCATAAAACAGCGGTAGCCGTGTCTACAGTGGTAATTTATGGAACCATAGCCATGTTTGCTTATCCGGTATTATACAATATGGGCGTTTTTGAGCTTACGCCAATGGAAATGGGAATATATACGGGTTCAACAATGCATGAGGTGGCGCATGTGGTTGGTGCCGGGAATTCCATGACGCCGGAGATTGCATCGGCATCTATCATTGTAAAAATGGTGCGTGTAATGATGTTGGCTCCATTTTTGGTGATTTTGGGTTTATGTGTAAAACCATTGGTGACCGAAGGGGGGACGCCGGCTGCAAAGCGTAAAATTACAATTCCTTGGTTTGCTTTTGGTTTTTTATTGCTGATAGGATTTAACTCGTTGGATTTGTTACCTGTTGCCGTTGTTGAGGGAATTAATTATTTGGACACATTTATGCTTACCATGGCTATGACAGCCTTAGGAATGGAAACTAGTTTGGAGAAATTCAAAAAAGCCGGTCCTAAACCATTTTTGCTTGGTTTTATATTGTTTGTGTGGTTAGTGGGAGGAGGCTATTTATTAGCTAAGTATTTGGTACCGGTGTTTGAATAAGAATAATGGAGTTGAAAAATAATAGAAAAGAGATATGAAAAAGTACGATGCAATTATAATAGGTTATGGTAAGGGAGGTAGAGCACTTGCTGCTTCGCTTGCATTAAAAGGTCAGTCGGTTGCGATTATTGAACGGAGTGATAAAATGTACGGGGGTACGAGTATCAATACAGGATGTATTCCTAGTAAAACATTAATTCATTTGGCACAAGATTCGCGTAAGCGTAATGAAAGTTCATTTAGAGAAAAACGTAAATGCTATAAGCGTGCCATTGACCGGAAAGATGAAATAGTTTCTTTACTCAGAGAACGTAGTTTTAACAAACTTAATAATATGGACTCTGTACGCGTGTACACGGGCGTTGCAAGTTTTATTAATGATAAAATGGTGGAGATTACATTTCCTACCGGTGCTAAGGATTCTATAGAGTCTAATTTGATATTTATTGATACTGGAGCGGAGAATGTGATTCCGGATATTCCGGGCGCAAAACTTGATAAGGTATATACCTATGAAACCATGATGGAACTGCGCGACTTGCCTGAGGAGCTAGTAATTATTGGAGGTAGCTATTTAGGTTTGGAGTTTGCGTCAATGTATATGTCCTTTGGTAGTGCAGTAACCGTTTTGGATAGTAATGCTGTTTTCTTACCGGGAGAGGATAGAGATATTGCCGATGCTGTGCTTCAGGTTATGGAGGGAAGAGGCATTAATTTTAAGTTTGGAGTAACCATAAATTCCATAGAGGAGAAACGATCGGGCTTAGAAGTACATTTTCAAGATAAGGATAAGGCTGTATGTCTAGGAACTGAAGCGGTATTGTTGGCAACGGGACGCAAACCATGCACCAAGGATTTGAATTTACCTAATGCAGGTATCGATGTGGATTTAAATGGCGCAATTAAGGTAGATTCTCAATTGCGAACCTCTATGCCACATATTTTTGCCATGGGCGATGTGAAAGGTGGACCACAATATACAAATATCTCTATGGATGACCATAGAATAATATCCAATGCATTGCATCACGGAACACAGAGAGTAACAAGCGACAGACTTCCAATATCATATTCCATATTTATTGATCCGCCGCTTTCACGTATAGGAATTAGCGAGGAGGATGCACAAAAACAGGCATTGGATGTATCTGTGAAGAAAATTCTTGTGTCGCTTGTGGCTTGTGCACACACGATGGATGAACCGGTGGGAATAATGAAATCAATTGTAGATAACCAAACGGGGTTAGTGTTGGGATGTACGCTGTTTTGTCCAAATTCAAGAGAAATGATTAACACCGTGGCCCTTGCCATGAAGGCAGGAGTAAAGGCTTCAGTGCTAAGGAATTTAATTTATATTTATCCAAGTATGAGCGAAGTGTTTAATGACCTTTTTTAGAATGCACTTTTTTTAAATGTAAAATGTCACAATGGACAAAAATGTTTTAACTTTGCAGTCATTATGAGCAAAGATTGTAAACATATTGTAATTGCGATAGATGGTCATTCGTCTACCGGAAAGAGTACGGTTGCTAAGCAATTGGCTGCAGAGCTGGGATTATCTTATATTGATACCGGCGCGATGTATCGAGTTGTGACATTGGCTGCTATGCGCGCAAATATTGTGGCAAATGGCAATGTGGATGAGAAACAATTAGAAGAATTATTATCGCATATTGAAATAGAGTTTAAATACAATGCGGAAACAGGACGTGCGGATGCTTTTTTAAATGGCGAGTGTGTAGAAACAGAAATACGCCGTTTGGATGTGTCCGGTAATGTAAGTCATGTAGCCGCAGTGAGAAAAGTGCGTAATTTTTTGGTTGATCAGCAACGCTTGATGGGTCAAAAAGGTGGTGTTGTAATGGATGGACGCGATATAGGGAGTGTGGTATTTCCTAATGCGGACGTAAAGTTCTTTATGACAGCTTCGCCGCAGGTGAGAGCACAGCGTCGTTATGATGAGTTGTTGGCCAAGGGCGAACAGATAACCTATGATGAGGTGGAACGTAACGTGTTGGAGCGCGACCATATTGATGAGAATAGAGCAGAAAGCCCTTTGATTAAAACGGATGACGCTATATTAGTGGATAACAGTGATCTTTCCATTGCAGAGGAGTTAGAGATGATGAAGCGTGTGATAAAAGAGAAATGTTCCTTGTAAATGAGAGTAGAGATAGATGAGAATTCCGGATTTTGCTTTGGAGTGGTTACGGCAATTGATAAAGCCGAGGCTGAGTTAAAGCATGGCGCGTTGTACTCATTGGGAGATATTGTGCACAATAAAATTGAGGTTGAAAGACTAGAGCATCTGGGATTAAAAACCATTGACCACGAACAATTATTAAAATTAACGAATGCCCGTGTGTTATTTAGAGCACATGGAGAGCCGCCTGCTACTTACAGCATGGCGAAAGCGCGTGGAGTTGAGATTATTGATGCATCGTGCCCTGTTGTATTGAATTTGCAACGCCGAATAAGACGTGCGTACGAGGACAGTAAGCAGAATAACGGTGTGGTAGTAATTTACGGAAAACGCGGTCATGCGGAGGTGATTGGTTTAGTGGGACAAACAAATGGAGAAGCGCTAGTTATTGAAAATGCAGCCGATTTAAAGAACCTGCCAAAGGATTGTAAAATCTACTTGTTTTCACAAACAACACAGAGTTTAACAGGTTTTAAGGAGGTTACATTATTGTTACGAGCTCAATATGGAGAGCAACTCGCTGTGTATGACACTATTTGCCGAAAAGTGGCAAATAGAATTCCACAGTTAAAAGATTTTGCAAAAACGCATGATGTTATTATTTTTGTAAGCGGTAAAAAAAGTTCCAACGGTAAACAGCTATGTCAGGTATGTGCTGAGATAAATGAGAAGACCTATTTTGTCGAGGATGAAAGAGACATAGACACATCTGTGTTAGCAGGAGTGCAAAGTGTTGGGATAACAGGTGCAACCTCAACGCCTCGATGGATAATGGAACATGTGCGTGAGTACATTGAGGCTTATGCCAAGAATAACAGATAACACATATAAATAACAAGATAACAATAAATTTATTAGATAATTATCATGGGAAAAATTAAAAGAATTGGAGTACTTACATCAGGTGGTGATGCTCCGGGAATGAATGCCGCGATTAGAGCCGTAGTGAGAGCTGCAATCTACAATGGTTGTGAAGCTTATGGTATTTATGGCGGATACCAGGGATTGATAAACGGTGATGTTAAACGTTTAAGATCATCGGATGTTAGCAACATCATTCAACGTGGGGGAACAATTCTTAAGTCTGCTCGTAGCGCAGAGTTCCGTACACCTGAAGGACGTACCAAAGCTGCTCAAACTTTAAAAGAGCACAATATTGATGCATTGGTTGTAATTGGTGGTGACGGTACTTTTACCGGAGCTAAGCTTTTAATTGAGGAGCATGATGTTCCTTGTGTTGGTATTCCGGGAACCATTGATAATGACCTTTACGGAACTGACGCAACAATTGGTTATGACACAGCTGTAAATACAGCAGTTGAAGCAGTTGACAAAATTAAGGATACAGCAAGTGCTCACAACCGTTTATTCTTTGTTGAAGTAATGGGTCGTGATGCAGGTTTCATCGCATTGCGTACTGCAATTGCTACAGGAGCTGAGGCTGTATTGGTGCCTGAGGTTGAGACAGACCTTGTTTCTTTAGAGAAATTCTTAGAGAAAGATTATGATCCAACAAGATCAAGTGGTATTGTAATTGTTGCCGAAGGTGAGAAACTAGGTGGAGCATATACAATTGCTGAGGCTGTTAGCTCAAAACATCCTGAATTTGATATCCGTGTATCGGTTCTAGGACACATGCAACGTGGTGGTTCTCCATCGGCATTTGACCGTGTATTGGCTAGCCAATTAGGTGTTGCTGCTGTTGAGGCATTAATGGACGATCAAAAAAGTATTACAATTGGTGTTGTAAACAAAGAGATTGTGCATGTACCATTTAACAAAGCAATTAAACATACTAAACACTTAAACGAGAGTCTTTTAGGTATGGTACGTATCCTTTCTATCTAATACAAAGAGAGGATGCTGTTTATTCCATTTATTTACCTTTACTACAAGCGTAAGAAGAAGAAGAAGCGTTTGCGTAAGCAATTGCTGAAGGAGCGTGAGAGAGCTAGAGTATTGAAGGAAATGTTTGATATGAACAAGAATTAAGAATACAATGAATGACGAGGGAAGAAATTCCTTCGTCATTTTTCTGTTTGATGTAATATTGATATTGTTTCGTATCTTTATAGCGTAAACCAATAGACATGATGTTTGCTGATGTTATATTACCCCTGGCCGTAGAGGCCCGTTACACTTACCTTATTCCAACAGAGATGGAAAATAAGGTTGAACGAGGTATGCTTGTGCATGTAGCATTTGCAGGTGACAAGATTTATACGGGATTAGTTTATAATGTTCATGCCGATAAGCCGGAGAATATTGAGGTAAAACCACTTTTGGCAATTGTAGATGAGCAAATGATACTTACCGATAAACAATTGCGACTGATTGATTGGATTAGTGCATATTATATGTGCTGCAGGGGAGAGGTGATAAAAGCTGCGCTGCCCACGTTGTTTAGATTGGAAAGTTATTCGGCGGTTACAAAATTGGAGAGTGATTTGCCATTGGCCTCTTTGCCGGCTATTGAGCAACGTATTCTTGGTTTATTGCAATTGGGGCAATATCAATCGGTGGATGAGTTACAGCGTCTTACTGAATTAAAAAATATAATGACTCCTATTCGCTCCCTGATAAAAAAAGAGGTAGTGGCTATTAAGGAGAATATGAATGCCATCTACGTTGGAAAGCAGCAACGCTGGCTGACGCGCGGTTCTGTGTTGGATGCCGATGATATGATGTTAAACTTTTTGTTTAAACGTTCGGTTGTACAACAACGCATTGTGGCAGCTTTATTGGACTGCGACTTTAAGGAGATGGAGCGTACAGCTTTTATAAAGCGTTTTCAATGTACATCGGCTATAATCAATACGTTGGTAGAAAAGGGTGTATTGATTGCGGAGGATAGGATTGTTGATAGTTTTGAACATTGTGCGGATGATTGTGGTGAGATGCCTGTTCTGTCGGAAATACAGGATCAAGCGTATCGAGAAATCACGGATGCGTTTGTGGACAAGGATTGTGTACTGCTGCATGGTGTTACCTCTTCGGGTAAAACAGAGATTTACATAAAACAAATAGAATATTTTATACAACAAGGAAAGCAGGTGCTATATTTGCTTCCCGAAATTGCTTTGACCATACAAATTGTAAAGCGATTGAGACGTGCGTTTGGGGATTGTATTGGTGTATATCATTCGGGAATGACAGATAAGCTACGTGCTGACATGTGGCGGAAACAGTTAAGTGAAAATCCTTATAAAATTATTCTAGGTGTTCGATCATCGGTATTTTTGCCTTTTACCAATTTAGGCTTTATTATTGTTGATGAGGAGCATGAAAATAGTTTTAAGCAAAGTGATCCCGCTCCGAGATATAATGGGAGAGATGTTGCTTTGGTGCTTGCCTCATTTTTTAACGCAAAAGTGTTGTTGGGATCGGCGACGCCATCTTTTGAGAGCTATAAAAATGCGCAAGATGGCAAATACGGTTATGTGTTACTGGATAAGCGACATAATAACATTGAGCTGCCGGAAATAATGGTGGCCGATATGACTGAGTATAGACGTAAGAAACTCCTAAAGGGTTCTTTATCGCCAATGCTTGTGGAGCAAATGACCGATGCTTTGGGACAGGGCAACCAAGTATTGCTGTTTCAAAATAGACGCGGATACTCATCGTTTGTATTGTGCGATAAGTGTGGAGCAGTACCTAAATGTAAGCATTGTGATGTAAGCATGACTTATTATAAGCAGCGCTCCATATTGAGTTGTCACTACTGTGGTAGATTGGAGAGTATGCCGAATCGCTGCACAGCTTGTGGCGAAGGGAACTATAAAATGAGCATTCCGGGGACGGAAAAAATAGAAGAGGAGGTTCAACAACTTTTTCCGGATAAGGTTGTGGCTAGAATGGACTTGGAGGTTATGAACTCTAAACGCAAAAGTCACGATGTAATAGATAGGTTTGAAAGAGGTGAAATAGATATTTTGGTAGGAACGCAGATGATTGCTAAGGGGCTGGATTTTGAGAAAGTAAAATTGGTTGGTGTTATTGATGCGGATTCTATGCTTAATTTTCCTGATTTCCGTGCGGAAGAACGCGCGTATAACCTATTAACACAAGTAAGTGGGCGTAGTGGGCGCAGTGGTGAACGTGGAAAGGTGGTGATACAGTTGTCCAATGTAGAACACCCGCTTTTACCTTATGTTCGCACCTCCGATTATACCGGCTTGTATACATTATTATGCGAGGAGCGTAAATTATTTGGTTATCCACCTTTTTCCCGTTTAATTGAAATGGAGTTACGAGGAAAAGATGTACGTAAATTGCGTGAAGCGGCCAACAAACTTGGCCAACAATTACGCGCGCGATATGGTGCTCGGGTATGCGGACCTGCAGTGCCGGTTATAGGAAAGATACATGATATGTTTCGAATACATATATTACTTAAATTAGAACCGAAATCACCATTTACTCAAATAAAACAGGATATAAAACAGCAGGTTGCGGTAATTTTAAAGGAGAAAGGCTATGGTTCTATTCGTTTTACCACAGATGTTGATCCTTATTGATAGTGTTACATTTTCATGCCGCCCATTCCTCCTTTTTCTGCGTTAGGATTTCCTTGTGGATTGAGCATATTGGGTTTGCCTTCCAGTTGAGCGGCTGCATCGATACAAAATACACCTTGGGTGGCTATAATTTCGCCCTCTTGCAAACCGTCAATTACTTCAAAACCATTATCTAATCTATTACCAAGAGTAATTTGTCGCATTTGGAAGATATCCGGTTGTGTGTGTGTACGTACGTATACTACAGAACGTGTTCCTGTCCATAAAACGCTAGAATGGGGAATAATTAATTTATTTGTTTTTGAGGCACGCGCATTCAGATCTCCATATACATACATTTGAGGTTTTAGCATTTGCATTGGATTACTAATAGCCATGCGGACAGTTGTTGTTCTGTTGGCGCCATCCATTGTAGGTGATATGAAGATAATGCGCCCTTTAAATTGTTTGCCCGGGAGTGCATCGGTTTGAAATGTAATGGTATCGTTTAATGTAACAAAGGGTAGCTGATTCTCAAATATATAGAAATCAACCCATAATTTTGAAAGATTAGCGACTTGAAACAGTGGTTCGCCTTGTTTAACATAGCTTCCTTGTAAAGGGGGCTCGCTGTTTACAACGCCATTAACTGTGGCAAGAAGACGTAAATGTTGTTGTATTGTGCCGGCAGCAAGAATATGGTCAATTTGCTTGTCGGATAATTGAAATTCTTTCATCTTCATTCTTGCAGCATTGTATATAATAGGTGCTGTGGTTCGGGTAGCATATGCTTGCAGCAGTTCTTGCTGTGCGGTAATCAGCTCGGGCGAGTATAGTGAAGCAATAGGTTGTCCGGACTTAATACTCTGTCCTCGATATTTTATAAAGAGAGTATCTACGCGTCCGCTAAAATGTGCTGGTTGCATCATGGTTTGGTTTGCGTCGGGAACAATGGTTCCATAAACGCGCATGGAACGTTCCTGTTGTCCGGAAGCGACAGTAGTACACTCTATTTGCGACAAGGCAATGGCTTCTGCTGACATGTAAACTCCTTTCTTCTCTAGCGCCATTGTTTGCATCATTTCCGGAGAATGTGACATTGAAGTAGCTGAAGAGGTTTCCTCCTTTATTTCATTTACAGGTGCTATCCACCAGCCTATCAGTACTCCTAGAATGAATAGGCCGATACATAGAATCCAAAGCTTATATTGATGTTTACTGCTCATAATTGTTTGATTTTAAAGAATATGTTCCCATTAACTCATTGAGATGTGCTGTATTGATATTGTAAGTTTTAATTAATAAAACAGTTTGTCGTTGATAAGAGAGAATTTCTCGATATAATGCTATCAACGATGACATGGAACGTTGTCCTGCAGAGAACTCGGCAGTATAAATTTGTAATAACTGCTTTTTAAGTTGAACAATCTGTTCAAACTGATGTATAGTATTTAGACTGCTTGTTCTTTGAGCAATGTATTGTGAATACTCACTCTGTAAGCGGTTAAGTATGGTTTGGTAATTATTTCGTGCAATTTGCGACTGCAGTTTCTGTTTTTCAATGGCTCCGTTATACTGCTTCCTATAAATGGGGAGAGCAACCGTTACCATAGGCATAATTATATCCCGCCCGTTTTTATCGCCCATCATCTCGGCTCTTTTGGTTTTGTCGACAAATTTATACTGTAGGCCAAGACCAAACTTTGGGAGACTATTACGGCGGGTGCTTTTCACCATCTCATCATGAAATTCTTGTAATTGCTCATTGGCTAATAGCTCCGGATTTTGTTGCGTGATGAGGTAGCTATCCATTTGTAAAGGATAAAAAGTAGTGTCTGGTTGTAATGAATCGGGCATTACAATAATAGCAGTAGGGGCTCGGTTTAGTAACGCATTGAAACTTATGCTTAATGCACTAGCTTGTTGCTGCAAATTGATAACTTCTGCGCGTTGTTCGCTTTGCTCAATTTGCAGTTCTAGAATATTAGCATAGGCGCCAGAGGTGGTGCTTTGCATTTCACCTTGTGCCAGTGTTACAAGTTGGTCAATAAAGACAATATTTTCATTTACTATCTTAATTAGTTCTTTTGTTGATAGTAGGTCATACCAATTTTCTTCGACAGTAGCGGTTACACTGCAGCGCACTTTGTTAAAGGCTTGGTATGCGGCACCTGCTTGTTTAGAATAGGCATTTTTACGTGAAGATAATGTGCCAAACCATTCAAACTTTTGAGTAAAGTCCAATGTGGTAACCTCTTTTCCCGTCATAATATCCATAGGATGAGTAAGCACTCCCACCGTAACCTCTGGCGATGCCCATCCACCCTGTTGTTTAATATCCTCTAAAGCGACTTGGTAGTTTAATGCTGCCGAAAGAATCTCCGGGTTATATTGTAAGGCCGTGTTTATATAATGGCGCAATGAGTCCTGTCCTTTAGCATCCAATATACTAAGACAAAGAAACAGAGATAGTAATATTATTTGAACATACAATTTCATAAACACTATGCTTTATTAATTTTTTTCTGAGCTTTACGAAGTCGTCGTTCTCGCCACATGCACTGACAAACGGGAACGGTAAACATGGTAATAATTTGTATCAGCATTCCGCCCATAAGTGGTACGCCCATAGGAATCATGATAGTGGAACCTTTTCCGGAAGAGCTTAGCAATGGGAGTAAGGCTATAACCGCACAGGCTGTAGTCATTACGGCCGAACGTACGCGCATTAATCCAGCTTGAACCACACCATCATGTATGTCCTGCACCGTTGTTGGCTCTTTTGCGCGGAATACTTTTTCAATGTAATTGGCCATCAATATACCGTCGTCTGTACTTATCCCCAATAGTGCAATGAAGCCTACCCATACCGCTACGCTGACATCAATGGTTGATATATGAAATACCGATCGCATGGATACTCCGCCAATGTCAAAATTCATGAACCACGGCTGACTATACAACCAAAGTAGGATAAACCCACCGGCAAATGCTACAAATACGCCTGTAAATACAATTCCGGCAACAACGCCATTTTTAAATTTGAGATATAGTATTAAGAAAACAACTACTAATGTTAGTGGTACTAGTATTCCAAATCGCTTAGAAGCCCGTGTTTCATTCTGATAATCGCCGGCAAAACTATAGGTTGTACCTTTAGGTAGTTTCAAATTTCCATTTGCAATTTGTTCGGCCAAATAGGTTTGTGCGTCTTGTATTGTATTTACTGGCGCCATGCCATCATTTTGATTAAATATAACATACCCTACTAAAAAACTATTTTGACTTTTTATAGACTTTGCTCCATTTACATAATCAATATTAGCAACCTCAGAGAGTGGTATCTGTGTACCTTTAGGAGTTGCAACCAGTATATTACGCATTTGCTCAACGTTTTCGCGTAACTCTCGTGGATACCTTACTCTTACATTAAAGCTTTCGCGTCCTTGAACTGTACGGGTAAGAGGAATTCCGCCAATAGCTACACTTAGCGTTTTTTGAACGGCATTAACAGACAAGCCGTAGCGTGCCATTTCGTCCCTTTTAAGTGTGATTTGAATATAAGGCGATCCTGTTGCGGGGCTATAATATACCGTAGCGGCATTAATAGCTGGAACTTCTTTTAATGCATTTTGCAACATATTACCGCTTTTATCCAAATCCTCCAAGCTGTTTGCAAAAACCTCAAGCCCCATGTTTGCTGTCATCCCGGTAGATAACATCATAATGTGTGTTTGTATGGGTTGCAACTTTGGCGGTGTTGTCAGTCCCGGTAGGGCTGCACATGCTACGATTGTATCCCAGATATCATTTTTATTTTTTACGGACGATCGCCATTGGCGGAAAAAGCGTCCTTTCCTGTCACGGACTAGGCTATCAGCAGGTATAATGCGGAACTCAGTCTTAGGATTATATACTGAGTCGTTAATTAGGACAAATTCTTTGTTTTTATTCGTCTTAAATCGTATAGGAATACCGTTTACATCCGATATATATTCCGAACGATAATTTACCGTAATAGAAAACATCTGTATCGGGTTGGGGTCCAATGCAGTATTAGCGCGTCCCCATTTCCCAACCACACCGGCAACTTCGGGAATGGCTGCTACGCGTTTGTCTATTTCTGCTAAATACGCTTGATTTTGAACAACGCCTGAGGTTGGCATACTGGTTGGCATAAGTAAAAATGATCCTTCGTCTAGAGTAGGCATAAATTCCTGTCCTAACCCAGGAAAACGTTCAACAAAACGATCCCATACAGTTATCTCCATCGGGTTAGCCGGATTTTTCTTTCCTCCTAAAAAGCCAAATGTACTATCCCAGCCTTGCCATGCCACAGCGGCAAATATAATCAGTAAAAGAGGTGAAACTAAAAACAAATATTTATGATTTAGTGCCGCAATCAGCAGTTCTTTATAGTAATAGTATACCAACCACAGAATGGACATAATAATGGTAATAACCACCAGTACAAATAAAAAGTTTACAAGTAGGGATATCTCTCCACCCAGCGGTAACCATAAATAGGATAAAAAATAGCATAACGTTACAACAACAACAATTAAATTTAGCCATCGTCGCAAATACACATAAGCAGGTTTCACCGCAAATAAAAAACATAGGTCAACTAATCCCAATAATACAAGAGCAATGGACGGAATGAGGGAATAGTATATACAAAGCAATATACCGGCAATCATCATTAAACTATTCCACACCGTGCGGGCAACCTTAGTTTGGCGTTTTATGTTATAAAATATGTATAGTAATGGGGGTAATATTGTTAACGATAGGATTAATGAACAGATAATGGCAAAACTTTTTGTAAAAGCTAGAGGATGAAACATTTTCCCTTCGGCTGCCTGTAGGCCAAATACAGGAAGAAAACTTATAATTGTAATAATCATTGCCGTAATCATTGCCGGCGATACCTCCATTATAGAATCATGCGTAACTTTTAGTAAGTCTGCACCCTTCACATCCTTATGTTCCTCCATTTCTAGCCATCTTACTAGGTTCATTGTCAATACAATCCCCATGTCAACCATAACCCCGATGGCAATTGCAATTCCCGATAGGGCAACTACATTACCTTCTATGTGAAATAATTTCATCAAAATAAATGTAGCTAGTACTCCAATTGGGAGCATTCCCGCAATAATAAAGGATGCTTTTAAATTTAAAACCAATATAAATATAACAATAATGCTAATTAAAATCTCATGAGACAGTGTTACCTCAAGTGTTTCAATTGTTTCGTTTATCAATCCTGTTTGGTCATAAAATGGCACAATGGTAACGCGCGATGTAACGCTATCATTGAGCTGTTTTTCCGGCATCATAGGTGCAAGTTGAGCAATTTTAGCCTTTAATGATTTAATACTTTCCTGTGGATTGGCACTAAAACGGGTAATAACTGCAGCACCTACGGCATCAGAACCTTGAACGTCTAGTCCGCCGCGGCGAGTTGCAGGTCCATAGGTTACAAACGCAACATTCTTAACTTTAATGGGTTCGCCATCCTTGATGGTTATAACGGATTCACTTACATCCTCCAGTTTCTCAATATATCCAAGTCCGCGTACAATATATTCAACTTTATTAATTTCTACGGTTTGAATACCTACGTCAAGATTCGAATTGGAAATAGCGTTAGCTACCTCGTCAATTGTAATATTGTATGCTCGTAATGCGTTAGGGTCAACATCAACCTGATACTCCTTAACATACCCACCAATGGAGGCAACTTGTGCTATCCCGTCGGCAGTTTCTAGTTGATATTTTACATAAAAATCCTGGATGGTACGTAGCTCTTCGGCCGACCATCCTCCCACATATTCTCCGGTTTCAGGGTTAACACCTGCAAGTGTATACCAATAAACCATTCCCAATGCTGTTGCATCTGGGCCCATAATGGGATTCACGCCATCGGGAAGTGTTGTTGGAGGAATACTACTTAAACTTTCAAGTACGCGGCTTCGACTCCAATAAAAATCAATATCATTTTCGAATATTATATATATAAAGGATACACCATACATGGAAGTACTCCTTATACTTTGCACGCCGGGAACACCCATTAGTATGGTAGTAAGCGGATAAGTAATTTGGTCCTGTATATCCTCCGGCGACCGTCCTTCCCATGTTGTTGTTACAATTTGTTGATTAGGACCGATATCGGGTATTGCTTCTACGGGTATCGGATCCTTAGGCAACAATTTTCCTCCCCATGAAAATGGAGAGACAATAAGACCATAAATAACAATAGCAATTAATATTGCTATGCTTATGAGCCGATACTCAAGGAAAAAACGAATAAATCTGCTATACATAAATAATTAATACAATAATACTGACTTTATAACGTAATAAATACATCTAGGTTTATTAATATCTGTGTAACATAGCATATAGTGCAACCTTTAAGCAGTTATACTTGAAGCACAAAGAAATTATTTGTTTCTTTGCAGCGTGCTAATAACAAAATAACAAAACAAAATGGATAAAGACCTTTTTATATTTATAGCCTTCTGCGTATTTATGTTTATGGCAGGTATGCGTCTGCGACAAAGATTTAAAGAGCGTAAACAGGAAGCTTCACAAAATATTCAAAAAAATCAGCGATCAAAAATGGCACGTATGCCAGAGGATCCGGAAATGATGCGTAAGCGCATTAATAGAGAAAAGCGAATTCGTAGGTTCACTATTTTACAAATGGTAATCCTATTTGCCCTAATGATTTTAATGATACCCGTATTAACACGTGATATCGCCTCGTTAGATACAGTAAATATTACCGATTTTGTATTAAGAAGTCTCATTTTTATATTCTCTATCTATATTTTTGTGTTCTCTTATATCAAAGTATTTGGAAAGAAAAAAGAACAAGCAGAGAACCAGAACTAGTACTCATTATCACTTTAGTTTTTGTAGCCACAGGACTAAAGTTGCAATTCAAAGAAATGTTTGAATGTACTATATGTAAAGTAATCCCCCGATAAACTTAACGCAAGTTTGTCGGGGGATTACTTTACATTGAACCTAAATTATCTGTTTCTTAAACGATATAAAACAAGGTATGAATCTCTATTTTCTGTTTTGCTATTAATTTCGTGACTAATGGTTTGTCCAAGAATGTCGTTCGTTTCTTCGCCTGAAAGTGAAATATTATCAGGTATAACTAAATTTACAAAGAAATTATCATATGTAGTTTGTGGTAAAAGGGGATTAGTTATTCCTGATACCTTGAAGCCTTTGTAGTTAGTGCAGGTTTTATTGTGTATATCATATACCCCAATTTGAGAGTTGCGTGGATCAAGTTTTTGATAGACATAACTAAATGTAACCATATTGTCTGAAATAATAGTGTTATGAACAACGCCGGTACATTTTTTTTCGTCGAATTTCATTTTGAAATTATAACTAGCTAGCGGATCATTATTATCATATAGCTCTTTATCGCTTAATGCATTATTACCAAAATCTATTTTATATTGCGGTTGACATAGAGTATCAGTAATTTTGTATATTACAGGATTAACACTATTAAAAGAGTAAATTAAAGAGTTACGTTGTAATGAAAAAATAGTGATTTCTCGTGCAATGGATAAAGTGAATTTGTTGTAGGGAATTGTTGGTTTGGATAAACTATCGTTTTTTAGTATACCTGCCACTAAATTTTTATCCTTGTGTCCTACATAGATTTTATCACTATTAAGATCTGTGATATAATATGGAATAAATTCTAAATCTGTTTTTTGTATAAAGTCTAAATCTGGGAGTGAATAATGAAGTAATTGTTTGTTACATGAATTACATATAACCAGTGTGTTCTGGTTCTTGTCATAACAAAAACTCTCAATATCGATGTATTCACCACGTCCTCTTCCTATTTTTGATAGTTTGTTAAGCAAAACACCATCTAAAGAGTATATATTAATATACTGATTTCTACCCTGGTTGTGTTTTATAAAAATGTAATCTTCGGCTACTATCACCCGCTCGTCTAGGTTTGTACCGGTAAACTCCTGACTATTTGCGAGCTTTATTATTTTAATACTGTCGCATATGTCATACAAATTTGCAGTTGCAGATGTCGAAGGATTGACATGAATAGTTTCAACATCTATATCTTTTTGTGGCTTACCACATGATGTTAGAATGACGAGACTGGCAAGAATAAGTTTTTTCATATTTAAGTAATGTTTAGTTGTGTTCCTATAAATAACTGTAGGCTAATTTGTTTCATAAAATCCTTCACACCAATATATCGCCAATACTGTGACCATGTATTTTCAGTGAAAAGTCCTCTATAAATAATTAGTAAACACAAAAATACATTTAATAATCAAAATATGTATATATTTTGAATGTTATTCCGGAATATGGTTTTACCTTTTCTCCTAATGCTTATATAATACAACATTACTCCTGTGTATAATTTGTTTAGCTAATCAATATACATTTTCTCATATGTAATCTAAGCACGTATATATAAAAACTTCTCTATGTCTATATATCATTCAGGTTTCATTCAGGTATGATAGTGGTTTTATTCAGGTTTAGGGGGTCAAACCTGAATGAAACCTGAATGAAAGCTGAATGAAACCTGAATGAAACCCCTAGAGGGTGAAAGGAGGGTAGTGGGGAGATGAGGGCAATTTCTGTGCGATGAGGAGAAAAATGAGTCGTTGTTCCGGGAAATTTTGCACTGCGTAAGGCGTTTTTGAGGTTTTAGATGTGATTTATCGGCATTTTTATGCCGTTAAGTGCAATTTTTGGGAGTTGTAGACATGTTTTTGAATGATGAGGAGTGGTTTTGGCTATTTATTTGCGGACAATTTATGGAAAATAGATTGGGCGATGGGGACTGAATATGCCAAAATCCCGCTGTCAAGCAGAATTGATTCTATAACATGATATTTTTTTTTCAAAAAAATGAGGTAGCTAACTACTCATTCTGTTAACACTTTAGCCTAAAAGTGGCGAAATACCTCGAAAAATAATTTGCGAAATAATTTGGAGGGTAAGAAAAAAGCTCTACTTTTGTATCCGCAATCACGACACAGCA
>JBOGCH010000008.1:0-32561 GCA_051656645.1 Marinifilaceae bacterium
CGTGTTATCAAGATGCTTCGAGAACAAGGAGTGGAACTCAGTAAATCTACCGCACATGGATTGATTAGAAAATCGTTCGATTTATTGGACAGATTGTCGCCATCTCTCCGTGAAGCTATTCTTTCCGATCCATACATTACAGTAGATAAACCTATTACAGAGTTTTGGTTGAGAAAGAGTATCCTGAATCTAAAGGAAGCAAGAAGGGTTATTATTGGGGGATACTCGCCAACCATTTAAAATTAGTAGAGTTTATCTATGAAAATGGTTCACGGCGGGGAGAGGTTATTCACAAAACACTACAATCCTATAGCGGAACAATTCATACGGACGGTTATTCCACTTATAGGAAATTCGGTTCCTCCGAGGACTATCCCGATATCATGCGAATAAGTTGTATTCAACATTGTAAGCGGAAATTCATAGACATAAAAGAGGATATCGATGCTGCTGTGATTATTGACTTATTTAACGAACTCTATAGGTATGATCATAAACATCATATTGGATGCAACGGATGGACCGAAGATGACCATTTACGCTATCACCAAGAATATGCACCGCCAATATTTGTACGTCTTCGAGCTAAATTGACTGAAATAAACAGCAGACCAACTCTTTTGCCAAAATCAGAAATGGCAGAAGCGGTAAAGTATGCCCTGACTGAAGTAGATTCAATGGAGAATTACATAAAAAGTGGCTATTACAACTTAGATACAAATAACATTGAACGTATTAATCGTTATATCAGCCTTAGTCGTAAGAACTCCTTGTTTGCCGGAAGTCATGCCGGTGCAAAGCGGATGGCACTGCTTTACTCACTTGCATGCTCATGTAGAGAAAATAATATAAATACGCTCGAATATTTTACAGATATCCTAAATAAAATGGGGTCAATTCTACCGAATGCTCCTCAGGAAGTGTTCCGAAATATCTACCAGATAAATGGACAAAGAAATCGGAGTCGTAAGTTGATCTACGAATAACAGAAAAAAGTATTTACGCAATGCCTAATTGCGGAGACGCTTACGCAGATGTAGAATTTGGTATTATCATAGTTGCCCAACTTATCGGAGGCTTAAGGTTCTACAACACCATCACCAATAAGTTTATCACCGCCAAAAAAGCCTAAACATATAATTACTCATAAGCTACAGTTTCTTTTTATTTCCATTGTTACTCAAAGATGGAAATATATTTCTATCCTTGAGTAATAATAGAAAGATTGATAAAGAAATGATCAAAAGAGTAAAGTTTCATCTAATGGCTATCTGGAAAACAAGAAAAAACAGCTAACAATTTTGAACTTAATAAAAATATCTCCATTTACGCACAACAGAAGGGAATCACACATTTCTAATAACGCTTAGCAATAAGGAGGGAACGTGGAAAATAGAAAAGCTGTACACACGCAATGTTGTAGCGCTAAGAATAAACAGCGTCTACATTCGTCACCATGTGTTATTATTGCTATATTTATTCCGCAAAAATGTTACAGCGTATTGACAAAAACGATAAATAATGGAAGAACAAGTTTTAAACTCCCACAACAAACAAGAATATCCACCTATGCACACTGCAGAACATATTTTAAACCAAACCATGGTTAAGATGTTTGGGTGTGAGCGGTCAAAGAATGCGCATATTGAGCGCAAGAAGAGTAAGTGCGATTATATTCTTGAGGTAGAGCCAACGGCAGAACAGATTCGTGAAATTGAAGAAAAGGTTAATGAGGTTATTGAACAACATGTAGATGTACAGTGTAAGCTTGTTCCACGTAACGAGGTTCCCGCATGTGTTGATATGAGTAAGCTGCCCGATGATGCTAGCGAGACATTACGTTTGGTATACATTGGCGATTACGACATATGCGCTTGTATTGGAGCACATGTGGAGAATACAAGAGAGATTGGTACTTTTAAAATTATCAGTGCGGACTATAACGCGCCCGTATGGCGTGTACGTTTTAAACTGGTATAAATTCACAGTTACTAAAACATCAACGGCCCTACCTGTTTAATTAAGGTAGGGCCGTTGGTGTTTGCTAGCCATTAATTTTTGAAATAAGTGTAGATGGCTTTGCCTATTTGGGCTATGATGTCGGCGTTAATGTCATATCCTTCGGCCGAATCGGTTATAAACACGGCGTAAGCAATTTGCTTACCATTTTCAAATTTAATAATACCAACGTCATTTTGCGCAGCTATTATTCCCTTTGCGTCTTTTCCCGACGTTCCCGTTTTTCGGGCTATCCACACATCGCCGGGAATGTGACGGATAAATGAACCGGTAGAGGTTGCGCACATCACTTGCCAAAGGAAGGTGTTGCTCTGCTCATTGAGAAGTGAGCCACTTGCAAATTGCTTAATGAATTGCAACATATCCTTAGGCGTTGTATAATTTTGAAATTGCACCTCTGGGCTGCTTTGCATTTCCTGCTCGGTGTTCCTTACATGAATGTTTTTTGCTCCCATCCCGTCAATGGTTTGTTGAACATGGGCAGGACCGCCCAATAAGTCAAATATTACATCTGTGGCACAATTATCACTGTGCGCAACCATATAGGTTATTATTTCCGATATGGGTAAAGATACACCATTCGGATATCGCTCACGTATAGGACTCCATGTGTCTTGGTTCAGGTTGCGCTCATCAAAGCGTAACGAATCGGTTAAATTGAATTTACCTTCCTCTATGGCGCGCATTGCAGCAACAGCAATAGGAAATTTATAAACGCTTTGCATTGGAAAATGATGTTTCCCATGCATGGCAAACGTGCGACCTGTGGACATATCCTCTACGGCTATTCCAAGTTTTATACGCTTGTTGGCTACAATATCTTTTATCTCCTTTTTAAGTTGATGTAACTGCGGCAGTGCCGGTTGCATTCCCACAAACAGAGTTATCAATACTAAAAACAATGATTTCATATGTTTATTATTTGTTTTTAAGTTGTCATTCGGAAATCCCTATGTAATAAACACTCCCATTTGGTATGGTTTAGCATACGCGAGTTTTAGAGGACAATTATTTAAATAATAGATTTCCAATATACGTTACTTGACTCATTAATCAAGCTCCTACCTATAAACAAGAGTACAAGTGCTGACGATATGCGCAAGCACTGCCATTCCCATTTACGATGCTCCTCACGGTAAGAATCAAATTGTATACCAAATAACATAACAAAAATAGCTAAATAAAAGCAATGATCCTTTTTCCCACTATAATCTGCCAATAAATTATCCAAGGAATGTCACGTGCTATTACTGCCGCGACTAATGCGCTTACGCCCACGTTTTCACAAATCCTATTTCATGCGCGTTGCTACTTTGTCTATATCCTCTCTATGTCCTCTCCGTGTTTTGTCCGTGTTTCCTCCGTCTTTTGTCCGTTGCTTTAAGAGACGGAGGAAACACGGAGGAAAGACGGACAAAACACGGAGAGGATATAGGGAGGAGTACAAGCGGATTGTTATTGGTACAAAAGAAAAATATACGTGTGGTTACCCATAAAATAATGGATAGCCACACGTATATTTAAGTTCTAACAGCGTTTCGCATTTGCTATTATTGTTCTATATGTAGACTCCGGTACGCTAGCCTATGCAGATATGCGTACTTTAGTACATACCTACCAAGCAATAAGTGTTGCATGGATGCGAAATTTGAATTATCCTACTGTATTACAATGGAATATTTCCATGTTTCTTTGGAGGATTGTTATGTATTTTATTTTTTGCCATGTCAAGTGCTTGGATTAACTTAGCACGAGTGGTACGTGGCAAAATAATTTCGTCAATGTATCCCAATTCGGCAGCGACATAAGGATTTGCAAAGTTATCGCGATACTCTTGGATAGCTTGCGCGCGAGTAGCCTCATCAGCACCACGATAAAGTATGTTTACAGCTCCTTCAGCTCCCATAACAGCAATCTCGGCCATTGGGTAAGCTAAATTTACATCACTTCCTGTTTGTTTACTAGACATTACAATGTATGCCCCACCGTATGCTTTACGTACAATAAGGGTTACTTTAGGTACAGTAGCTTCGCTGTATGCATACACTATTTTAGCACCGTGACGGATAATACCGTTTAATTCCTGTACGGTACCCGGTAGGAATCCCGGAACATCCTCAAATGTTACAATAGGAATATTGAAACAGTCGCAGAAACGGATGAAACGAGCCGCTTTATCGGAAGCGTCAATGTCTAAAACTCCGGCAAGGAACGCAGGCTGATTGGCTACAATACCAACGCTTTTACCATTCATGCGCGCAAATCCCACCACTACGTTTTTAGCAAAATGTGCCATCACCTCGAAGAAATAGTGATTGTCCACAACCGGCTCAATAATATCTTTAATGTCATAAGGTACGTTAGGATCCATTGGCACTACCGTTTGAAGTGCTTCAATTTCTCTGTTCACGTCGTCCGTACATGGAACAACCGGAGCATCCTCCATGTTGTTTGACGGGATGAAGCTTAATAGCTCACGGATAGACATTAATAGCTCCTCCTCAGAGTTTGCCATGAAATGCGATACCCCACTCTTACTGCTGTGTGTAGCCGCGCCACCAAGCTCTTCCTTTGTAACTTCCTCATGCGTTACCGCTTTAACAACGTCCGGCCCTGTTACAAACATGTGGCTTTTTTCTTTTACCATGAAGATAAAGTCTGTCAATGCAGGAGAGTAACAAGCTCCTCCGGCACATGGTCCAAGAATTGCCGAGATTTGTGGGATTACACCCGATGCCATTGTATTTTGGTAAAAGATAGAGGCATAACCTGTTAAGCTCTCAACACCCTCTTGGATACGCGCACCACCCGAGTCGTTCAACGCGATGATTGGCGCTCCGTTTTTAATTGCAAGCTGTTGTACTTTTACAATTTTTTGTGCATTCATGGCGCTTAATGAACCACCATAAACCGTAAAATCATAAGCGTATACAAACACCTGACGTCCGTCAACTTTTCCGTATCCCGAAACAACACCATCACCCGGAACATGTGTTTTTTCCATTCCAAAGTTAGTACAACGGTGTACAACCAATTTGTCCAACTCTGTAAATGTCCCTTTATCCAATAGTAAATCAATACGCTCACGCGCTGTTAATTTACCGGCTGCATGTTGTTTCTCTATTTTATCTAGACCACCGCCCATTTCGGCTGCTTTGTCGCGCTCAATGAAACGGTCAAATATTTTATTCTCTTCCATGATTGACTTAATCGTTTAATTTTAATTTAATCAGTACCTGATCGCCCGCTACAGAATCGCCCTCTTTTACTAAGATTTCAGCAACCGTACACTCAGCGTTCACTTTGTAGTTACTTTGCATTTTCATTGCCTCTAGCACTACCGCCGTGTCGCCGGCCTGCATTACATCGCCAACGGCAACATGTATTTTCACTACTTTTCCCGGCATTGGCGCGATGATGGCATCTTGCTGTGCCTCATCATCCTTACGACGCATGCGCAGGTATTTTTCCTGACTATCTATAATTTCAACTCCATAGGTGGAGAAGTGTGTATTTACTTTATAACTTTTTGAGTTTTCGCTTTTCACCAACTCAGCGTTGTATGATCGGCCATTGTGCAGAATGGAGCATGCACCGTTTTGTGCTAAGACCACATCCACTTCATAGCGTTTACCATCAAGCATTAACTCTACTTTATTTCCGTCTTTGCTAAGTAATTCCACTTCGGCAACACGTTTTCCTACATGTATTTCCATATCTTGATGTGATTATATTCTTAATACTCCTTTATGCAAACCAAATTGACGCCAGCGGTTTATGGCACTTTTATCCTCATTGCCATTAGCGCCCACTGTTTCATTTAATGAAACAATATAGTCAATGTAAGCGGCTATGATTGCCATATTCTCGGTCTCTTCATCGCCTGTTTTCTGCATTTGTAATAGGGCCTCTCCGTTTTTGGCAATAAAGCCGGTATCGTAGTTCCCCTCTACAAAATCCTTGGTATCCATAATGGAACGAAGGTAGGACACATTGGTTTTCAGTCCTGTAATTTTGTATTCATAAAGCACACGACGCATACGCTCAATGGCATATTTACGTGTTGTTGCCCATACGATAAGTTTACCAATCATCGGGTCATAGTACATAGGGATTTCATAATCTTGATAGACATAACTATCAATGCGTACACCTAAACCGTTAGGTTCCACTAACTGCTTAATGATTCCCGGCGATGGCATAAAGTTGTTGTCCGGATCCTCCGCACAGATACGACACTCAATGGCATGGCCATGTTGCTTAACATCCTCTTGCTTTAGAGTTAACTCTTTTCCGGCCGCAATGCGAATTTGCTCTTTTACTAAGTCAATACCAATTACTTCCTCCGTAATTGGGTGCTCCACTTGTAAACGAGTATTCATTTCAAGGAAATAGAAGTTATGGTTTTTGTCCACTAAGAACTCAATTGTACCGGCACCAACATAGTTTACTGCTTTTGCAGCCGCTACGGCTTGAACTCCCATCTCCTGACGCAATTGCTCAGTGATATATGGTGACGGGCTTTCCTCTACAATTTTCTGATTTCGGCGTTGTACAGAACACTCACGCTCGCACAAATGGATAACATTTCCATGTGTATCGCCTAATATTTGAAACTCAATGTGGTGAGGTTCCTCTACAAATTTTTCCAAATAGACTGTATCATCTCCAAATGAAGATAAAGCTTCGCGTTTAGCAGTAAAGTAGGCCTCTTCTACCTCATCGGCAGCATATATAAGACGCATACCTTTTCCACCACCTCCCATAGATGCTTTAAGCATTACCGGGAAACCAATTTGTTTACACACGGTTATTGCCTCTTCTACGCTCTCCAGCTGTTGTTGAGTTCCTGGAACAACCGGTACTCCGGCTGCAATCATATGTTTACGCGCAGAGATTTTATCGCCCATCATGTTCATGGTCTCGGCTTCGGGACCAATAAAGATAATACCCTCTTCCTTGCATCGACGCGCGAAAGTGGCATTTTCCGATAGGAAACCATAACCTGGGTGGATGGCATCTGCTCCGCTTTGTTTTGCTACTTTAAGTATTTTCTCTACGCATAGGTAACTTTCCTGCGATGCTGCGGGACCTACACAGTAAGCTTCGTCTGCAAATAATACGTGTTTAGAAGTTCTATCTGCCTCAGAGAAAACAGCGACAGTCGCTATTTCCATCTCGCGACACGAACGCATCACTCGAATGGCTATTTCGCCACGATTTGCTACTAATACTTTTTTTATCATCTTGTGATTTTATTAATGATGAGATTACGACACCGCGCTATTTGCATACCGCTTGCTACTATTGCCCGATAATGGCAAAGTAATTTGATCGTAATTAGAAATAATTAATCAGATTGAAATGAAATATAAATGCATACACTTTGAAAAGTTTAATCGCTCTACACCGTTCTCCATCCTTTAAAACATTAAATTAATATTCTTTTTTAGCATTTATATTCCCTCCTATATTCTACAATAAGAAGTGCACATTTTATATAGTCTATGTGCAAAAAACGATGCAACAAATATAGAAAAGTTGTATTGACGAATGAAAAGAATGACTCGTTTTTTGACTCTACCCCCCGGAAGCCTACCATTTCTCCATACATAAATACTTTATGTACAGAGGAATAAAAATATGGTTTTTCCGTTATTTAACATATCTCAATTCCTAATTATTTGTACCTAATTAGGAATGCAAACGTATGCTAAGGATAAACCCTTACGCCATAATGAACGTATAAAGGAGCATAATATTCCTAAAACTTTAAATTATGAAAGCAGAAAATGTAAAAAGCGGAGCTATGTTTTTATGTGTATTATTGACAGCAGATGTAATTAACGCTAAGGATAAAGATAACAACTTTAAACTTCCACCGTTAGCCTATCCTGAAGGAGAGTTAGAGCCTTACATCAGTACGATGACTGTACAATTCCATTATGGAAAACACCTTGCGGCTTATATTAACAATACAAACAACTTGAAGAAGGGAACTCAGTTTGAGAACTTATCTATTCAAGAAATAGTTAAAGAGGCTACAGGCCCGTTATATAATAACGCAGCGCAAACATTTAATCATATCTTTTATTTTGAGTCGTTAAAAGCGTATGATGAAAACAAAACTAAACCTACGGGCGATTTATTAAAACTGATTGAGCAAAACTTTGGTAGCTTTGATAAATTCAAGGAGCAATTCTCAAAAGCTGCGCTAACAATATTTGGTTCGGGCTGGGCATGGTTAACTCTTGGTAAAGATGGCAAAATGGAGATTATCCAAACAGCTAACGGCGATACTCCACTTAGTCATGGTAAATATCCAATTTTAACTATCGACGTATGGGAACATGCCTACTACTTAGACACTCAGAATAACAGAGGACAATACATTGAGAATTATTGGAATCTTATTGATTGGGATTTAGTTGCCAAAAGATTGATTATTGATAAAATGTAAGATGAGATATACAAAAGAGGCTGTCTAAAATTGTTAGACAGCCTCTTTTTATGTTATGCAGTAATTACACGCTTTATCAGTACTAAGTTATGCGTATACTTCTTTAATTCCTCGTTGTAAATGCCTTGATGATCTAACTTATCAATGCGGACTTTACCCGATGCATGTATTACTCGTCCCTCCTGCCATACTAAACCAACATGCGTAATCTTTTCATCGCCAAAAAAAACTAAATCGCCTGGCTTTGTTTCTGCAAGGAAAGAAAGCGTTTCTCCTATTTGTGCCTGCTGCGAAGCATCTCGTGGCAATTGCTCTCCAACAAGTCTGTACGCCATTTGCGTAAGTCCGGAGCAATCTATTCCATACGGTGTGCGACCGCCCCACAAATAAGGAGCATTATAATACATCAACGCATAGTGAATAAGTCGTTCACGCAACGGTAAAGACAATTCGGGCTTCATAGCAATTTCCACGGCATGCAGCGCATCACCTATCATGCAGGTTCTGCTTTCTACATCATACTGTGGCAATACACTACCCAGAACAATCAATTTATTCTCGTAGCTATATGCGCGCGTTACAATATTAAATATCTCCTTTGTGCTAGTCAGGGTACTGCTTTGCATGGTTTCCACCCAATCACCGGCAACAGGAAGATACATTTTCCTATCAATCCAACCCTCATATCCATCATGGAGTAAACGGATATATATCCACTTTTCCTCCATTTGCAACACCTCATAAAGCTCTCCAAAAAGAACTTGCGACACCATCTCACTACGTTCCGATTGGTCGCATCGCATAGGTATTATACTTAGATCCGCTATTCCATAATCCATAATAGGTCAGATATATATATTGTTTATCGCATCCTCAATTACTTCGGATACACCATATTTTTTTCGTCTATTACATCCAATACCTCACTTAGGTACTTTCCTGCTTCATATTTAGCCATAGGCAGGTTATGCAATAAATAGTTGCCGCAGTCTCTTGGAGCCATTCCCGGAACTTCTCCCTCAAAATCGCGAATAAAGCGGAAAGTTTCGCGCATAAGCTCAACTATATCTTTCGCCTCCAAATCGCCTTTCATCAAGAAATAATTACCGGTACAACATCCCATAGGACCCCAGAATACTATTTTATCGCCCCACTCCTTATGATTACGTAAAAATGTTGCAGCAAGATGCTCTATTGTATGTAATTCTCCATAACCAATTGCAGGTTCGCGATTAGGCTCTTTCATACGGATATCAAAAGTTGTTACCACCTCATTACCCATATAGTCCTTACGAGACACATAAATACCACGCAATAAGTTAATGTGGTCTATCGAAAAACTTGGAATCTTCTCCATACCTCTATTATATATTTTCTATTAACTGCTCCAATACTTTAAATGAGTGCTTAGGTGCCTCCGCCCAGAAGTTATTGTACTGCTCTATGTGGTCATCAACTCCCGGAGTATCGCTAATAATACGGAAACTGATAAATGGAGTATTGTACATGTAACATACCTGTGCCATTGAATTGGACTCCATGTCCACCGCTAATCCAGCAGGGAAGTTTGTTTTAATTTTTGCCAACTCCTCACGCGAAGTGATAAAGCTGTCTCCACTACAAATCAGGCCGTGAAGTACACGTATATCGCTATCAATTCTCTTCGAAGCGTCTAAAAGGTGCTCATTAGCTGTAAACTGCTCCGGATATCCTTGTACCTGTCCCAATGCGAAACCATCCCCACACCAAGTGTCATGATATACTGTATGGTCGCCAACCACAATATCCATAATTTTAACGCCCATATCAATACCTCCGGCTACTCCGGTATTGATTATAGCATCGGGAGCAAAGTTACGTATCATCTCTACAACGCCCACAGCCGAGCATACTTTACCCATGCCGCTTTTGGCTAGAATAATATGTTTGTCCGCGATATCACCTTCGACGAATGCAATATTGCTAATTTCCTTCACTTCTTTATTTCGCATCTGAGCTTCGACCAAGTCGAACTCAACGCTCATTGCTACAACTATTCCTATTTTCTTCATTGTTCCGTTAATTAAAAAAAGGGTTACTCTTTTTCTCCTTACCTATGGTTGTTTGCGGACCGTGTCCTGGTATCACAACAACGTCATCGGGCAAAGTAAATAGCTTACTTTTTATGCCCTCAATAAGCGCTTTATAGTTTCCGCCCGGCAAATCGGCACGTCCAATACTTCCTGAAAACAATACATCGCCCGCAATTAAAAGTTTATCGCGCTCACTGTAGTAACACAATCCGCCCGGACTGTGTCCTGCCACTGCTATCACTTTTAAGGTAGTATCGCCAAATTTTACTTCATCGCCATCCTCCAAATAGTGACCAATACGCGGAGGTTGTTCAACACCGCGAAGTCCTAATGCTGCTGCATATTCAATAGCATTGTCAATTAAGAACTCATCATCGGCCGATGCATTTGTTAACAATCCGTATTTTTCATCTATAAACTTATTCCCCAAGACATGATCAATGTGTAGATGAGTGGATAACAACGCTTTTAGCGTCAAACCCTTTTCGCTTATAAACTTCTCAAAATGCGCTTTCTCGGCATCCGTATAGAATCCGCTGTCAATTAATACCGCTTCATTCGTTTCATCATACAGAAGTACAGTATTTTCCTGCCATGGGTTATTTACAAATAATTGAATATGTAACATGTATAAACTATTTAGGTGGTAATTATAGTAATTTCAATGCGCGCTTAATAAGCTCCTCTACCGATGCTGATGCATCGTCCTTAGCCAGCTTATCAAGAACCTTGCTTGCCTGTGCTTTGACAAAACCAAGCATTACAAGAGCTGCTAACGCCTCGTCCTTATTGCCATTTATAGCCACAGCCGACGCCATGGTTGAAGGCATGGCTGAAAGTGTCATTATCTTATCCTTTAGCTCAATAACAACACGTTGTGCTGTTTTAAGACCTATTCCTTTCACGCTTTTTATGGCGTTGACATTCTCTGTCTGTATGGCCGCAACAATGTCGCCCACTGTCATGGAACTTAGCATTACGCAAGCCGTATTTGCACCAATTCCGCTAATTGAAATTAATAGTCGAAACATGGCACGCTCATCCAACGAAGCAAATCCATACAATAAGTTAGCATCCTCGCGTATAATTTGATGGATAAATAACTTTGTTTTGCTCTCCGCCGAAATAGCAGAATAGGTATTAACGGATATATTGATTAAATAACCAACACCTACGCAATCAATGACCGCGTAGGTGGGAGTAATATCTGTTAGATTTCCTTGAATATACTCAAACATTATTTGAATCCGATTAGTTTTCTAACCTCTTTCATCGTTGCAGCAGCGCTCTCACGTGCTTTTTCTGCACCCTCGCGTGCCACTCTGTCCATATAAACATCGTCTGCCGCAGTTTCAATAATGCGCTCACGGATAGGTTCAGTAAAGGTGATAATATCCTCAGCTAACTGTTTTTTCAAATCTCCGTAACGAATTTCACAAGCATTGTATTTATCGTTAAAGAAATCGTATGTATCCTGTGTAGAAACAATTTTCAGCATTGTAAACAAGTTCTCAATTGCTTCTGGTTTTACGCTATTCATCTCTGATGGTCCACCATCGGTTACAGCCTTCATCACTTTTTTACGGATAGTTGCCGCATCGTCAATTAAGTACACTGCGTTACCTTCCGATTTTCCCATCTTACCCGATCCGTCCAATCCCGGTACTTTTACAGCCTCGCCGCTAAAAGTGTACGATTGTGGTTCTGGGAATAATTCCGCTCCGTATATGGTATTGAAACGACGTGCAAACTTACGCGCCATCTCCATATTTTGTTCCTGATCCTTACCTACAGGCACCTTGTTAGCACGGTGAATCATGATATCCGCTGCCATAAGTGTAGGGTAAGTAAGTAAACCTGCGTTTACATTGTTAGGTTGTTTACGCGCTTTCTCTTTAAAAGAAGTTGTGCGCTCCAACTCGCCTAAGTACGCATTCATGTTTAGGAATAAATAGAGCTCTAAAATCTCCTTCACATCGCTCTGAACGTAAATAGCCGCTTTAGTTGGGTCAATACCACAAGCTAAATACTCAGCCATAATTTTACGCACATTGGTAGTAATATCTCCTGGTTTTGGATGAGTTGTCAGAGAGTGCCAATCCGCGATAAAGAAAAAACAATTATACTCGTCCTGCATTTGCAGAAAGTTCTTCACTGCACCAAAGTAATTTCCAAGGTGTAAATTTCCTGTGGGTCTGATACCACTAACTACTGTTTCCATTGTTCTTAATTAGATTTTTCTATTTAATTCAGAGAGCAAAGTTAAGTTTTTTATGTCGTATGTGGAAAGATACGTACATTTTTTATCAAGCCTTTCCACACACTAACGCAATAAATAACTCACCTCCTTAAATCCATATATTCTTTGCTCGCCCTGTTCCGTTTCAAGCACTAAACGTCCGTAGCAATCCACATCGGTAATACGTGCGATGAACTCGCCGGCCTCGTCGCGCCAGCCATAATAACCATCACGTCTGTAAAGCGCCTGCATATACTCTTTATGAATATCGGCAACATTAGCACGGCGTGAGTAATAAACGTCAATATCCTCCAACAACTGCTCCATTACCGTATCGAGTACTAACTCATGCCCTATAAGCATTTGTAATGATACGGGATTCGGTGCATCCGACACAAATACCTTTTGATTGATGTTCATTCCTATCCCAGCAATGGACAGTGCCAATCGGTTCCCCATCACTGTATGTTCAATCAATATGCCGGCAATTTTCTCATCGCCCACATAAATGTCATTTGGCCACTTCACGCAACATCCGTCACTGTAGCGCGCAACAAAACGGCGGCACCCCAAAGCCACACACATGGATATAACAAACTGATTGGACGGTGCTATATCCGGTCTGTATGCAATGGTAAAACTTACGTTTTTACCTGCCTCGCTCTCCCATTTATTCCCCACTTGTCCGCGTCCGGCGGTCTGATTATATGTGAGCACCACACTTTTGTCCCCCACCTCGCTCAATGGCAACGCGGAAATATACCCGTTGGTAGAAGTAAGTGTATCGAAATGCTTAACTTGGTAATTATGTATTGAATAATCTCTTCGCTCCATGACTAACGCTGTTTATTTACATCCAAAAGTAGACAAATGTTTACATAAATAAAAACACCATGCCCCATATTGTTTCTATGCTCCATAAAAACAAATCCTATCGCATGTCATAAAAATAAATTATCTTTGTTGCCATTGATAGTATAATCATTTTAAAACAACAATTATGTACAAAGCAGAAATACACACCGCAAAAGGTGTTATGAAAATTGAGTTCTTTGAGAAAGATGCTCCAAACACTGTGGCAAACTTTGTGAAACTTGCAAAAGAAGGATTCTATGACGGATTAACTTTCCACCGCGTAATTCCTGATTTCGTTATTCAGGGAGGATGTCCTATTGGAAACGGCGCAGGCGGACCAGGATACTCTATTGACTGTGAATTGACAGGCGACAACCAATACCACGATCGTGGCGTTTTATCAATGGCTCATGCCGGACGTAACACCGGAGGATCTCAATTCTTTATTTGCCATAACCGTGCAAACACACAACACCTAGACCGTAACCACACTTGTTTTGGTCGCGTTGTGGAGGGTATTGACATTGTTGACGATATCCGTCCGGGTGACGTGATTGAAAAAATCGTTATCACTGAGGAGTAATCTGCCACTCATCCCCCCCGGTATATACTACCGGTAATAATCCGCAAAACCGTGTTACAATCATGGTTTGGCGGATTATTTTATTATTCATTGGTAGGTATAACTAAGCAAATACCAAACTAAGCATATCGAATAATTCCAGATAAAAGGTTTAGTTGGTTATAGAAACTGCACTCTATTTATCACACAATTACAATAACTCATCCCCCACCACTAAGACTTCCTTAACGCTATCGGAACGCCTTGTAAAGAACATTAACAAATGGACGCAACAGATATTAATTGATTTTTAACACAGTGTTAACTAAACTTTTTGTTCCTTTCGATGTCCAAACCATGAGAATAAAATAATTGTAATTATATCAATGAAGAAGATTGTAAAACGTTCACTGCAGATAGGCCTTCCTATTGCAGTGATTGCTATTGCTGTTGCATGGCCATCAGAGAACAAAAAGGATGACACCAAAATTGAGGCTCCCAAAGCGGCCCGCAGCTCTTTGCCTGTTACAGGTGTTGTTGCTAAGTATGTTAGCTCCCAAAGTGGTATTACTGCAAACGGAACGTTAATGCCAAATGAAGAGGTTGTTTTGGTAAGTGAGATTGCCGGTAAGGTTAAGCAAATTTATTTTGAGGAAGGAAAACGGGTACGTAAAGGCGATTTGCTTTTAAAAGTGGACGATGCCGATTTACAAGCACAGTTAGCTCGCTCAAAATATCAGGAAAAGCTTTTATCGGAGAAATTAGACAGACAGCGTATTTTACTACAAAGAGAATCCATATCCAAGGAGAGTTTTGACCAATTACTTACGGATTTTAATATGCTACGTGCTGACATTGATTTGTTGGAGGTAAAAATTAGTCGCACCGAGATACGTGCGCCGTTTGATGGTACTATGGGATTTCGTCAAGTAAGTACGGGTAGTTATTTACAACCAAGTACTCAGATTGCCCGCATTGTTGACAACACTGTGCTTAAATATGAGTTTGCCATTGCCGAACGTTACGCGGGCATTCCCCTACTGGGACGAAACATTGAATTCTTTGTAACCGGAAATGAGAAGCCTTTTACAGCACAAATTTATGCCATAGATCCATCTGTTGATAATGTGCGAATGATTAAAATACGAGCGCGCTTTAAAAACAACAAGTTTGAGTTAATGCCGGGAATGTTTGCAAAAGGATTATTTACGCCCGAGACGGAAGCGGCCTATATAGCCATCCCTACCGAGGCTGTTGTACCGGAGGTGGACGGAAAACGCATTTGGGTGAAACGAAACGGAAAAGCGGAATTAGTCCCTGTTGAAACGGTGAGTAGAAACGAGCGTTTTGTGGAAGTTGTTGAGGGTATTAATCAAGGAGACACTGTTTTAACAGGCGGATTAATGCAGCTACGCGCAGGCATGGGTGTGAAAGTAACTATTAAAGAGTAATAAAAGAGATTAAGTAGATGAGTTTATCGTCAACCTGTATAAAACGTCCGGTACTAGCCACTGTGATGAACGTGGTGGTTATATTAGTGGGCTGTATCGGATTAGCATACCTTGGGGTAAGGGATTATCCCAGTGTAGACCCGCCAATTATTTCGGTAACAACGTCGTTTACCGGAGCAAATGCGGACGTAATTGAAACACAAATAACGGAGCCACTGGAAGCCGCCATTAATGGAGTTCCCGGCATACGTTCATTGACAAGTAGTAGTAGCGACGGCCGTAGCCGTATAACCGTTGAGTTTAACCTGGATATTGATTTGGAAACAGCGGCCAACGATGTACGCGACAAAGTATCTGGAGCAATGAGACGTTTACCTAAAGACGTTGACCCTCCCACGGTAACTAAAGCCGACGCTGACGCGCAACCCATTTTTGGAGTGGCAGTTTGGAGTAACAGCAAATCATTAATTGATTTGAGTACGTTTGCCGAACGACGAGTGAAGGAACGTTTACAAACCATATCGGGGGTAAGTGATGTGCAAATATGGGGTGAAAAGAGATATTCCGTGCGTATGCGAATGGAACCGCATGCCCTTGCTGCCTATGCGCTTACGCCAATGGATGTTAGAAATGCAGTAACTAGACAAAATGTTGAGTTACCATCGGGAAAGATTGAAGGCGAAAATACGGAATTAACTATACGTACACTGGGTAGATTAATGTCCATTGACGATTTTAATGATTTGGTAATTAAGGAGGACGGTGACCGTATTGTCCGTTTCCGTGATATTGGGAAAGCCGAAGTAGATGCGGAGAACTTGTATTCTAGCATGAAGCGTAACGGAATTCCTATGGTGAACTGCGTTATTGTTCCTCAACCCGGAGCAAATTACATTGATATAGTGGACCGTGCAAAACTTGTAATGGACGATATTGAACGTGATTTACCGGACGATATAGAAATTGGGACCGCATATGACAATACCATATTTATTCGCAAATCTATTAACGAGGTTAAGAGTACCATTTTTGAAGCATTTGTACTGGTGGTGTTAATCATCTTTTTGTTTTTACGCAACTGGCGCACTACGCTTATTCCGGTTTTAGCAATTCCGGTTTCACTAGTCGGAGCATTCTTTGTGATGTATTTGGCAGGATTTACAATCAATATTCTTACACTGCTTGCCATTGTACTTGCCATTGGGTTGGTTGTAGATGACGCTATTGTGGTAATGGAGAATATTTACTCTAAGATTGAGCAGGGAATGTCACCGCGCGAAGCGGGATTACAAGGTAGTAATGAGATATTTTTTGCAGTAATTGCGACAACGGTGGCACTTGTTGCCGTGTTTTTCCCTATAGTATTCTTACAGGGCACTACGGGCCGATTGTTTCGCGAGTTTAGTATTGTTATTACGGGTGCTGTTTGTATTTCGTCCTTTGTGGCATTGACATTTACACCTATGATATCAACCAAGTTACTTACTCGAAATGTGACGGACAATTGGTTTTATCGAGTAACCGAACCATTCTTTGTAAAAATGATTGATTTTTACAGAAGATGTTTGGTTGGTTTTATGCGTTTTAGATGGGTAGCTATAGTGGTGATACTTGCTTTGGGAGGTAGTGTATTCTTTTTATGGACTGCACTTCCATCGGAGATGGCACCATTGGAGGACAGATCGTCATTACGGATAATGAGTACTGCACCAGAAGGGGCATCGTTTGCTTACATGAACCGATATGCCGACGAGGTAGTGGACTATGTTGAACAAAACTCGCCCGAGCAAGAAAGTATTTTTGCCATGGTGGGAATGGGCGGAACAAACCGTTCCTTTCTAAACGTGTATTTAAAAGAACCTGAGCAGCGCGAACGTACTCAACAGGAGATTGCCGATGAGCTTTCGCAAGGTGTTCGCCAATTTACCGGCGCACGTACCATGGTGACGCAACAACAAACATTTGGCGGTCGTCGCGGTGGTTTGCCAGTGGAATATGTTATTCAGGCGAGAAACCTGGAGGAGCTAAAAGAGGTGCTTCCCCGCTTCATGGAAGAAGTGAATAAAAGCGATGTTTTCTCTGTGGCCGATTTGAACTTGAAGTTTACCAAACCCGAACTCTCTATCCACATTGACAGAGATAAAGCTGCGGTAATGGGTGTAACTATGGAAAACATAGCACAGACTTTACAACTAATGATGAGTGAACAGCGAATTGGTTATTTTGTTTTGAATGGTAAGCAATATCAAATTTTTAGCCAATTGGACAAGACAAATAGAAATAAGCCTTCGGATTTGCAGAGTATCTACGTACGTAACTCTAGCGGAGATCTGGTTGCTCTTGAAAACCTTGTTACTACACAGGAAAGCTCTATGCCCCCACAGTTATACAGATATGACCGTTTTGTGGCAGCAACAGTATCGGCAGGATTAGCAAGAAAGAAAACATTAGGAGATGGACTTGCGGAGATGGACAGAATTGCTGACGACGTACTGGACGATAATTTTAAGACTACACTATCGGGAAGTTCAAAGGACTTTGTTGAGAGTTCGTCAAGTTTGATGTTTGCATTTATACTTGCGTTGGTATTCATTTATTTGGTTCTAGCTGCGCAGTTTGAGAGTTTCAGGGATCCACTTATCGTTATGTTCACTGTGCCATTGGCATTGGTTGGGGCATTGGTAACGCTGTGGTATTTTGATCAGACAATGAATATATTTAGCCAAATTGGTATTATTATGCTTATTGGTTTGGTATCTAAAAATGGTATCCTAATTGTGGAATTCGCAAATCAGCGCCGTGAAGCGGGATTAAATATGCGTGAGGCTATTATGGATGCGTCGGTATCGCGTTTCCGTCCTATACTTATGACTAGTTTATCAACTGTACTGGGTATTTTACCTATGGCCATTGCCACAGGTGCAGGTGCTGAAAGCCGCATTGCCATGGGGCTTGCCGTTGTGGGTGGGATGACTTTTGCAACCTTCCTTTCATTATTTGTGATACCTGCCATATATACCTATTTAGCAGCGAGTGATGATAGATTAGCAGCCAAAAAAGAGATTAGTGATGAGAATACAAAATAAGATTATAGCAATTACAGGAATAGTATTTTGCTCTATATTTACGGCGTCCGCGCAAGAGCTAACATTACAGCAATGTATTGAACAGGCATTGGAAACAAATTTTGCGCTGAAAATTTCACGTAATGATGTAAAGCAATTAGAAAACAACATCAATTACGGGCAATTTATGCCACGCGTAGATGTGAGTGCGGGACAAAACCAAAAGATAACGGACAGCAAATCCGAGATGGAAGGTGTTGTTGAGAAACAAAATGCAATAACTACAAATAATTACAACGTTTCAGGCGGTTTGTCATGGCGTTTATTTGACGGACTCGGTATGTTTTTTACGCAATCAAAGTACAAAACGATGCTTGAGATTGGGGAGATTGGACTACAATCCGAAATTGAACAGCTTATAATGAATGTCAGTTCGGGATATTACAATGTTATCAGACAGCAGAGCAAACTACAAGCCACAAAACACTCTTTAGAGTTATCGGCTGAGCGTTATAGAGTTGCTACAGATAAATATCATCTTGAAATGCTATCTCGTTTGGAATTACAGCAGGCAAAACTGGATTTTAATGCAGACAGTGCCAGGTATATGACTCAGACAGAACAAGTGAATGCTGCGTATATTACGTTAAATGAGATAATGAATAGAGAGTTCTCGGATGCTATAAACATAAAAGATTCTATTTCCCTAGCTCCACAAATGCCATTACAAACCCTTTCGGAGAACATGCTTTCTCAGAACAGTATGTTGGAAATGGCTAGAAAACGACAAAAACTTACTTCTATTGAGTTGAAGAATGCGAAGGCATCGTTGTACCCAACTGTTGATTTTAACACCGGATATAACCTTAATCACAATCATTTTCCCGAAGGTGTAACAACACTTACACAAACCAAGGGCCCTTATTGGGGATTCTCCGTACAAATGAATGTGTTTAATAGACTTGAGGATAGAAAAAAGATTAAGAATGCTAAACTAGATATTGAAAATCAACAAATTTCATATCAGGAAGCGGAATGGGGCATGAAAGCCGAATTGGCACAACTATATAATAGCTATCAGAATAATATTCAACTATTATTATTTGAAAAAGAGAATGTTATTATTGCCTTTGATAATCTTGATGCAGCTTTGGAAAAGTTTAGACTTGGAACATTGTCCGGCATAGAGTTTAGAGAATCGCAAAGGAGCTACATTGAAGCTGTTGACCGTGAAGTTACAGCACTCTATTTAGCTAAAATATCTGAATTGGCATTGTTATTAATTAGTGGCGATTTAAGAGTTATTGAGTTGTAATTATTATAAACTGAAATAAAAGGAGGGTGTATCAAAATACACCCTCTCTTTTGTATATATCAAAGTTTATCCACAATGGTTTTTACTAAAAGTAAATCGTTATCGGCGGTTGGTGTTGCCCATGGAGCAACCTCCTTCCAAGCTTTGGCGGATAACAGACTTTCTTCCGCTTTCTTTTTGTTTCCATTGATTATGTGGACTGTATAATCAATTACAGTTTTATTCTTGCCATGGCGCAATAACTGTTTGATTGTTATATCTGTGGATTGCCCCGTGGCTTGTTGCGCTAGGGCTGTTATTAATGTATTGGCATTGTAGCGCTGTTTATGCGTAATTACCTTGTCGTAATACTCCTTAGCTTTGGTTTTATCGCCCATACATTCATAGCATTTAGCAGATAGATAGTGCGATGTTCTTAGATCAATATCATCATCATAGGGCTTGCCAACTCCCAAGTTCTCTATGTACATTTTAGATTGTTCTATACGCTGAAGAGCTTGTGTATAATTGCCGGATTTTATGTTATTGATTGCAGAAAATAAGTTTGCGTTGCGATATACAATGCGTCCTTCCATTGCTCCCTCATTAGGCAGAACTTTTAGTTGAGAGAGATAATCTATACATCTATCATACTCCCCATGAGATGATAGCGCGGCAGCATATTTTAATCCGATATTATAGTTATTAGGATACAAGGCATTGTATTTCTTACTATATGCCAGGAAGTTTATCTCATCGTCGGCCTCTTTATAGTAGTTAATAAGCGCTAATCCAGTGCGCCAATCATTATTTAATTGCTCGGCTCTTAACAGGTCCAATTCCTTAGCTTTATTTTTACGGAGCAGCGCACGCGTAAGGTAAAAATTAGCCTCTTGAGGGATATCCCCACACAGGTCTAGTTGCTCCTCACTCTGGGCGGTATTTCCTATTGCCCAATGATTTAAACCAAGATAATAACTTGTTTTCCAATGTGGCAAAACGGAATTTGCCCATTGCAGCGCAGCTAACGTTTCAAGGCGATAAGGCAATGTGAATTGTGTAGATAGCTCTAATCCTTCACTTAGTGTCTGTTTGGCTTTCTCCTTATTACCCAGTTTGTTGTATAAATGTGCAATTCGGTATTTTACCAATGGATTTAATGGAGCTTGATTTAGAATTTTAAGCGCATCGTCATTACATGCCAGGTTTTCATACCATCCTGCTACTTCCACTACGGATTGGTAAGGATTCTCGGATTGTATTTTGTCAATAAATCGTTGTTTTGTATAAGCGTCATTATCCAACAGTAGTGCCTCTGCGCGAGTGTAGTGATTAAGAGGATATTGTCTCTCCGTGCAAGCCATTAGGCGTCTACTCTCAGTAATATCTCCGGCTTTACGAGCAACAAGCATTGCCAATTGAATAACGTTTTGATTATCCGGTGCTATTTCCATTGCTTTATTGACATAATGTTTCGCTTTCGAGAAATGCTTATTCTTAACATGCTCGCTAATAAGACCTATATAAGCGGATAATCTGTAAGGAGTGGAGATTGAGGCAACGGAATATCCATCCTGGGCATCGACAGTATTACATAATCGACTATTTATGAGTCCGTAAAGATAGTTGGCCTCATCATTATACGTGTCTATACTCAATGCGCGTTTGGAAACAATCAACGCACTGTCAAATTTTCCATTACGCAAATACAGTGTTGCCTTTAAATTTAAAGCTGGGATATAATTGGAGTCAATAGCGAGCGCCTTATCTATTGAGGTATTTGCACGGGTGTAATATCTTTGATCCATCCATAACTTTCCATCCATATATAAACCATATAATGAATTCCAATCAAAGTGAGGTTTTTGTTGAGGACGTGAGGTATTTCGCTTTTGTGGGTTCTCTTCATATACCAACAAATCATTACCAATGGTTACTTGCAACGGATTAGCCGATTGTGTTGTAATGTTTGCCGTCCACGTGCTCAAGGTGGTTTCATTAATTATGTCCTCAAATATTACTTCACCATCTTGTACTACTTTCACGGACTCCTTTATTTTTCCTGTTGGACAGAAGGATATATTTACGTTGTCATTATTTCTTACAACGTTTAATGCTCCTATTTTACCTGCTTTTACAAATGGTCCGGTATTTTTTACTGGATACCAATATTCTGTCCACTTATCTGTAGTGTATGGATGGAATGTAATATGCTTGTATGGCGTGAGATTACTATTTGAGGCTGCTTGATTAAACATTCGGCCTGATTGTAGTTCACAATATTGCCCATCATTATCGGTTAATAAATCTTCCCAAATCATCCCCTCGCGTGATAATCCCCATACCCATACTTTCATCCCAAGTTTATCATCATAATCCGAATGGTGGACGGACCCAAAGTTTGTGTTACCCCAATAGGCTCCATAGAAGTCGCCAAGCTCACCACATACATGTTCTGATTTAGGTCCGCCAAAATTATTCTCCGCGTATCGGCTCAAGTTACGTCCTTCCTCGGTTATTGGCCAGGAATGTACATCTCCGCCATGACCTATAAAACTATTTCCCGGAAAACAGAAGGTTAGATCATCGCCAACCCGATACCCAGCATTCATCCAATGGTAATAAGGTTGTCCCAATGGTGAAGCATTGTTCCACGTTGTTTTCGTTGTGAAGTAGGACTTATCCTTTTCTAAATTAATTTCAACACACCACCACGTAGATGTTAGCATATCTAGAGCACCAACATAACAACTTACGCTACCGTTATCATTGTTACGGATTGCATAATCCACGGGGGAAGATGTTAGTGGTGCATGTCCTATTACACCAAAGTTTGCCTCTATTCCACCGGATGTCCACGGACCTCGCATGGCAACGTTTCTAAACTTCACCGTTTTGTTGTAATAAATAAACTCCTGATTTGTGCTTTTCTCAACAGCTCCCCATATTTTTCCACCTATTTCGGGCATTATGGTTACTTTGACAAAGTTATTTTCCAAAACAACACCATTCCACTTTTGAGGTTCGGCTTGGTGAGAGTAGCCGTCAAAGGTATAGTATGGATAGAATACATTCCCGGGATTCGCTACGGGGTTGGGATCAGAGTACGGATATGTATCCATAGTAAGCTCAACTTGGCGTATTGTTGCTTGTTGACATCCGTATAGAGACAATCCGCATAATAAGGTTAGAATTGACTTTTTCATAGATTAGGTTTATAAACAGAATGGGTAATTATCTCGGTTTGGAAGATAATTACCCATTCAATTAGGATTAAGTAGTTTCAATGATTAATAAACATCCCCCGTTTTTAGGGATTTCAATCGCAGCTGTTGCAGGTTGCGTTTTTGCTGTTTGTAATGTTTTCATGTCAGGGAAACGGAAAACCGCTTTGGACTTGTCAATGCCCAATTTCTTCCAATCGATTTTTAAGTCGATATTTGCTTGCTCCTCATCCCAACTAGCTAGCACAACCATTACTTTATTGTCCTTTATAAAGGAGGTTGCTTGTACTTTATCGTTATTGGTTTTTATAGGATTGTAGGACACCCAGTAGCCCATCATTTTACTATCCTTAATTCCAAAATCATCCCATACTTTCCAGAAATATTTAGGTACCTCTTTGTCCTTACCATGATATCTGAAACGGCATGTCATACCGTGTAGCATTCCTCTCCATGGGTCACCATCGCCCTCAAGCATTTCGCCCATCATTCCAAATGGGATACCGGCGGTCTCTGTCATCCAATAGTCCGGTCCTTTTTCATATTTGAAGTATTCCCCAAACCACAATCTATCCAAATAAGGCATATGTTCCATATAAAGGAAAGCACTATTGATAAAGCCATCGCTTTTATTAAACTGATTTGCCGAATGTAGGTCAATACGAGCCGCTGGACGGTTTCTGTCTAATATTTTGCGTACTCTCTTCATGGTTGTTCGGTCTATAGCTAAGTCGTCAATGTACAATCCGTCTATACCTATATTATTTACCAACCATTGTAGTCCCTCTACATAATAGTTATGCCAACGAGATACTCCGGAGTTTACAATTGCTGCATCCTTGTATTTATCGACAAACCAAGCTGCCAAATAATCCTCGCCTAAGTGTTCGCGCAGCCAAGAATAGCCGGGAACATTACCCGATGAAAACACCTCATGCCCTAAACTGCGAAGCGCCCATAGTTCAGGAGCTCTGTTGGCCAACTCCCTTACGGTGTAATAGATTTTTACACGCACGCCCTTATCGTGTGCCTCATCGATATATTGTTTCATGTAATCCGGGCGAATAAAAGGATAATTGATAAAAGGATTGATAGACGAGGCATGATGTATATTCACCACATTAGGTCCCGCTTCAACTACCTCATCAATAGGCGTATGTGAGTGAAGATATCTATCTGTCCACTGTTTCTCGGTATCAATAGGCTTAAATGGGGTAATTGATAACAGGAAGGTAAAATTAAGCTCCTCTCCTTTTTTCAAGGTTCTAGCTCCACTGTAACTATTAATTCTAAGCGTACCTTTTGACTCACTATATGTTATCCCTCCTTTTCCATCGTTATACCAAGAGGTTGGCATATTGAGAGGTTTTTGTTGATAGAAGTTCGTATTTAGGGGGCGCACATAATTATTATCTCTGAACAAACATTGTAATCCAGCATTTACATCGCCAAACCAATATCCTTCCTGATTCTTCGTTGCATCCCACTTCCATTCTCCCTTTTGCGGGCGATAGGATCCCTCGCTACCTAACCCTAACCAATATTTAGCTACTTTGGCATTCATTGGCACTTCCAAGCGTATATCGTCAACATTGGTATTTTCATTGGCTTTTACTTTAACGCGATACTCCATAAAACCGTCAAACTCCATAAGTCCCTCTATTTGTACAGATAAATTTCCGGCTCTGTTTTGACTTGTCCAAGAAGTTAAGCCTTCCTCTTTTTGCGTAAATTGAGTTCCCTCAGTAACAAGCGGAATGTTTTTTTGTCCTTGTCTAATAACAAACTCAATAGGTTGCGCCAATATAGATGTGGCATTGGTTCCAACACCCGTCATTTCCTCTGTAAAATAGCTTGATATTGAAGCAGGTAATCCGTTTTTATTCAGTTTCACCTCTCTACCTAGTATTTTGATATTGTTTTCCGATACTGTAATTGGAATAAAAGGTTGAGTGATTTTATTATCAAATCCAAATTCTGAATTTAACCAACGTAGACGACTTAAACGATTAATGTCATTATCCCCTCTATCGGGTAACATATGATCAGATATATTTATATTGACATTAATTGCTTGCACCTCTACACCATCTGCCTCCACTGTAATTGTTCCTGAATAGACACCCTTACTAATACCCTCAGCCGGAATATCAATACCTATCCATAAGGGTTGTACTTTCCCCTTATTTACATTCATTACTATATCTAACGGCCTACGTAACCAATCCACGCCCTCTGTATTAAAACAGGTAAAAGCCTTAGAAGGGATTATTGCGTTCTTGCCTTTTAAATCAGAGAATTTCAATTTAACATTCTTAATGTCTTTTTTAAAAGCCCATAATCCCAGTTGCATCACATAATACTCGTTCATATCGGCTTCTCCATTAAATTCATTCGTAGTGCCTATTGCTGCCCAGCGATAAGGTATATCGTCAAACATTCGGATACTGTATTTCCTATCTTCGGGGAAGATGAGATAGTTTTTATTGGGATTTTCGGCGATTAAAGATGCTTTCTCCTTCTCGGTAGCTACAACCTCCATTGGATAAAAGCTATCGAAGGATGACAACGATTGGAACTGCACAAATTTTGCTTGAGGCAATGTTTCCAAATTACTCATACGCGCTTTTGCGAGCCAATTTCCTTGTGGTTTTGTTGTTTCTAGCGGGTAATTAATTTTTGGATACGGGCCTCCGGAAGTTTTATAGGGTAAATAATATACATAATACTTTCCGGGATTTGTTTGTGGCTCCATTAAAAGTGTTCCCGCTTCACGAGTAATGGAACTCCTGTAAAAATTGGTAATTTCTTTCCCTGTAGTTGCGTCAATAATTATTATCCCCGTCTCAGTCGGTTTCTTATCTCTTCGCCTCCAAGGAATATCAACTCTGATAATGTCTCCCGGTTTGTTAACTTCAACCACTGCGCGGTGATTGCCCAGTGTATCAGGACTCCAGAATCCTACTCCGTAATAGGATGCATCCGGTTTAAATTCCTGACCATTTACCCACATAGAGCCTAATAAAAACAGGCCAAGCAGTACAATGAACTTTTTCATAAATATCTATTTAATGGTGATTTATTTAATTCTGTCAATTTATGAAAATATTATCATATTTATATTTTTAGTAAGAATTATATATATAAAAAAAATCGTCTCCCTATTTACGGAAGACGATTTTACTCTATATAGTATCCTTATGCCTTAATTTACCAATTCCATTTCATTGATTAAATGCTTAGCACCGGCAAGCTTATCCACAATAAATAATACGTAACGAATATCTACGGCGATGTTTCTGCATATTTCCGGTTGGAAATCTAAATCGGACATTACTCCATCCCAAGCTCGGTCAAAGTTAATACCTATAAGCTCGCCATTGGCATTCAATACAGGACTTCCGGAGTTTCCTCCCGTTGTGTGATTACTTGCTACAAAACATACGGGAACCTCACCCTCTTGCGTATAATCTCCAAAATCTCGTGCTTTATATAAATCGCGCAATTTTTGAGGTACATTATAATCGTAGATAGTTGGGATATCCTTTTCCATAATCCCTGTTAGCGTTGTGTAGTGTGTATACTTTACACCATCTTTAGGCTTGTATCCTTGCACTTTTCCATAAGAAACACGCAAGGTTGAGTTGGCATCCGGAAAGAAATTTTTATCTGCATTCATAGCCATTAAACCAGCCATCCAATCTTTTTGCAGTTTTTTCAATTCACCGCTTATTTCATTTAATGAAGGTGTTATTTGTTCAGTATATAAAGTGCTAAACTCATTATAAAGTCTATATACACCATCCTTCTTAATTAACTGCTGCAACTCGGTCGCATTAGTCGTTTTCCCCACTGCGTTTTTAAACACGGCCGCATCTGTAAAGATACTTTTGTCATACATCTTTTTTGCGTAAGCTGCAACCTCATGCTGACGCAACTTACGGATAGACTGCGGTTGCCACGTCTCCGATACATTTGTTTTGTATAACGTCAACAACTGCACTAAAATATTCTGATCAACTACTGATGAGAAATCCTTGAAGAACCCTTCACTTTGTGCCAACAAATGTTCCTTGCTATAATTTTTATTTGTCGCCTGTTTCATTACCTCACCGGCAAAAGTTACAGCCTCTGCTCCACGTGTTCCTGCTTCGGTTAAATAAACCATGGGAGTTACATACGCTTCACGCTGTTTATATAGTTTCTCATATTGATTTAACAAGTCTGCGTATTGAGGCATATTGTTGCTCCAAGAGCGGAATTGTTGTTCCATGGTTTGCTTATTTGCAATTGTTGCAAAGCGGGTAACACCTTGTACCTCCCCTTGCCACTTTTTCCATCCATTAGCAATGCCGGCAGCTTTTGCAGCATACTTAATGCGTGTCAAATCGTCCGCATTCATTGCCTTATTTATAACGTCCAACTTAGCCGTTCTCACCGCGATGCGCGAAGGATAGTCTACGTTAACTGTTTGATCAACTTCATAGGATGTTGCATATTGGTTTGTTGTACCAGGGTAACCAAACACCATGGTAAAATCGCCTTCGTTCAAGTTACCTGTAGCTATCTTAAAGAATTTCTCTGGAGAATAGGGTACATTATCCGCATTGTAAGCCGCGGGTTCGTTATCTTTATTAGCATAAATTCGCAATACAGCGAAATCACCCGTATGTCGAGGCCACATCCAGTTGTCCGTGTCTCCACCAAATTTACCAATTGCCGAAGGTGGTGCACCAACCAAACGTACATCATTATATATCTTATATACCGCTAGGATATATTGATTACCATTAAAATAAGGTTTAACATTAGCACTATAATTGGTTCCTTCAACAGCCTTCTTTTCAATTGCTGCGATTGCGCTTTTTAACTTTGCTGCACGCTCCTCGTCAGTCATTTTCTCATTCAAAATTGTTGCCAACTGTGGAGTTACATCCTCCATTCGCACCAATATTGAAGCTGTTACTTCGGGATTTGCCAACTCTTCCTTTTGATTCATTGCCCAAAAACCATCACGCAAATAGTTTTTCTCTAGCGACGAATGTGTTTGTATCATGTCAAACGCACAGTGGTGGTTGGTAAGCATCAATCCTTGTTCGCTTACCAATTCGCCTGTACAGAAATGGGCAAACGGTCTACCTTTACGTCCTAGCCCTACAACGGCATCCTTTAAAGAAGCTTGATTAATGCTATATATATCGTCGGCTGTTAATTTAAAGCCTTTTTGATTCATGGTTTCAATGTTGTACTTCTTCAGTAACATTGGTATCCACATTCCCTCATCCGCAAAACTCGGGATACTAATTAGTAGTATTAAAATAAGATTTAATAGACACTTCATATTTATAATTTGTTTTAGTTGATATCGACTATTTTATTTTGCTTTTATCCACGCTGTTCTATTGCAAAAGTTCATTAGGCATCAGTTGCTCTAACTCCTTGAATAAAACATGTACTGGTAGTCCCATTACATTATAATAGCTTCCCTCTATTCCGCTTATACCCACATACCCAATCCATTCCTGAATGCCATAGGCTCCCGCCTTATCGTATGGTTTAAAGTTGTCTACATAGTAGGCAATTTGTTGAGGGGAAAGAACATCAAAGTATACCTTAGTTACCACATCAAAGCTGCGCACCCACTCTTTCGTTGCAAGTGTAACACCTGTTATTACATTATGTGCGCGTCCGGAAAGTTGTTGCAACATCTCAATGGCTGCTTCCCTATCACATGGTTTCATTAATACCCGGTCCTCAGTAGCAACAACAGTATCAGCCGTTATTATCAGCTCATTGTCGGCAATGCAGCCTTTAAAGGCATCTGCTTTTAACTTTGACAAATAGATTGCAATTTCGCGTGTTGGAAGATTTGCCGGATAATTCTCATCCGTATCCTTAACTTTTACTGTAAAGGGAATACCCAAGCCACTTAACAGCTCTTTCCTTCGTGGCGAATTTGATGCAAGTATAATATTATATCTCATTCCTAAATGGTTTACGTTTTAGTTATTGCATGGAATTAAAATCCATTATTGTTCCTTCCGCTTATAATCCCACTAAATAATATTGAAAATAGAAGCTAGTACAGAGCTGCATAAAATTACTCTTAACAAATTGATTAGGGATTTACGTGCTTGTGGCCTATAAGCCAATAAGAATAAGTAAATCAAGTACGGCGCAATAAGAGCTGCTAACAAAAAGATGCTACGTGCACTACTCCAATTGTCACGCATTACAAGTGTAATGGTAAGTGCAACTGACATACAAAAAGAAAATAGCATTAATGTATATCGTGTGCGTTCCTCTCCATAGCGTACTGCAAGCGTACGGATGCCATAGGCCTTATCTCCTTTTAATGAAAATAAATCCTTCGTTAATTCATACATATACACATTAACAAACAACAAAAAGGAATAGCGCATCACCGATACATAGATACAACTCATGCAAGGAATATTTGCTGCTCCACCCGTTACTCTATTCAATAAAGGTATCTCAAACAAGAAAACAGCATAAGGCAATAAAGCGGCCATAAAAGCTACAAGAAAATTACGCCACGGAGCAGTTTCCTTGTAAAAGGCAGAATATCCCCAAAGTAGAGCTGTAAACAGAAAAAAAATCATCCCTGCGTACCATATACGTAAATAAAAAGCCATAAAAAACACCATTAGCACCGCCAATAATGAAAACACAGCATGTAGCGATATTGCCGTTCTATGGCTAATTTCTTTCCCTATCAGAATTTGTTTTACACCCGATTCATGATCGGCCTTATAATCAAAATAATCATTGATAATATATGCCCCTGCCACCAAACAGCAAATTGCCAATACATACATAACAAATAGCCACAACGGCAATTGCAAGTCATAACCATTCAGTTTCATTGCCGGAGCAATGCAACAATAACGCATCAATATTAGCAACATGGCAACAAATGCCAAGGTTTTACAGCGTATTATTTTAAGCAGGACTAACATAATATCTCTCAATTATTTTACATACTCTTTACATAACATTTTGTATCCATCCAATCCCCTCGCACTTTTAAAACTTGCGAGATGATATCTCTTACACAGCCATCGCCTCCTTTTACATCCGAAATGTATTTTGAAATACTCTTAATCTCCTCGCAGGCATCAAGAGGACAAACCGGTAATCCCACCATAGTCATTACTCTGTAATCGGGGATATCGTCGCCCATATAGATAATTTCTTCTGCCGACAGTTCATATTTCTCCATAATTTCATGTAGCGCATCCACTTTATTGGCAACTTTCAGATAGATATCCTTTACGCCAAGTTTCTCTAAACGCTTACGTATTGCCGGTGTACCCCCCCCGGAGATTATTGCTACCACGTATCCTTTCTTTATGCTATACATAATAGCATATCCATCCTTGGCACAAGAGGTACGTACCAATTCTCCCTCATCGTCCAAATTCATCGCGTGATGCGAAATGACACCGTCAACATCTAATATAAACGCTCGTATCTTTCTTAATTCATCTTTAAAAAATGCCATATCTTCTTTTTTTATATTTCTACCACAATGTCAACATTTCACCGGGTTTCGGACCCTTAGGTTCGCTACTTGTTTGTTGTCCGGCAAAACTCTTTTCAATTGAGTCTGTAAATAATGTATATACTTTTAAGAGCTCTTCCTTGCTTTGCAATAAATCCATGTGCATTTGCAACACACGCTTATCACCACGCTTGGCCGGGCCGGTTTGTGCCTCATGAGGCGTCATTGACATAACCTTATGCGCCGTTTCATAAATAAGCGGACGCAACAATTTACCATCTATATCCTGACTTTGCAAATAATTGCCGGCAAGTTCGTACAAGTGATTTGTGAAATTATTTACCATCACTGCACCTAAATGTACTTTTCGTCTATCTTCAGAGGTCATTGCTACCACATTGTCCGATAGGATTTGTGCCAATTGTTCCACTACTTGAAAACTATTGGTATCTGATGCCTCTATTAACAACGGAATTTCTCTAAAATCCAACTCACGCTTTTTTGTAAAAGTTTGTAATGGATAAAGCACCCCGTGCGCTCTCTCCGTTACGCAAAGCGTATCCATAGGTACACTTCCGCAAGTGTGAAGAATTAAAGCATCCTCCTTACAATATAACTCCTTGCATAACTCCTCTATTGAGTCGTCCGAAACAGCGAATATATATATATCACAATCAGGATAAACCATCTTCATATTGGTTGTGTAGGTTATCCCTGTTTTTTTACTTAATTCTATTGCTGATGACGCAGTACGACTGTATATCTGACACAAATTAATTCCATTACTTAACAGTGCTTGTGCCAAATGATGCCCCACATTTCCTGCGCCTATTAGTACCACTCGTTTATCCATAAATAAGTGTGTACTATTCTTTTTGTTCTCCATTATTCAAATCCTATATTTTTAGCTTTCACTTTACCACTGTGAAGCAAACTACATAAACGTTGAGCGGCTTTACAAATATCCGCGTACATTTGTTCGGATATCAAGACAAGACGACCGTCCACTTTTGTTAAGTGTTTCATGCCTTGCAAATTATCCTTTTCGCGAATGAGCAGAATATCTCCCGACGGAATAAATGTGTGTACCATTTGGTTGCGCAGTTTATCATACAAATACATATTTTCGTTATGTATCCTATAGCCTCCACCCAATAAATAGTTTATGCACGCATTAAAACGCTTTGAGCTTTGTCCTTTAGCTTTCATTGGTTTATTGTCCAATAAACTACCCATCACCTCTATTGCCTGTCCCATTGCGACAAAACTAATAAACGTTGCATCTGTTTGTTGCAACATTCCTAGTTGACTGATTATTACATTGTTTATAAAATGTTCTATCTTCTCTATTTTTTCACTTTCCATAATGCGTTCAATTCATACAAATGTATCTATATTTTTTTATTTAATATTATTAAATAGCTGTTTTTTACGCCATTCATTAGCACTCTGTAACGTTAAAAAAATAAATCATCTAACGTTTTTCGCCTCAATTTGGACAACATCCTCACTTACTCCCGTTAAGGGTTTCGACTAGGTTACGACAAGGTTTCGACTAGGTTTCGACTACTATTGGGGTGTCATACTAGTCTGAACCTAGTCGAAACCTTGTCGTAACCTAGTCGAAACACACAAGAGGGGTACTCAATGTACTACATGTCAATTCCTGAAAATTCTTTACTTGATAAAATGTAAACTTATGTTAGGAAAAGGAGAATACAAAAAAGATTACAGTATAGAAGAGAAAGTAGAAATAGTTCGTCAGCGCATGTTTCACGAAATAAGTTTTGATGGA